>JAATEY010000374.1 GCA_015655465.1 Gammaproteobacteria bacterium | reverse complement strand
CCAGTGTCGAAAAGCACAGGGATTGGTTTGCCAAAAAAGGCCGCGCTTTATACCATGAACTTCCCGCCCGAACAACGCCTTACGCTGGCGTAAACCCCAGGCTTTCGCGCCGCAACATGCCCATCACAATCAAGTCCCTGGAAGAGCAGCAGAAAATGCGGATTGCAGGCCGTCTGGCGGCCGACGTGCTGGACATGATCGAGCCCCATGTCCAGCCCGGGGTGACCACGGATGAACTGGACCGTCTGTGCCACGATTTCATCGTCCACCAGCAGCGGGCGATACCCGCCAACGTGGGCTACAACGGCTTTCCGAAGACCATCTGCACCTCGGTCAACCACGTGGTCTGCCACGGCATTCCCAACGACAGGAAGCTCAAGGCGGGCGACATCGTCAACATCGACGTCACCGTCATTCACGACGGCTTCCACGGCGACACCAGCCGCATGTACTTCGCCGGCAAACCCAGCGTGCTGGGCGAGCGGCTGACGCGGGTGACCCGCGCCGCCATGTGGGCCGCCATCCAGGTGGTGCGACCGGGCGCCCGTCTGGGCGACATCGGCCACACCATCCAGACGCTTGCCGAAAGCGAAGGTTTCTCCGTGGTGCAGGAGTACTGTGGCCATGGCATCGGCCGCATCTACCACGAGGATCCGCAGGTGCTCCACTACGGCAAGCCGGGCACCGGCACGGTACTGCGCGAGGGCATGACCTTCACCATCGAACCGATGATCAACGCGGGCAAGCGGTATGTGAAGCCGCCGCTCGAAGATGGCTGGACCGTGGTGACCAAGGATCATTCCCTGTCGGCGCAATGGGAACACACCATCCTCGTGACCGCCGATGGCTTCGAAGTGCTCACGCTGGGCGCTGCCGAGCGCAGCACAGGCGAAGCGAAGGTAGCCTGATGGTCTCGATGCAACAGGCTTCGCTGGATGACGACGATGCAGGCATTGGCGTCGAGATGCCGCCGTGGCCATTGCTCGACCGGCTGCCGCAGCTGCTCATCGAAGGCCAGTACTCGCGCGATGTCTGCCGCAAGCTGATCCAGGATGCGCAGGAGGAACTGCGCGAGCGGTTTGCAGCGGAAGAGAGCATCGAGGTGCTGGTGCGCGCACGCGCGCAGTTCATCGACATGTTGCTGCGCGCACTGTGGCAGCAGCTGCTGCAACCGGATCTGGCTGCGGACATGGCGTTGCTGGCCGTCGGCGGCTATGGCCGCGGCGAGCTGCACCCCCACTCCGACGTCGACATCCTGATCCTCACGCCCACCGGCAGGGCGCTGTCGGCCGAGGATCGCTCGCAGCTGGAACAGGTCATCACCTTCCTGTGGGACATCGGACTTGAAGTCGGCAACAGCGTGCGCACCGCCGCGGAATGCGCGGAAGAAAGCGCGGCGGACGTGGGCGTGATGACCACGCTGCTGGAGGCCCGCCTGCTGGCCGGTTCGCATGCGCTGCTGGCCGAGATGCGCGCCGCACTGGCCCCCGACAAGGTCTGGCCCTCGAACCGCTTTTTCGAGGCCAAGCTGCAGGAGCAGCGCGAGCGGCACCTGAAGGCCAACGACACCGCCTACAACCTTGAACCCAACGTCAAGACCGGTCCGGGCGGCCTGCGCGACCTGCAGACCATAGGCTGGGTCGCCAAGCGTCACTTCGGCGTGCAGAGTCTCGACGAACTGGTGACCAAGGGCTTCCTGACACCGGCCGAACTGCGCAAGCTGAAGCAGGCGCAGGATTTCCTGTGGAAGGTGCGCTTCGGCCTGCATGCCATTACGGGCCGGCACGAGGACCGGCTGCTGTTCGATCACCAGATCCGGCTTGCCAAGACCTTCGGCTATGAGGATGCCAGCTATACGCTGGCCGTCGAGCAGCTGATGCAGCGTTACTACCGCACGGTGCTGGATGTCAGCTTCCTGAACGAGCTGCTGCTGCAGGCGTTTCGCGACGCGATCCTGCCGGGCGACACTGCGCCACAGGTATTGAATGCCCGCTTCCAGATCCGCAATGAATACCTGGAAGCCGTTGCGCCGGATGTGTTTGCACGCTCGCCGTCTGCGCTGCTGGAACTGTTCGTGCTGCTGCAGCAGAACCCGCAGGTGCGTGGCGTCAGCGCCAGCACCATGCGCGCCATCTCGCGCCACCTGTGGCTGGTCGACGAGGAATTCCGCCAGAATCCGCGCCATCACCGGCTGTTCCAGGACATCCTGCGCGCCCCGTTCGGGGTTACCCACGAACTGCGCCGGATGAACACCTATGGCGTGCTCGGGCGCTACATTCCGGCTTTCGGTCGCATCGTCGGCCGCATGCAGTACGACCTGTTCCACGCCTATACCGTCGATGCGCATACGCTGTTCGTGGTCAGCAACCTGCGCCGCCTCGCGATGCCGAAGTTCGATCACGAGCTGCCGAAATTGTCGAGCCTCATGCAGCAGCTTCCGAAGCCGGAAATCGCCTACCTGGCTGCACTTTTTCATGACATCGCCAAGGGCCGCGGCGGGGACCACTCCGAGCTGGGTGCGGTCGATGCCGAAGCCTTCTGCCTCGAACAGGGTCTCTCGCCCTACGATGCGCGACTGGTGGCCTGGCTGGTGCGCCAGCACCTGACCATGTCGGTCACGGCGCAGAAGAAGGACATCGGCGATCCGGCGGTGGTAAGCGAGTTCGCGCGGCTGGTGGGCGATGAATCGCGCCTCGACTATCTCTATCTGCTGACCTGCGCCGATGTGCGCGGCACGAATCCGAAGCTGTGGAACTCCTGGAAGGCCTCGCTGTTCCACGAGTTCTATGAAAGCGTGCGCGCGGCGCTGCGCCGGGGCCTGGAAAGCCCGCTCGATGAAATCCAGCTGATCACCGAGAACAAGGAGGCTGCGCGCGCGCTGCTGGCGCCGCAGAAAATCGACAGCGCCGATATCGACCGGGCATGGGCGCCACTGTCGTCCACATTCTTCCTGCGCCACTCGCCGGAGGAAATTGCCTGGTTTACCGGGCTCTGCGCCTCGCGCGAGGGTGGCGCGGACGAGCCGCTGGTGGCGGTGCAGGCGCACAGCCAGCGCGGCACCACGGCCGTGCTCATCTATGCACCGCATCGCCGTCACGGCTTTGCGCGGGCCACCGCCGTGCTGGACCAGCAGGGCCTGACGATCGTCGATGCACGCATCACCCCGGCCGCCAACGGCTTCAGCCTCGACATCTATCACGTGCTGGAAGACAACGGCTCGCCCATCACCGATTCCGACCGCGTCGAGGACATGGAGCAGTCGCTGTGGAATTCACTGCGACGGCCGGAGGAATCCCCGACCGCGGTATCGCGGCGCGCACCACGCCAGGTACGCATGTTCAACACGCCAACGCGTGTGACCATTACCCGGGACTTCCGCAACAACCGCTCGGCGCTGGAACTGGTGGCGGGTGACCGGCCGGGCCTGCTGTGCGATATCGGCAAGGTGCTGTGGGAGGATCGCATCGACCTGCAGGGTGCGCGCATCAGCACCATCGGCGAACGCGCGGAGGACGTGTTCTACGTCACCGATACTTCGCAGCGCCCGCTCGACGACGTGACGGCCGAGCAGCTCAAGAACAAGCTGATCGCGGCGCTGACACGCACGACCTGAGTCGATCGATGAACCCGGGCTTCCAGCGGCTCGCCGCCTACCCATTGGAACGCCTTGCGATCCTGAAGCAGGGCCTGACACCGCCGGCGCAGCTGTCGCATATTCCGCTGTCGATCGGTGAGCCCAGGCACGCGCCGCCGGCATTTGTGCTCGATACCCTGCGCGCGCACCTGGCCGAACTCGGCAGTTATCCGGCCACGCGCGGCCTGCCGGAATTGCGCGCGGCCGCTGCGCGCTGGGCCGAACGACGCTTCGGAATGCCGGCGGGCAGTGTCGACGGCGATGCGCAGGTGCTGCCAGTGAACGGTACGCGCGAGGCCCTGTTTGCGTTCGTGCAGGCCGTGGTGGATTCGCGCAGCGGCGCGCAAACTCCACTGGTGCTCATGCCGAATCCCGGCTACCAGATCTACGAAGGGGCGGCACTGCTGGCCGGCGCCGAACCGCACTATCTCGACACCACGCCTGAAAACGGCTTCCTGCCGGACCTCGATGCCGTGCCGGTGGATGCATGGAAGCGCTGCCAGCTGCTGTTCCTGTGCAGCCCGGCCAACCCGGTGGGCGCGGTCATGAGCACGGCCTGGCTGCAACGCGCACTGCGCCTGGCCGAACAGTACGATTTCGTGGTCGCATCGGACGAGTGCTATGCAGACCTGTTCGACGATGAATCCGCCCCGCCGCCATCGCTGCTCGGCGCCGCCGCCGCCATGGGCAACACTGCCTTCAGGCGCTGCATGACATTTCATTCGCTGTCGAAGCGTTCCAGCCTGCCCGGCCTGCGCTCCGGCTTCGTTGCCGGGGACGCGGCCCTGATCAAGTCCTTCCTGCTGTACCGCACTTATCACGGCTGCGCCATGCCGATACCGACGCAGAAGGCCAGCATCACCGCCTGGAGCGAGGATGCACACGTGGTCGCCAACCGCGCGCTGTACCGGCGCAAGTTTGACCGGGTGCTGCCCATTCTCGCGCCGGTGGTCGAGACCCCCCGCCCTGCGGGTGGCTTCTACCTGTGGCTGAATGTCGGCGGTGATGACGAGGCGTTCACGGCCGGCCTGTTCGCAGCACAGAACGTCACCGTCGTGCCCGGCAGCTACCTCGCCCGGCAGACGCCACGGGGCAATCCGGGCGCCGGCTTCGTGCGCATCTCGCTCGTTGCTTCGGAAGCAGAATGTGTGCAGGCTGCCACCCGCATTCGCGATTTTCTTCTTTCACGGAACACTGCAAAGCCATGAGCGACTCCCTGCGCCAGACCATCGAAGCGGCTTTCGAGAAGCGCGCCGACATCACCCCGTCGACCATCGACAGCGCGCTGCGGCAGGCAGTGGAAGACTGCATCGGCCTGCTCGACACCGGCCGCGCCCGTGTGGCCGAGAAACATGGCGACAGCTGGCAGGTGAATGAATGGCTGAAGAAGGCCGTGCTGCTGTATTTCCGCGCCAACGACAACCAGCCGATGGATGCCGGTGCGTTGCGCTACTACGACAAGGTGCCGCTGAAGTTCGCCGACCAGAATGCCGCCGAACTCAAGGCCGGCGGGGTGCGCGTGGTGCCGACTGCCACTGCGCGTCGCGGCTCCTACATCGCACCCAACGTCGTGCTCATGCCTTCCTTCGTGAACATCGGCGCCTATGTCGATGCCGGCACCATGGTGGACACCTGGTCCACCGTCGGCTCCTGCGCGCAGATCGGCAGGAACGTGCACCTTTCCGGCGGCGTCGGCATCGGTGGCGTGCTGGAACCGCTGCAGGCTTCGCCCACCATCATCGAGGACGACTGCTTCATCGGCGCGCGCTCCGAAGTGGTGGAAGGCGTGATCATCGGTGAAGGTTCGGTGCTCGCCATGGGCGTATACATCAGCCAGAGCACGCGCATTTACGAACGGGCAACCGGTGAAGTCACCTACGGCCGCGTACCGCCCGGATCGGTCGTCGTGCCGGGCTCACTGCCTTCCAGCGACGGCAAGTACAGCCTGGCCTGTGCCGTGATCGTGAAACGCGTCGATGCGAAGACGCGGGCAAAAACCTCGACCAACGAACTGCTGCGTTCGACAGACTGATTGCGGATCCCCGAGACCGGGACCTAACCGAAGCGGCCCGTGATGTAGTCTTCCGTGAGCTTGTGCCGCGGATTGGTGAAGATCCGGTCCGTCTCCCCCACTTCGATCAGGTCACCGAGATGGAAGTACGCCGTGCGCTGCGACACGCGCGCCGCCTGCTGCATCGAGTGCGTGACGATGACGATGGCGTAGCTCGCGCGCAGTTCGTCGATCAGGTCCTCGATGCGCGCAGTGGCGATCGGATCCAGCGCCGAGCAGGGCTCGTCCATCAGGATCACTTCCGGATTCACGGCAATGGTCCGGGCAATGCACAGACGCTGCTGCTGGCCGCCGGAAAGCCCCGTGCCGGGATTGTTGAGGCGATCCTTCACTTCATCCCACAGGCCCGCGCGCCGCAGGCTGGTGGTCACGATTTCATCCAGCTCGACCCGGTCCGCGGCGAGGCCATGGATGCGCGGCCCATAGGCCACGTTTTCATAGATGGTCTTGGGAAACGGATTGGGCTTCTGGAACACCATGCCGATGCGCGCCCGCAGCTGCACCACGTCCTTGCGCTTGTCGTAGATGTCGCTGCCTTCCATGCTGATGAGGCCGGTGACCCGCGCACCTTCGATGGTGTCGTTCATGCGGTTGAGGCAGCGCAGGAAGGTGGACTTGCCGCAGCCGGACGGCCCGATCATCGCCAGCACCTGGTTGCGGGCGATGTCGATGTTCACGTCCATGATGGCGCGTTTTTCGCCGTAGTAGACGTTGACGTCGCGGGCACTGATCAGCGGATCGGCCACCGCCACGCTGCCAACGGTCTTGCATGCAGCAGACACCGGCAATACGGGCACGGGAATTGCGGTCGATTCAGCAGACATGGAAAAGGCTCCTCGAACCCAAGGTTACCAGCGCCGCTCGAAGCGGTTGCGCAGTATGACGGCGGCGGCGTTCATGACGATCAGGAAGGCCAGCAGCACAATGATGGCCGCCGAGGTGCGCTCCAGGAAGGCACGCTCGGAACTGTCGGCCCAGAGATAGATCTGCACCGGCAGCACCGTGGCGGGGTCGGCCAGTGACCTGGGGACGTTCACGATGAAAGCCACCATGCCGATCATCAGCAACGGCGCTGTCTCGCCCAGCGCGCGCGCCATGCCGATGATGGTGCCCGTCAGTATGCCGGGCATGGCAAGCGGCAGCACGTGATGGCCTACCATCTGCAATCTGGATGCACCCATGCCAAATGCAGCCTCGCGAATCGAGGGCGGCACTGCCTTGAGCGCTGCACGGCTGGCAATGATGATGGTCGGCAGCGTCAGCAGCGTCAGCACAAAGCCGCCCACCAGCGGCGCGGAGCGCGGCATGCCAAAGAAATTCAGGAACATGGCGAGGCCAAGCAGACCGAATACGATGGACGGAACCGCAGCCAGATTGTTGATGTTCACCTCGATCAGATCGGTCCAGCGATTTCGCGGGGCGAACTCTTCCAGGTAAATCGCCGCGGCAACACCGATCGGGAAAGACAGCAGCAGCGTGACCGCCAGGGTATACATCGAACCCACTACCGCACCCCAGACACCTGCCTGCTCGGGTTCGCGCGAGTCTCCCCCGGTGAAGAAGGCGCTGTTGAATCGCAGCTTCAGCTGCCCGTCGTTCACCAGCTTGTCTGCGCAGGCGATCTGCTGATCGGTCAGCACCCGGTTGGCCTCAGGCAGCCGCCGGTCGATCTTGCCCTTCAGCAACTGGTCGACATTTGCTGCGGCGAGAAACGACAGTCGCTGCCGTTGCCCGAGCAGTGACGGATCTGCCTGGACACGATGCTGCAGCTCAAACGCTGCGGAACTGCTCACCAGGGCATATAACGCACGGCGGCGCGCATTGCCCTCTATCTCCGGAAATTTCTCCCGCAGCGCGGCCCGGACCAGCGCGGAATAGTTGGCCATGGCCAGCGTTTCTGCCTGTCGCGTGCCTTCCGGATCGATGGCGGCCGGGTCGTAGAAGATATCCAGCGTCACGCGGGCCTGCAGGAATGCCGTATATCCCTTCGATATGATGGAGGCGAACAGGAAGAAGACAAACACGACACCCAGCAGCACCGCGCCAAGTCCATAGGCGCGAAACCTGCGCTCGGCCCAGGCGCGGCGGCGCAGGCTTTTTTCCACCAGCAGCCGGGTATCTGCCGCCGTGCGACTACTCATACTGCTCCCGATACTTGCGCACGATGTACAGCGCAAAGACATTCAGCGAAAGGGTAACCAGGAACAGCACCAGCCCGAGCGCGAACGCCGCCAGCGTCTTGGGGCTGTCGAATTCCTGGTCGCCGGTGAGCAGGGTCACGATCTGGACGGTAACCGTGGTTACCGCATCCAGCGGATTGGCAGTCATGTTGGCGGCCAGGCCCGCCGCCATCACGACGATCATGGTTTCGCCGATCGCGCGCGAGACTGCCAGCAGCACGCCGCCGACGATGCCCGGCAGCGCTGCGCGCAGCACCACCTGCTTGATGGTCTCGGAGCGCGTGGCGCCAAGTGCATAGGCACCATCGCGCAGGGACTGCGGCACGGCCGTGATCATGTCGTCTGCCAGCGAAGACACGAATGGAATGATCATGATGCCCATCACGAGGCCGGCAGCCA
Organism: Gammaproteobacteria bacterium; assembly: GCA_015655465.1. GTDB lineage: Bacteria > Pseudomonadota > Gammaproteobacteria > Steroidobacterales > Steroidobacteraceae > ZC4RG30. The sequence goes on along the minus strand of JAATEY010000374.1, from coordinate 8,785 downwards.
GCGCGCTTTCCGACGCGACCTCCAGGCCGACGCTCTCGCCGAATCCGCGCAGTATGGGGCCCACGGTCAATGCCGCGAAGAATCCGTAGACGACGGTGGGGATGCCTGCAAGGATCTCGAGCAGGGGTTTGGCGACCGAGCGGAACCTGCGGTTGGCATATTCCGACAGGTAGATGGCTGAAAACAGGCCTACGGGCACCGCGACAAGCATCGCAATACCCGAAATCATCGCCGTGCCCAGAAAGAGTGGCACCGCACCAAAACTGCCTGATGACCCGATCTGGTCATCGCGCATTCTGGTTTGCGGACTCCACTCGATTCCAAACAGGAAGTCATGCACTGGTACGGAATGGAAGAACCGGATTGATTCGTAAGCCACCGACAGCACGATGCCCAGGGTCACGAACACGGCCAGGGTGGAGCAGGCCAGCAGCAATTTCTCGGCGATGGCTTCCACCGCATTGCGTGCCCGCAACTGCGGCGCTATACGCGCCCGCACCCAGAACAGCGCCGCCAGTCCCAGAGCCAGTATGACGCCCGATATGGCCATCGCCGATATGCTGCGCAGACGCAGATATTCTGCCGCACCCGCCTGAACCTGCGGGCTGACGCCATCGGCCGGAATGACGCCGGCAGCCACATTGCGGATGTTGTTCATCAACAGACCGCTGCTGGCGTGCTCACTGGTCGCTGCCGTACCGAGTCCACGCAGGACCAGCGTCGTGATGACGCTTTCCTGGCCCGCGAGCCAGACCAGGAGGATTGCCAGGCATGGCAGCGCGCACCAGAGCGCAGTGAGCAGCCCGTAGTAACCAGGCAGGGAATGCAGCTGACGGATACCCCTGCCACCACCCACAAGCGCCAGCGAGCGGTGTTTGCCGAGCCAGTATCCCAGTACCGCCATTGCGGCAATCAACAACAGCAGTGCGCTAGTAGACATGCATATCCGGGTGTATCTGCAGGCGTCCGGTGTGTTGGACCCACCAGTTATGGCAAGTATAGCCTGCCAATATGACAATCTCCGCAACAGCCCCCGGGACGCGGGGGCCGTTGCCAGACCGCAGGCGGCAGGCCTGCCGGATCAGTACTTGAAGTTCATGTCGATCTGCAGCCGCTTGTAGTCGCGGTTGAACGCGCCGCTGGGCACGCCTGTTCCGCTTGCCGCCACATCCATGTTCGTCTTGTTCAGGAAGTACGTGGAATTGAGCGTCCAGCCCTTCGCGAAGGCATAGGCGAACTTCAGGACGCTGCCCTTGGCATCGGTGCTGCCCGAACCCCAGTCGGAATCGATGTACTCGCCGTAGAGCCCGTCCTTCTCGACCTGGGCGTAGTAGTAGCCGATTTCCCAGGTGTGCGGATCCGACGCCTTGCCGTAGAGCACGCCGGCGCTGTAGGCCGTATCGAGAGTGTTGATGGCCTTGTCGTTCCTGACGTACTCCACATACAGGGACAGCGGCCTGCCGAGGATCGAGGTGAAGCCATATTCGGCGAACACGTCCATCAGGTTGTAGTCGCTGGCGAGGCAGCCCGTACCGCCGCCAAAGCAACCGGTGTTCCTGGTGGTGTTGCCGTTCGCCGCGCTGTATGCCGGTGTGCGGTTCTGCACGCTGTGCATGTCGAAATAGCCGGCGCCCAGGGTCAGGCGACCGGGACCGAGCAGCGGCTTCCAGCCCACCTGCTGGCCGGTCATCGTGCTTTCGCCGGCAGTGCTGCGCTCCTCCAGGATGTTGTAGAAAGTGCTGGCAAAGAAGTCGCCATGCGCGAAGTTGATCGCCGCACCCTCGGGATTCACGTCGCCGTCGAAGAACACGCTCTGACCGGCACGCACCCACGGGTATTTCATCTTGCCCACGGTGAATCTCCAGTCGGCATGCGGCTGCCATTCGGCGTAGGCCAGGTCGATGTACACACCTTTTCTGGAGTTGCCGTTGGTCAGCGTCTGATTGGACGAACGCGAGTCGGCGCCGTCGGCAAGGATTGAAGCCTCGGACGTCGCCAGGCCGATTTCCGTCTTGACGGTATCGTTCACCCTGGCCACGAAACCGGCACGGACACGGATGCGATCGCGGTTGCGGTCGGGGGTGTACTGCTGCTCGATGTTCTCGTTGCGGTAACGCAGATCCCCCTTCCAGGTGAAGTTCTGTACCCAGGTGCCCATGTTCGCCTTCGCCACGGCGATCTGGTCGGTCTGCCTGTCGTTCGTGTCGTCGACAGTGTTCGCGCGCGCCTCCAGCTGGTCGAGGCGGTGCTGGAGAGCCGCGACCGCCGCCTTCAATTCACTGACTTCGTCTGCCGATGCAGTGACGGGTACCGCGACTGCGAGCGCGAGCACGCTGGCCAGGACCGTCGGCATGAGCGAGGCGATGTGGGGGGCAGGAGAAGGGACTTTTTGCATTCGCGTGTTCTTGTGTTCCATGAATTGACTGGTTACTTGATCCTGGCCAGCGCGCTGCTGCGCACCTTGGCGAGGTCGCCAGCGGACATCGGCACCAGACCCTTGTCGGCCAGGTAACCCTCGCCGCCCATCGCGCGGTCGCTCACGTACTCGGCGATGAACTCACGTATGCCGGGAATCACGCCGACATGCGCCTTCTTCACGTAGATGAAGAGCGGACGCGACACGGGGTACTTCAACGAGGCGATGTTGTCGAAGACCGGGGCGACACCATCCACCGTGGCGCCCTGCAGCTGGCTGATGTTCTCTTCCAGGAAGCTGTAGCCGAAGATGCCCAGCGCCTTCGGATTGGCTTCAAGTTTCTGCACGATCAGGTTGTCGTTCTCGCCAGCCTCGACATAACCACCGTCTTCGCGCATGGCATCGCAGACACGCTTGTAGCGGCTCTCATCCACTTCCTTCAGCGACTTGATCCACGGAAAGGTCGAGCAACCGGCTTCCATGACCATTTCCACGAAAGCATCGCGCGTACCCGAAGTCGGCGGCGGACCCAGCACTTCGATCTTGTCGGCAGGCAACGCCTTGTTCACCTGGTTCCAGGTCTTGTTGGGGTTGGGGATCAACGCCGACGGATTGGCCGGATCCGGAATCTGCTTGGCAAGCCCGAGATAGATATCCCGGCGAGTCAGCTTGTAGGGCTTGCCCTTGCTGGAGCTGGCTACGACAATTCCGTCGTACCCGATCATGATTTCCACGATGTCCTTGGCAGCAACACCAGCCTTGGCGCAGGCTTCCAGTTCAGCGGTCTTGATGGCGCGCGAGGCATTGACGATATCCGGATGCTGGACGCCCACACCGCCGCAGAACAGCTTGATGCCGCCGCCGGTACCGGTGCTCTCCACCTTCGGAGTCTTGAACTTGCCGGCCTTGCCGAACTGCTCGGCCACCGTCGTGGTGAATGGATACACCGTCGAGGATCCCACCACCGTGATGTAATCACGACCGGACTGGGCCATGGCGACCGACCCGAACAGCAGGGACGAAAGCATGGCGGCAGCGAGCGGGACTTTACGGATCATGTGTTTAACTCCTGATTGAATCTGGACTGGCAACCTCTGGCCTGAGCGCACTGTAAAGATGAAATATTTCACTTTGATTGCAGTTTGTAACAATCCTTTCCTGCGCCTTAACTCATTGAATCCACTACACTCTTGCGCCTTGCAAACATCTGGCTCAATCACTACGGACACTTCACATTGCAGAATCCTGACACCCTGCAGCTGACGCAGGATCTCATCTCGCGCCCTTCCGTTACGCCCACGGACCATGGCTGCCAGCAGTTGATGATGGAGCGCCTGGCCGCAGTGGGGTTCAGGAACGAATTGCTGAACTTCGGCAGCGTCGAGAACTTCTGGGCCACCCACGGCAGTGGTGCTCCGGTGCTGTGTTTCGCCGGCCATACGGATGTCGTACCCACCGGCCCGCTGGAGGAATGGCACACCGATCCATTCAAGCCCAGCATCGTGGATGGCAAGCTCCATGGACGCGGTGCCGCCGACATGAAGAGCGGCCTCGCCGCCATGGTTACCGCAGCCGAAGCCTTCGTGCGCTAGCGCCCCGACCACAGGGGCACGATTGCCTTCCTGATCACCAGCGACGAAGAGGGCCCGTCAGTCGATGGCACCAAGCGCGTGGTCGAGGTTCTGCGGGCGCGCGGCCAACGCATCGACTGGTGCATCGTGGGTGAACCTTCCAGCGAGCATCGCGTCGGCGACACCATCAAGATCGGGCGCCGTGGCTCGTTCAGCGGCCGGCTTACCGTGCACGGCGTACAGGGCCACGTGGCCTACCCGGACCTGGCCATGAATCCGGTGCACATGCTGGCACCGGCCCTGGCGGAACTGACCCAGCATGTATGGGATCAGGGCAACGAGCATTTCCAGCCCACCACCTTCCAGATCTCGAACCTGAACGCCGGAACCGGTGCGCCGAATGTCATTCCCGGGGAACTGAAAGCCCGGTTCAATCTGCGCTATTCACCCGTACAGACGCAGGACTCGCTGCGCCGTACCGTGGAAGGCATTCTCGACCGGCACGGTGTGCGTTACACCATAGAGTGGTATGTGTCGGGCGAGCCGTTCTACACACCGGCTGGCGCGCTTTCGCAGGCAGTTTGCGAGGCGGTCACGCTGGTCAACGGCAGTCCGCCGAAGCTCAGCACCGGCGGCGGCACATCGGATGGCCGCTTCATCGCAACCCTGGGCAGCCAGGTAGTCGAACTCGGTGTCACCAATGCCAGCATTCACAAGGTGAATGAATCGGTGGAAGTGGCGCAGATAGATGCCCTGCACAGGATGTATGTGGAGACGCTGCGCCGCCTGCTGGCCTGAGGGCTGAAGCCGTTACTCGCGGCTGCGCCAGTTCAGCAGGACACCGGTGGCACCCAGTGCCAGCACCCAGATCAGCACCCACGCGGGCATGGCCAGGCCCAGGAAGGTCCACTCGATCTTTGCGCATTCTCCGGAACCGGTGAGCACCTTGCGCAGCACTTCAGTGGGCGGAAATATCTCCCACATGTAGTTCAGCGTAGCCCCGCACACCGGCACCATTCCCGGCGGCAGCGACTGGATGTACAGGTGGCGGGCGGCCACCCCGGCTCCGGCCAGCGCGACCAGCGCGATCAGCAGCGACGCCACCGTGCCCATCACCCGCGCGCGCCGGTACCAGCGCCGCGAGCAGGAACGTCACACCCAGCGCCGCCACTGCAATCCGCTGGAATATGCACAGCGGGCATGGTTCGAGCCGCAGCTGGTACTGCGAGTACAGCGCATAGCCCAGCAGCGCAGCGCAGGCCGCGGCAGCCAGCAGATTGCATGCCAGCCGGTGAGAGCGCAGCGACCGTAGCAAGGCCATCAGGCGGCAGGCGAACCCAGATCGCGCTCGACATCCTCGAGTCGCGTGTGCCGGACATCCTTCCCGTGCACCATGAAGATCACATATTCGCAGATGTTCTTGGCGTGATCGCCAACCCGCTCCAGCGAGCGCACGATCCACATGACATCGAGCGTGCGCCGGATGTTGCGCGGATCTTCCATCATGAAGGTGATGCACTGGCGATGTATCGATTCGTATTCCTCGTCGACCATGCGATCGCGGCGCGCCACCTTGAGCGCGGCCTGGGCATCCATGCGCGCAAAGGCATCCAGCGCGTCGTGCACCATCTCCGCCACGAGGCGGCTCATGTGCTTGACCTCGCGATACTTGTTCTCGGGACGCTCCATCACGGCCAGTCGCGATGCGATATTACCGACCTTCTCGCCCTCGTCGCCGATGCGCTCCAGGTCGGTGATGGTCTTGATGATCGCGACAATCAGCCGCAGATCGCCGGCGGTCGGCGCGCGTGTCGCAAGGATCCTGCTGCATTCTTCGTCGATTGCGACTTCCATGCCGTTGACCTTGAGATCGTCGGCTGCGAGCGACTCGCCCAGGGAGCTGTCGCCCTGGATCAGCGAGGTGATGGCCTTGCCCAGCAGATCCTCGACCAGGCCGCCCATGGCAAGCACGCGCGTGCGCACACGCTCGAGGTCCTCATTGAACCTGCGGGAAATGTGGTGCGAAAGATCTGCGGTTTCCATCGATGCTCTCCGATGCCGGACCCGCGGCAGACTGGAATTGGGTCGCAATACTACCGCTCACCACGTTCAGCAGCACGCGCCGTGGTGGAAAAATACAGGCGAACGTGCTGCCCGCCCCCGGCTCGCTCTTCACTTCGAGCAACGCGCCATGATGTTGTAGCACATGCTTCACAATCGCAAGGCCGAGACCCGCTCCACCCGCAGCACGCGACCGGCCCGAGTCAACGCGATAGAACCGCTCGGTGAGCCGCGGCAGATGCTCCGCTGCGATGCCCGGCCCGGTGTCCCGCACCTCGAAGCGGGCATAGCCATTCTCGTCGAGACGCCAGCAAATGCGTATGGATCCGGTTGCCGGCGTGTACTTGGCGGCGTTGTCCACCAGATTCGAGAACGCGGAAAGCAGCTCTGTCTCGTCGCCAAGCAGGCGTGCATCCGTGGCCAGTTGCGCGGCGACTGCGGGATGCACGGCGCGGGCAAGCACATCCTTGCACAACATGGCGCAGATGGCGGGCACATCCACCGCATCCCCGGCGGCTTCCCCGGAAAGGGCATCCAGACGCGACAGGTCGAGCAGGTCGTTCACGACGCCATTCATGCGCTGCGTCTGGCGCTGCATTTCAGCCAATGGTCCACGCAGGTCGGGATCGATTGCATCGTCCTGCAGCAGGGTCTCGAGATAGCCGGTCATCACGGTGAGCGGCGACCGCAGTTCATGTGAAGCGTTGGCGACAAAGTCCTGTCGCATCGACTCCAGGGCCACCTGGTGCGAGACGTCGCGCACCAGCATCAGGCGCTGCGTGCCGCTGTAAGGCACCACCTGCATGGACAGATGCAGGCGCGGCTCCTCGGTGCCGCGCGCGAGGATGAGCGTCTCGTGGAACTCCCCGCTGTCCAGATACCGCACCAGCGCCGGATCGCGGACCAGATTGATGATTCGAAGACCAAGGTCGACCTTGCGCCGCAGCCCCAGCAGCTTGCCGGCCATGCGGTTGAACCAGAGTATTTCCCACTGCGAATTCAGGATCACCACGCCATCGGGCATGGCCGCAGTGGAATGGCGCAGTTCCCGGAACACGTCCAGCAGGCGCTGCTTGTGAAAGCGCTTGCGCCGGTGCAGGCGCACCACCCTCGAAACCACATCGCCCCAGAGGCCGGAAGAATCCGGCGGATCGCGCCCGCTGCGATCCTTGAGCCAGCCGTCCAGCCAGTAGAGATTCAGCAGTTGCCACGCGAGCATTCCCGCCAGCGCCAGCGCGATTCCGGCGAAGATTTCGCCCAGCATCCAGCCCACGAGAACGCCGGCAAGCAGGGTCGCTCCGAGACGCGCGAGCAGGAACCAGCCAGCGCGGCCGGGTTTCACGCGCCATCGTCCTTGGTCGAGAAGCGATAGCCGCTGCCGCGCACCGTCTGTACCAGGTGCGACATGTCCACACCCTCCAGTGCCTTGCGCAAGCGGCGGATGTGCACGTCTATGGTGCGCTCCTCCACGTAGACATTGCCCCCCCAGACCCGGTCAAGCACCTGCGCACGCGTGTAGACGCGCTCTGGATTCAGCATGAAGAACTCGAGCATCCGGTACTCGGTAGGCCCCAGCGGCACATCGGCGCCGCCGGCGGTTACCCGATGCGCGGCACGGTCCAGCTGCAGACCGCCGAGGTCGATCTTGTCTTCCGTGGAAGTACCACCGGTGCGGCGCAGTACCGCGTTGATGCGCGACAGCAGTTCGCGCGGCGAGAACGGCTTGGTCATGTAGTCATCGGCGCCACCGTCGAGACCCGCCACCTTGTCGCCCTCGGCGGCGCGTGCCGTCAGCATGATGACCGGCAGGTCACGGGTCGCCGATTCGCGCTTGATCAGGCGCGTCAGCTCCAGCCCGCTCATGTCCGGCAGCATCCAGTCGATCAACACCAGATCCGGGCGCTTGTCGGTGAGGTGGATCCGCGCCTTGTGGCTGTCCTCGGCTTCGCACACGTCGAATCCGGCGCGCCGCAGTGCATACGCGAGCATTTCGCGGATCGGCTGTTCATCTTCGACTATCAGTATTTGGCGCACGAAAGTCCTGTCTGCTGGCCTTGGGTCAATGCGCGCAATTTCATGACAAGTTTGTTACATGCATCTTACAGCGGAGGATCAAACTTGCATTTTTGCGCTGGCGACCTGATCCCGGAGGTAGACCGGCAGCGCCTGCGAGGCATCGCACCAGGCCAGCCCGGCGGCCAGATCCTGCACTGCCAGCCTTGCAACGTCCATGGCATGCGGCTCCGCGTCGGGGAAGATCTGCCCACCGGCAAACTGCAATGAATCTGCAATCTGCCGCCAGGCAGCAAGTCCACGCCCGGCCGCGGCAATGCAGGGCCGCGGACAGTACTGGAGCAGATCTTCCGGCGGCGCCACCTGCTCCGGCGTCACTGCGTCCAGCAGAATCCCGCCCCCGGCAGCATATGCCGCCCAGTAAACCTCACCCATGCGGGCATCCATGCATGCGACCACACAGCCCCCGCCAGCGCCGCGCGCGGCATCGGTGCTCCGGCGCAGCGCCTGCATGGCGAGCGCACGCAGGTCCGAGACCGGCAGCACCGGCAAGCCGGCACCCAGTGCCAGCCCCTGCGTCACAGCCGCCGCCACCCGCACGCCAGTGAATGATCCCGGTCCGCGGCCAAACGCAATGCCCTGCAGTTGTCGCAGCGTCACGCCCGCTGCGGCGAGCACGGCGTCAACCATCGGCAGGATCAGCTCCGCGTGATCGCGCGCGGTG
>JAATEY010000355.1 GCA_015655465.1 Gammaproteobacteria bacterium | reverse complement strand
GCGCACCCGGCCAAGCAGGAGCTGCGTTTCCGCGAGTCGCGCGGCGTGCATGATTTCATCCTGCGTGGCGTCGAACGGCGGTTGGCCGCGACACGGCCCGGCCTGCAGGCAAGCGCGGTGGATACGCGACCGCCGCTCACCTCGGGGCACAGCACGGCGTTTGAATTCCCGCCAGCCCGCAGTGCCCAGGGAAGCAGTCCCTGGGCCGTGCGCGATGCGATCGAAAACGCGCCAGATGTGCCATTGCCAGCGCCATCTCCTGCGGCACGCGATGATCGTCCCCTGGGCACCGCCATTGCACAGTTGCATGGCATCTACATCCTGGCGCAGGACGCGCAGGGTCTGGTGCTGGTCGACATGCACGCCGGACATGAGCGCGTGCTGTACGAAAAGATGAAAGCCGACCATGCAACGCGGCGCGCGGATGCGCAGCGTCTGCTTGCGCCGGTGGTGGTGCCGCTGCCGGAGCCGATCGTCGATCGCGTGCTCGAGGACGCCGAAGAATGGTCCCGCTGCGGCTTCGACATGGAGCAGCTGGCGCCGGATCGCATCGCGGTGCGCAGCGTGCCGGCGCTGCTGGCGCGCGAAGATGTGGTGGCGCTGGTGCGCGCCGCGGCACTGGCGGTAGCCAACGACGAAGGCGCGCATCATGTGGAGGGCGCGGAAAATCGTCTGCTGGCAACGCTGGCCTGCCGGGGTGCGGTGCATGCCGGTCGTCGTCTCAGCCTGCCGGAGATGGACGCGCTGCTGCGCCAGATGGAACAGACCGACCGCGCCAGCCAGTGCAATCACGGGCGTCCGACTTTCACCCGTGTGGCGCTGGCAGACCTGGACCGGCTGTTCCTGCGCGGCAGGTAATGCTGCTCCCGCCGGCCATTGCCATTCTCGGACCCACCGGCTGCGGCAAGAGTGCGCTCGCCATGCGCATCGCCGCCCGGTTGCCGGTGGAAATCATCAGCGTCGATTCGGCGCAGGTGTATCGCGGCATGGATATCGGCACCGCCAAACCCACCGCTGCCGAGCGCAGCGCGGTGCCCCATCACCTGATCGATATCCGCGATCCGGAGCAGGTGTACTCCGCCGGCGAATTCCGCGCCGATTGCCTGCGGCTGCTGCCGGAGATTGCAGCCCGGGGTCGCGTGCCGCTGCTGGTCGGCGGCACCATGCTGTACTTCCGCGCGCTGTTCCAGGGGATTGCAGCGCTGCCGGCCGCGAATCATGAATGGCGTGCAGCGATCGACGCACGCGCCCGCAATGTGGGGTGGCGCACATTGCACGCCGAACTTGCAGCCCGGGATCCCGAAAGTGCCGCCCGCATTCATGCCAACGATGCACAGCGCATACAGCGTGCGCTGGAAGTGCTGGAAGTGTCCGGCCGTACATTGAGGGAACACTGGCGCGGCAGTCCGCAACCGTCGTCATTTTGCGACTGGAAGATCTGCGTATTGCAGCCCGCCCAGCGCACATTGCTGCATGCGGCATTGGCTGCAAGGCTCGATGCCATGATGGCAGCGGGATTTACTGAGGAAGTCAGTAAACTTCTGGCGCGGGGCACGCTTGCCGAACACTCTGCGGCACTGCGGCTGGTGGGCTATCGTCAGATGATCGGCTACTGCCGCGGGCTGGAAACGCTGGAAGTTGCTGCTGAAAAGGCGCTCTACGCCACGCGTCAGCTCGCAAAACGGCAATTGACCTGGCTGCGGTCTGACACATTGCTGCCAGAAGAGTCCTGCAAGATGAGTTGTGACCCGTTTGATGCGCCAACAATGGAACAAATGTCAGGGGCCTTGATCAAAGCGAGCCGACCCCCATGATAAGATGCGCTGAACCAAGAATAAGGAGAATGTTGTGGCCAAGACCCAATCGCTTCAGGATCCATTCCTGAATGCACTACGCAAGGAACGCGTCCCGGTCTCGATCTACCTGGTCAACGGCATCAAGCTGCAGGGCACCATCGATTCATTCGACCAGTTTGTCGTGTTGTTGAAAAACAGCGTCAACCAGATGGTGTACAAGCACGCCATTTCCACGGTCGTGCCGGCGCGCAATGTCCGCGTTCCTGGTATTGAAGAAGATGGCGCCCCGGAGAGCACCGCCAGCTGATGTTCGAGCGTCCACGCACTGGTGAGCGCGCGGTACTCGTGCGCCTGGGCCTGGGCGCCCCGCTGGACCCTGAAGATCTCAGTGAATTCACGCAGCTGGCGACTTCCGCTGGTGCGATTCCGGTGGCTACCATCACCGGCACGCGACAGCGTCCCGATCCACGCTTCTTCGTGGGCAGCGGCAAGGCGGAACAGATCCGCCTGGAAGCCGCAGCCTGCGAGGCCGACATCATCCTGGTCGATCATCCGCTGTCTCCCAGCCAGGAGCGCAATCTCGAGAAGCTCACCGGCAAGCGCGTGCTGGATCGCAACGGTCTGATCCTCGACATCTTTGCCCAGCGGGCCAGGAGCCACGAGGGCAAGCTGCAGGTCGAACTCGCGCAGCTCAAGCATATCGCCAGCCGGCTGGTGCGCGGCTGGACCCACCTGGAGCGGCAGCGCGGCGGCGGCATCGGCCTGCGCGGTCCGGGTGAAACGCAGCTCGAAACCGATCGCCGGCTGCTCGGCCAGCGCATGAAGGTGCTGACGCAGCGGCTGGCGAAACTCCAGCAGCAGCGTGAAACCGGCCGCAGCGCCCGCGTTGCCATCCCGATTCCCTCGATCGCGCTGGTGGGGTACACCAACGCGGGCAAGTCCACGCTGTTTCGCAGTCTCACCGGCGAGCAGGCATACATCGCCGACCAGCTGTTCGCAACGCTCGATCCGACCGTGCGTCGCCTGAAGCTCCCCGGTGGCACGCAGGTGGTGGCCGCCGATACCGTGGGCTTCATCCGCGACCTGCCGCACGAACTGGTGGCGGCGTTCCAGTCCACGCTCACCGAAGCCCGCGAAGCGACGCTGCTGTTGCATGTCATCGACGCCAGCGATCCGCGGCGCGCCGAGCACATGGCAGAGGTCGACAGCGTGCTCAGGCAGATTGGTGCCGATGCCATCCCCGGCATCTGCGTGTTCAACAAGATCGACCGCCTGGAAGAAGAGCCACGTATCGATCGCGGCGAAGATGGAACAGCGCAGGCTGTGTGGATCAGCGCCGCCAGGGGACAAGGTCTCGAGCTGCTCGGTCTTGCGGTCGCCGAGCGCCTGTCGCGCGCAGTGCATCGGGTGCGCGTGCAGCTGCCGTTGACAGCCGGTGCGGCGCGTGCACGCCTGTATGCTGCGGGCGTAGTGCTGCATGAGCGCAGCCTGGATGAGGCCCTGGAACTCGAACTTGCCCTTCCGGATGAGGAACTCGCGGCCCTGCTGCGCGTAACCGGTGCGAAACTTGTTCCTGCAGATGGCGATACCCTAGAATCCCCGGGCACTGAGCATCGCCATTCAGCAGGATGGCGATAACCGAAAACTGGCGCCCAAAGCAGAATTAGATGGCCTGGAACGAGCCTGGAAACCGGGGTGAATCACCCTGGGGCAAAAAGCGTCCTGACGGCAAGTCCGGCGGCGGCCTCAAT
>JAATEY010000362.1 GCA_015655465.1 Gammaproteobacteria bacterium | reverse complement strand
TGTCTGCCTGCCCGGCACGGATGGCAGGCTCCACTGCAGCAACGACCCGTGAGCTTCTCGATCGGGCCCTGGCGCATCCCGGCGCAGGCGGTGCTGGCGCCGATGGCCGGAGTCACCGACCGGCCGTTTCGCATCCTGTGTCGCCGCTTCGGCGCGGGACTCGCCGCGTCGGAGATGATCACCTCCGACCAGCGCCTGTGGCACACCACCAAGTCGCGGCAGCGCATGAACCACGAGGGCGAACCAGAACCGCGCGTGGTGCAACTGGCAGGCAACGATCCGGTGCAGCTCGCAGAGGCCGCGCGCATCAATGTCGACCTGGGTGCACAGATCATCGACATCAACATGGGCTGCCCGGCGAAGAAAGTCTACGGCAAGCTCTGCGGCTCGGCGCTGCTGGGCGATCCGCAGCTCGTCGGTCGCATTCTTGAAACAGTCGTTGCGGCGGTAAACATTCCGGTCACGGTCAAGATCCGCACCGGCATAGACCGCATGCACATCAATGCGGCAGAGATATCGAGCGTCGCAGCACAATCCGGTGTGCGCGCCATTGCGGTGCATGGGCGCACGCGCGCGGACTTCTACGCAGGTGAAGCCGAATACGCAACCATCCGCGAAGTATGTGCCGCGGCTGCAATCCCGGTGATAGCCAATGGCGATATTGACAGTGCGAAAAAGGCTGCAGCCGTGCTTGATTTCACGCGCGCGGCGGGAGTAATGATCGGTCGTGGCGCGCATGGCGCGCCATGGATCTTCCGCGATGTCAATGCATTTCTTGAAACCGGCGAAATTCCGCCGCCACTCTTGCGCACGCAGATCAGAGACATCATCCTTGAACACATCACGGCGCTGTACGCTTTCCACGGAGAGACGAACGGCGTACGGATAGCGCGCAAGCACCTGGGCTGGTACTGCCAGCAACACACCGACACTGAAGACTTCCGGCCAGAACTGATGGTCGCGGATTCATCGTCGGTGCAGTTTGCGACGGTTGCAGCGCGTTTTGGCGAATGGGCCAAAAACGAGAACGACAGGGTGGGATGGGAGCAGTTGAATGCGTGCAACGAATCGGAAGAACACGAAACTGGCGCCGGTGCGCAGGCTCATGATAGCGGGCACCGATCTGCCGTTGCGTAATCACGCCGAGCGCGCGCTGTCGGACTATTTCGCCAACCTCAACGGCCATCGCCCCGCCCGCCTCTACGATCTGGTACTGCGTGAAGTGGAAGAGCCCCTGTTTCGCACGGTGCTCGACTACGCCGCCGGCAACCAGAGCCAGGCAGCCATCATCCTCGGCATCAATCGCGGCACCCTGCGCAAGAAGCTGCGTGAATTCGGCCTGTCCGACTGAACTGCATACGGAGCAATGACACCGCCCATGGATCTGCCGATCCGCCGCGCACTGCTCTCGGTTTCCGACAAGACCGGCCTGCTCGACCTGGCCCGCACGCTGGCCGCCCGCAACATCGAACTGCTCTCGACTGGCGGCACGGCCCGCGCGCTGATAGATGCCGGCATCGCGGTGCGCGAGGTTGCCAGCGTCACCGGCTTTCCGGAAATCATGGATGGACGCGTCAAGCCGCTGCCTCCGAAGATCCATGGCGGTCTGCTCGGCCGTCGCGGCACCGACGATGCCGTGATGGCACGTGAACAGATCGCGCCGATAGACCTGCTGGTGGTGAACCTCTATCCATTTGCCGCCACCATTGCCAGGCCCGGTGTTGCCTACGACGAGGCCATCGAGAACATCGACGTAGGCGGACCGGCCATGCTGCGTGGCGCGGCCAAGAACCACGCCGACGTAACCGTCGTAGTCGACCCTGCCGACTACGCCAGGCTGCTCTCTGCGCTGCAGCAGGGCAACGGCGCAACGAGCTTCGCCCTGCGCGCAAGCCTGGCAGCGAAGGCATTCGCGCACACGGCGAGCTACGACGCACTGGTCGCCGATTACCTGGCGCGCGAACACGGCGCGGTGACCGATCCCTTCCCGGCACAGCTCGGCATTGGCCTTACACGCATCGCAAGGCTGCGCTATGGCGAAAATCCGCATCAGCAAGCGGCGTTCTACCGCAGCCCGGGCGCTGCCAGCGACAGCATTGCCAGTGCGCGCTTCGCGCAGGGCAAGGAACTGTCGTTCAACAATATCGCCGATGCCGACACCGCGCTGGAATGCGTGCGCCAGTTCGAAGGCACGGCCTGCGTGATCGTCAAGCACGCCAACCCCTGCGGCGTTGCGGTCGCAGGCAGGTTGCGGGACGCCTATGAACTGGCGTATCGCACCGATCCGACCTCCGCCTTCGGCGGCATCATCGCCTTCAACCGTCCGCTCGACGCGGACACCGCAACGCGGCTGCTCGAACGGCAGTTCGTCGAGGTGCTGGTGTTGCCGTCCCTGCTGCCCGGCACTGCCGAAGTGCTGGCCACGAAGCCGAATGTGCGCGTGCTTCTCACCGGCGAACTGCAGCAGGTTCCTGCGCCCGAGCGCGAACTGCGCAGCGTGGGTGGTGGCGTGCTGGTGCAGGATCGCGACACCGGACGCATCGACGTGGGCACCCTCACCTGCGTCACCACACGCCAGCCCGGCGTGCAGGAGCGTCGCGACCTGGCCTTCGCCTGGCGAGTGTGCAAGTTCGTCAAGTCGAACGCCATCGTGTTCGCGCGCGACGAAGCCACCGTGGGCATTGGTGCCGGCCAGATGAGCCGCGTCTACTCCAGCCGCATCGGCGCCATCAAGGCCGAGGATGCGGATCTTTCCGTACGCGGCGCTGTCATGGCTTCGGATGCGTTCTTCCCGTTCCGCGCTGGCGTCGAAGTGGCCGCTGGCCAGGGAGTGACGGCAGTGATCCAGCCGGGCGGCTCGATGCGCGATGCAGAAGTCATCGCCGCGGCAAATGAAGCGGGTCTTGCCATGCTGTTTACCGGCATGCGGCATTTCCGGCACTGACCTGCAGGGCGCCATGGCGAGCCAGTACAAGGTCCTGATCATCGGCAACGGCGGGCGCGAGCACGCACTGGCCTGGAAATGCGCGCAGTCGCCGCGGGTCACGGAAGTCATCGTGGCGCCCGGCAATGCCGGCACCGCACGCGAACCCGGGGTGCGCAACGTAGCCATCGACACCCTGCAGCTGGACAAACTCGCCGACCTTGCGGCTGCCGAAGGCGTGGCATTGACCATTGTCGGGCCGGAAGTGCCGCTGGTCGCCGGCATCGTCGACCTGTTTGCGACCCGTGGCCTGCCCTGCTTCGGACCAAGCAAGGCAGCCGCGCAGCTGGAAGGCTCCAAGGTATTCACCAAGGAGTTCCTGTTGCGCCATCGCATTCCCACCGCTGGCTATCGCAGGTTCACGCGCGCCGACTTCGACCGCGACTGGCTGGCCGCGCAGCCGGCGCCGATCGTGGTGAAGGCCAGCGGACTTGCCGCCGGCAAGGGCGTGGTCGTCGCGCAGACGGCGGCCGAAGCCATCGCCGCTGCGGAATCCATGCTTGGTGGTCGCTTCGGCGACGCCGGCAACGAGATCGTCATCGAGGAATTCCTCGAAGGCGAGGAAGCCAGCTTCATCGTCATGAGCGATGGCCGCAATGTGCTGCCAATGGCCAGCAGCCAGGATCACAAGCGTCTGCTGGACGACGACCAGGGCCCGAATACCGGCGGCATGGGTGCCTATTCACCGGCGCCAGTGGTTACGCCCGAGGTGCATGCCCGCATCATGCGCGAAGTCATTGAGCCCACGATCGAGGGGCTTGCCGCGGACGGCATGCCTTTCGTCGGCTTTCTTTACGCTGGGCTCATGATCGACGCCAGCGGCGCGCCGCGGGTGATCGAATTCAACGTGCGCTTCGGCGACCCGGAGACCCAGCCGCTGCTGGCGCGGCTGCAGTCCGACCTCACCGTACTGTGCGAAGCAGCGCTCGCCGGCCGGCTCGACACCGTCAAGGCGGAGTGGGATCCGCGCGCTGCGCTGGGCGTAGTGATCGCCGCT
>JAATEY010000250.1 GCA_015655465.1 Gammaproteobacteria bacterium | reverse complement strand
GAACGTTGCGTCAGAAGGATGGACAATCAGTGGACTGCTCACTGGGAAAGCCTCCAATAGCGGTAAGACCTTGGTTTTGTGCCGGATCGGGTGGAACTCAAGTTTTCACTTGGAATGCGATATGGGATGTGGCGCCGGATGCGCTGGCCCGGGAGAGAAATCCCGCGCCATGGATTCGGTGAACGTTTAGACTAGGTGGTTAGGGGATTGCGTCCAGGGCGACAGAAAGTCGCCGTGTCTAGGGCGCTTTTGTAGCCGGTCCTTGCCCGATTTGCAAGAGTCCCGGTGCGACCTGCGAACCAGGTCGAATAACGAAGCAGGTATGATCACAAAGCTCTGGAACAGGTTATTTGGCTCTGCAGTCAAGGCTGCGGACACTCCCATCCCTCCCGCCTCCGAGGCTGCCGTGCCCGACGTGCCACCCCAGGTGGCTGAGGTCGCTGCAGCGCCGCGCAAGACCGCCGTGGCGCCGGACGGGCCAGCCTTCAGCAGTTTCGATCTGGCACCCGGCCTGGCGCGCGGCATCAACGACGCCGGCTTCCTGTTCACAACGCCCATCCAGGCACAGACGCTGCCGCTGGCCCTGGCTGGCCGCGACGTGGCCGGGCAGGCGCAGACCGGCACGGGCAAGACCGCCGCGTTCCTGGTGTCGATGTTCAATACGCTGCTGACCCGCGCTCCGCACGACGGGCGCCCGCAGAATTCCATGCGCGGCATCGTCATCGCACCCACCCGCGAACTGGCCGTGCAGATCCACAGCGACGCCATCACGCTCGCCAAGCACACCGGCATCAAGCTGGCCTGCGTGTTCGGCGGCGTCGACTATGACAAGCAGCGCCGCCAGTTCGAAAACGGCGCCGACGTGCTGATCGGCACGCCCGGCCGCATCATCGACTTCTACAAACAGGGCGTATTCGACCTGCGGCACATACAGGTCTGCGTGCTCGACGAAGCCGACCGCATGTTCGACCTGGGCTTCATCGCCGACATCCGCTACATGCTGCGCAAGATGCCGGAGCCTGCGCAGCGCCAGTCGATGCTGTTCTCGGCCACGCTGTCGCAGCGCGTGCTGGAGCTCGCCTACGAGCACATGAACAATCCGGAGACCGTGCGCATCGAACCCGATCGCATCACGGCCGACCGGGTGCGCCAGCTCATCTACTTCCCGGCGATGGAAGAAAAGATTCCGCTGCTGATCGGCCTGCTGCGCAGTCATGCGGCCGAACGCACCATGGTGTTCGTGAACACGCGCCGGCAGGCGGATCGCCTCGAAGAAGTGCTGCGCGCCAACCACATCAACGCCCAGGCCATCTCGGGCGATGTGCCGCAGAACAAGCGCCTGCGTTACCTGAAGGAATTCCACAGCGGCGAGCTCGCGGTGATGATCGCCACCGACGTGGCCTCACGCGGCCTGCATATTCCCGATGTCAGCCATGTGTTCAATTTCGACCTGCCGCAGGACCACGCCGACTACGTGCACCGCATCGGCCGCACTGCACGTGCCGGCGCCGAGGGCGATGCCATCAGCTTCGGCTGCGAGGATTACGCCATCTGCCTGCCGGAGATCGAGAACTACATCGGGCACAAGATTCCGGTGGCCAGTGTCACGAAGGAACTGCTGGCCACGGGCGTCGTGTTTCCGCGGCACAAGCCGCGTGAGGATGCGCCGCCGCGGCGCAGTGGTAGTGGCGGCGGTGGACGACCAGGTGGCGGCGGTCGCCCGGGTGGTGGTGGCGGTCCACGGCGCGGTGGTCCGCCGCGCGGCCGACGCTAGCAAGCGTCAGGTGATGTCCGCCACCGCCGACACGTGCATGTAACCTGGCGGCGGCTCGCGTGGCGGCCGGCTCGAATCGGGGTTCGTCACCGCGATCACGCAGGCGATGCCGGATGCGCGCGCCGCCGCCAGCACCCTGGGGTTGTCGTCGATGAATGCTGCACGCTCCGGGTCGTAAGGCTCTGCGGCACGGAACCGTATCCAGAATTCGGCATGTTCCTTCGGTGCGCCGAATTGATGTGAGCTGTACATGGCATCCAGGAATGGCCGGATGCCAACCTTCTGGTCCTTGATGCGCAGCGTTTCCGGGTGTGAGTTCGTGGCGAGTACCAGACGCCGCCCTGCGGCGCGTTGCCGGTGCAGGAAATCCCGCGCACCGGGCAACCAGGCTATGCGGTCATCGTGCTCTGACTTGATCGCCGACAAATCCAGTTCGAGCATGCGCGACCAGTGCTCAAGGCAGTACCAGCTGAGCGTGCCCTCCGCGGCGCGCAGGCGCGGGTGGATTTCCTTCTCGAGCGCGTCCTGCGCCGACATGCCGCGTGCCGCGCCGTAGTACCCGGGCACGACCTCCAGCCAGAAGTACGTGTCGAAGGCCAGATCGAGCAGCGTGCCGTCGAGGTCCAGCAACAGGGTATCGATGTGATCGGGAAGACGAACGACGGTACTCATGGGGTCGTATGATACCCGCCGGATGTTCGACCTCATCGACCTGCATACACACAGCCACCATTCGGACGGCACGCTGGCGCCCGCACAGCTGGTGGCGCTGGCGGCGCAGCGCCATGTGCAGGTGCTCGCGCTCACGGACCACGACACCACTGCCGGCCTGGCAGAGGCCGCCGCCGCGGCGCGCGATGCAGGCATGCGCTTCATCTCCGGCGTGGAGATCACCGCAGGCTGGCGCGGGCAGGAGCTCCATATCGTCGGCCTTGGCGTGGACCAGGAAAACCCGGCGCTGAAGAATCATCTTGCACATCTGCTGCAACTGCGCCGCAGCCGCATTGCCGCGATCGGCGAACGCCTGCGCAGGAACAGCAGCTTCCGGGATGCCGATCCCACCGCTGCCGTGCTCGCCAGCACAGCCGTGCCCACCCGCACGCATGTGGCACGTGCAATCGTCGCACAGGGCCTGGCAAAGTCCACGCAGGATGCATTCGATCGCTGGCTGGGGCGTGGCTGCAAAGGCCATGTGCCGCAGGAGTGGCCGGACCTGGCATCCGCCGTCGCGGCCATTCGCGCCGCCGGTGGCCATGCCGTGCTGGCGCATCCACACCGCTACAAGCTTTCATCCGGCGCGCTCGGCAACCTGTGCACCGAATTCAAGGACTGCGGTGGCAGCGCCCTGGAAGTCAGCCTGCCCGCCATGTCACCGAACGATGCTGCGCGGCTGGCCCGGCTGGCACGCCAGCACGCGCTGGCAGGGTCGGCGGGGTCGGACTTCCACGAGCCGGGCCTGGCATGGCGCCCTCTGGGCCGCTTCGCTAAGCTACCGGACGGAGTCGAGCCCCTGCTGGCACGGCTCCAGGACCAGCCTTAACTCCAGGGAATCAGCAGCGACGGCATGTCTGAAGACAACGAAGACAATGTCAACCGCGAGCTGTTCCGCAACATCGAGAAGTTGCGGCAGCTGCGCATCGAGCATCGCGACCTGGACCAGGTCATCTCGCAACTTGCCCTGGATATCCGCACCGACGAGGTGCAGATGCGGCGCCTGAAGAAGCGCAAGCTGCTGCTCAAGGACCAGATCGCCAAACTGGAAAGCCAGGCCATTCCGGATCTCAATGCCTGAAAACTCCCTGCAACAGCTGCTTGACCGGCTGGTCGGGCCTTCCACGCTGACCAAGACCCTGATCATCCTGTTCGCAGGGTTGCTGGTGGTACGGCTCGTGGTCTACCTGCTGGCGAAGGCAATGGGACCGCGCAGCTGGGTCGCCCGCGCGGAACTTCGCTGCACCATCATGTTGTGGCTGCTGCTGACCTTCACGCTGCTGGGCTGGTTCGACTTCGTCGAATCGCGGCTCGACCGCATCGACCTGGTGCCCGGCAAGGGCGAGTTCACCATCTGGTCATTGCTCAAGAGCATCGTGGTCGTCAGCCTGTTCCTGGTACTGGCGAGCCTCGCGTCGCGCGCCATCGAAGCGCGGGTCATGAAGATGGATGGCATCGCGCTGTCCACACGTATCGGCATAGCCAAGTTCACGCACTTCTTCCTGCTGGGCCTCGGCGTGCTGCTCGGCATCAATGCGGCCGGCGTCGACCTCACTGCGCTGACCGTGCTGACCGGAGCAGTGGGCATCGGCCTTGGCTTTGGCCTGCAGGCCATCGCCGCCAACTTCGTCAGCGGCTTCGTGCTGCTGATGGACAAATCCATCAAGCCCGGCGATGTCATCAGCTTCACCGGCGCGCCCGGCACCAGCACGGAGAATTTCGGCTGGGTGCAGGAACTGCGCGGCCGCTGCGTGGTGGTGCGCGACCGTGATGGCGTCGAAACCCTGGTTCCAAACCAGCACCTGATCACCAATTCGATCATCAACTGGAGCTTTTCCGACCCCAAGGTGCGCCTGAAGCTGCCGGTGCGCATCAGCTACCACGATGACCCCGAGAAGGCACTGCAGGTGCTGCTGGAAGCCGCCAACTGCAACGCCCGCGTGCTGCGCGAACCGGCGCCGGTATCGCGGCTCATGCACTTCGGTGAATCGGGCATCGAGCTGGAACTGCGCTTCTGGATCGCAGATCCGCAGGAGGGCGTGAACAACGTGCGCTCCGACGTGAACCGCGCCATCTGGCGCACGTTCAGGCAGCACGGGATCACCATTCCCGTTGCGCAAGCCGACGTGCGCATGGTGACAGTGCGCGGCGGCGGGCCATGAGCTTTGCCATCGACCCGGACGAAGTCGACATCAGCTTCATCCGGTCTGCTGGCCCGGGCGGCCAGAACGTCAACAAGGTTGCCACTGCCGCGCAGCTGCGCTTCAACATCACCCGCTATCGGGGTCTGGATCCGGCTGCGAAGCAGCGCCTGCGCAAGCTCGCGGGGCGCAGGGTGACCGACACCGACGACATCCTGATTGTCGCGCGCAATCATCGCACCCAGGAAGGCAACCGCCGCGACGCGCTCGAACGGCTGTCGGCGCTGATCGAAGCCGCGAGGCCTGCACCGATACCACGCAGGAAGACCAAGCCGACGCGCGCCTCGAAGGAACGCCGCCTGTCAACCAAGGTACATACCAGCAGAACCAAGCAGCTGCGCCGTGTCCGTGGCGACGACTGAGCCTGCCACCGTCTACGACGTACTGATCATCGGCGGCGGCATCAACGGCGCCGGCATCGCCCGCGACGCCGCCGGCCGTGGCTTGAAGGTCTGCCTAGTTGAACAGGACGACCTGGCAGCGCACACGTCTTCAGCCAGCATCATG
>JAATEY010000212.1 GCA_015655465.1 Gammaproteobacteria bacterium | reverse complement strand
GTCGAGCGCAGGATTGCGCCGAGTCGCGATTTGATTTCGGCCGGCTGCGACAGGGGGATGGACGACGTCATGGTTTCTCCCGGGAAAGTCTTGGCGCGAACGGCGCAGCCGGTGCGTTGGGCCGGCCTGATTGCGACATTCTGCCACGCTGTGGGAGCCGGGCCAACCCTGATTGCGCCATGCTGCGGCGCCGCGCGAGCCCCTGGCCTCGCGCTATGTAGCCGGCCGCAGTCCGGCCGGCCCATCGACTTCGACGGTGACGTGCGACAGATCGTGGATCGTGGCCAGCCGGGCGCGATAGTCCGCCAGCGGTTTCGGCGCCGCTGACGACAGCGACACGATGGCCGCGTGATGCCCGGGACCGACCTGCCAGACATGCAGGTCGTTGACCTTGTCGCCATCGACCTCGATCAGCCCGCGGATCTCGTCGGGCAGGTCTTCGCCGGCCGGCACGTAGTCGAGCAGCACGGAGCCTGCGTCGCGCATCAGGCCGAACGACCAGCGGGCGATCACCAGCGCGCCGACCACGCCGATCGCCGGATCGAGCCACAGCCAGCCGTAGACACTGACGACCAGCAGCGCGCCGATCGCCAGCACCGAGGTCAGCGCATCGGCCATCACATGCAGATAGGCGGCGCGCAGATTGGTGTCGTGATGTGCTGCGTGGTCGTCATCGTGATCGTTGTCCTCGTCATGCTCATGGTGCAGCAGGCGCGCGCTCACGAGGTTGACGATGAGCCCCAGCACGGCGATGCCACCGGCCTGCATGAAATCGATGCCCTGCGGCCGGAACAGGCGCTGCAGCGACTCCGCGCCGATCAGCAGCGCGACGATGGCCAGCGACACGGCGCTGGCGAAGCCGGCAAGCTCGCCCACCTTGCCGGTGCCGAAGGCGAAACGCGGATCTCGTGCATGACTGCGGGCATAGCGGTAGGCGAGAGTGGCGACGCCCAGTGCCGCCGCATGCGTTGCCATGTGCCAGCCATCGGCGACCAGTGCCATGGAGCCGTAATACGTACCGCCCAGAATCTCGGCCACCATCATGACCACCGTCAGCGCCACCACCCACTGCGTGCGGCGGGCGTGATGGTCGTGGTGCTCGCCGAGCCAGGATTGCGGGCAGCGTGTGGCGGGATTTTGTGACATGACGCCCATATTGTGCACTCCACAGGCGCTGAAACAATTGCGCAATGCAGCTGTCATGCAGTTGTCGCCCTGCGGGAACAGCATTGCGATATGGCTAGACTCACTGCACCCGCGAGAGTTCTGGGAGCGATCGCCTGGCTGGACCAGGCAGAGCTTGCCGCCTGCCGCCGCTTCAACCGCTCCGTGCGCAGGGCCGGCCTGTTGAAGGTGTTCCGGATCGCGAGCCGGCTGGGCGATGGCGTGCTCTGGTACACGCTGATCGTGACGCTGGCACTGTTCTTCGGCAGCGAAGGCCGGCTGGTTGCCCTGCAGTGCGCGGTGGCGGGTGTCAGCGGGCTGGCGATCTATCGGCTGCTCAAGAATGTGCTGGTGCGCGAGCGGCCCTACATGACGCACGCCGCGATTGTCTGCGCCGGCAAGCCGCTGGACCGTTTCAGCTTCCCTTCCGGTCACACCCTGCATGCACTGAGCTTCACGGTGATCGTCTGCAGCACCCTGCCGGTGCTGGCACTGGTGCTGATTCCGGCGGCAATACTCATCGCGCTGTCGCGGGTGGTGCTGGGGCTGCACTATCCGTCGGATGTGGTGGCGGGCGGATTGCTGGGTGCATTGATCGGCACGGCCGCCACAGCGTGGATCGGAGCCTGATCCTGCATCCGCTCATTGTTTCGGATGTCTACTTCCCGCGCGTGAATGGCGTGTCCACCTCGATACACAGCTTCCGCCAGGATCTGCAGCGCATGGGGGTGGATTCCACCCTGGTGGTGCCGACCTCTTCGCAGACCATGCAGCCGGAGGCCGAGGTGCTGCGCGTGCCGGCACGGTCGGTGCCGTTTGATCCCGAAGACAGCATCATGGGCTGGCGCGCGCTGCGCCGCTGCCTGGCCGAAGTGCCGCAGGACCACTGCGATCTGGTGCATATCCAGACGCCGTTCCTGGCGCATTACGCGGGCCTTGCGCTGGCCCGCGCCCGTGGTGTGCCGGTGGTGGCCACCTGCCACACCTATTTCGAGGACTACCTGCATCACTACATGCCGCTGCTGCCGGGTTTCGCAGGTGCCTGGCTGGCCCGCGCTGTCATGACGCGGCAGCTCAATGCGGTCGACGCGGTGGTGTCGCCATCGGAGCAGGTGCGCGAGCGGTTGCTCGAGTATGGGGTGCTGCGTCCCATCCATGTGATTCCCACCGGCATGACCGATGACCGCTTCATAGCCGGCAGCGGCGCGCGCTTCCGGGCGCAGTACGGCATTGCGCCCGCGCGGCCGCTGGTGCTGAACGTGGGCCGCGTGGCGCATGAAAAGAACCTCGGCTTCCTGCTGCGCATGTTTGCGCAGGTGCTGCGCACCGAGCGCGAGGCGCTGCTGGTGATTGCCGGCGAAGGCCCGGCGCGCAACTCGCTGGAACAGGAGGCGCAGCGCCTGGGTATTGCGACCAGCACGAAATTCGTCGGCAATCTCGATCGCGAACGTGGCCTCAACGACTGCTATGCCGCGGCCGATGCCTTCGTGTTCGCTTCACGCACCGAAACCCAGGGCCTGGTGCTGCTCGAGGCGATGGCGCAGTCGCGGCCAGTGGTGTCGATTGCCTGCCTGGGTACGCGCTCGGTGTTGACTGCGGGCAGCGGCGCCTGCGTGGTGGATGAACGGGAAGCAGACTTCGCTTCCGCCGTGGCGCATGTGCTGAAGAATCGCGACCAGGCCCGCAACATGGGCGAGAAGGGTCGCAGCTGGGCCGCCCAATGGTCGTCGCGTGCGCTGGCCGAGCGCATGGCGCAGCTGTATCGCGGGCTGCTGCCTGCATCCGTCGTGCTGGCCTGAGCTACACTCGCGTTGCGGGTGCCCCGGTGGGGTTTGCGGGTTCGGAGATGGCATGGTCGCGAAGCGCGCTCTGGTGGTGGATGATTCGAAATCGGCCCGTGCATTCCTGGCCAGGCTGCTGCAAGACCAGCAGTTCGAAGTCGATGCCGCGGAGACCGCCGAGCAGGCAATCGACTACCTTGCCCGCACTCGCCCCGATGTGATCTTCATCGATCACCTGATGCCCGGCATGGATGGCTTCCAGGCGGTGCAGGCGATCAAGGGCAATCCGCGCACGGCGATGATTCCGATCCTGATGTACACCTCGCAGGAAGGCGAGCTGTACCTGGGCCAGGCGCGCGCGCTGGGTGCAATGGGCGTGCTGTCGAAGAGCGCGGCGCCAGCCGATGTGCGCAGGGTGCTGCAGCAGCTGCAGCTGGTGGCACAGCCGGAACTACCCATGGTCGTTGCACCGCAGGAGATGCACGCTGTTGTAGCGACTGCCGCTGCGGGTGCCGCTGCTGCGACCGAAGCGCCGGGCCCGGCGGTCGATGAACTGTTGAAGGATGAGGTGGCGGCACTGCGCCGCCAACTGGCCGAAGCGCTGGCTGCACACGGCCAGCAGGTGGTGAGCGAGGTGCGCAGCCTGATCCGCGAAGCGCTGCCCGCGCCGCCTGTAGCACAGCCCACCGGCCCCGAGTCGCCGCGGCACAGCCCCCTGCCCTGGTTCCTGGCGCTGGCCGCAGGCGTGGCAGCGGCAGTGCTCGGCACGCTGCTGTGGCAGGGCCGGCAGCAGCTGGACACATTGCGCAGCGAGCTCGCGGACAGCAGGTCGACGGCTGCGCTGCTGGCGGCAAGGCTGGGGCCGGCGCCACAGGCTGCGGCTGCTGGCGATCCTGTCGTCGCAGCGTCAGCATCAACCGTCGCCGATGCGCTGGTGGTGAAAGTGCCCTTCGGCGAAGCGCCGCTGGCCGGTTCGCGCGTCGAGGCATTGCGCGGGTTCGTCGCGCGCGTCGCGATGCTGGAACAGAAGGGCACGGTGGAAGTGCGCCGTTACGCCGGCCGGTTCTGTCTTTCCGGCAGCGGCGCGGCGGGCTATTCGCTTGCTGATGGCGCCACGCCCTTCAGCAAGTGCGATCTGGTTGCCGAGGCGACCGATCCGGTACTGGGTACTGCGGCCGCGGAATCGGCGGCCTTTGCGAATGCATTGACGGAGCTGCGCAGGCAATACCCGGCACTGCTCACCATCGATGTGGGTGTGGCACATGGCGAGGCGTCTGGAAATTCCTACCCGCAGGTGGGTGGCACGCCGCCACGGGTGCCCACCGCTGGCGAGTGGAATGCCGCCGCCCTGGACAACAACCGCGTGGAGATCCGCTGGCATCCCGCAACGTGACGGCATTCGAGCCGCGCTGGCCCTGGGGCCATCGCCATGTGCAGTCGATACTCCCGAGCATCATGCCGCACTGGCGTTTGCGGCAACGGGCCGCGCCATTCCTGGCGGCCAGCCGCGAGCTGATCGTCGATTGCGGCGATGGCGTGCGGCTGCAGGCGTTTCACGCGCGGCCGGCCAGCTTCAACGGTCGCAGCGCCATCCTGCTGCATGGCTGGGAGGGCAGTGCGGATTCGTATTACATGCACTCGCTCGGCAGCAGCCTGTTTGACGCAGGCGTGGAGGTGGTGCGGCTGAACCTGCGCGACCACGGCGCCACGCATCACCTGAATGAAGGCATCTTCCATTCGTGCCTGCTGGAAGAAGTCTGTGGTGCCGTGGCGCAACTCAAGTTGCAGCTGTCCATTGCCGCGCCGTGGCTGGTCGGCTTCTCGCTGGGCGGCAACTTCATGCTGCGGGTGGCAGCGAGCGCCGATCCACGGGTGGGTAAGCTGGCAGGCGTGGTGGCGGTTTCGCCAGTGCTGCATCCTGACAATGCCATGCGCGCGATGGAACGGGGCTGGCAGCTGTACCAGCGCTATTTCGTGCACAAGTGGAGCCGATCCCTGCGGCGCAAGCAGACGCTGTGGGCGGATCTGATCGATGCCGGCATCTTCCGCCTGCGCGATCTGCGCGGCATGACTGCGATGATGGTGGCGCGTCACACGACATTTCCCGGGATTGGTGCCTACCTGGATGGCTACGCCATCACCGGTGATCGACTTGCCACGCTGCAGGCACCGGCAGTGATCCTGGCGTCGCGCGATGACCCCATCATTCCCGCCGCAGATCTGGCGCGAGTCGCCCATCATCCCGACCTGCGGGTGGTGACCACCGAGCGCGGCGGCCACATGGGATTCATGGTGAGTCCGCGCGCCGGGTCATGGGTCAACGCATTCGTTGCGCGGGAACTCGGACTTGCGGCGACCTAATCCTGCTCGTCGGTACGCTTTTCTTCGAACTGCACCACGGGCGCACCGCTGGTGACCTGCATTTCGCCCTCGATCACCGCACCGCGTGCGATGGCCAGCGTGCGCGCGGTGACCTGCCCCTTGATGACGGCAGCCGCGCCGACTTCCAGCTGCCCGGTGACTTCGATGCTGCCGGTGAGCGCGCCGGCGATGACAGCGGAACGCGCCCGCACCTGGCCTTCCCAGTGGGCGCCGCGGCTGATGGAGAGCGTGCCGCCGATGTCGCCGTCGCCGCGGATGTTGCCGCTGAGCATGACGGCGCCGGGCGCGATGATGTCGCCCCGGAAGCTGACGCCGGTGCCGATGACTGTGGGTGGTCCGCCGTGGCGGTCAGTCAGTCTGCGGCTGGGGGTGTCGCTCATCGCTGCATCTTCGCAGCCAGTGCGTGGCCGCTGCCGTGAAATATGTCCGGATTGCGATGCCCGAATCTGGCGCGGATTGCACTGCCCGGGTGCGCGCCAGCGGCCTCTTGCGGGCGGCTGGGCTGCCCAGCGCGGGTGACGGCGGATTCAAGGCTGGCACGGACCTTGCTTTATATACATCGGGGCAGAGACAAGCTGCCCCACGCGAAGCGCCACTACCCCCCCGTTGGTCTTCGCTTACCTTGAGCGCCGCAAAGGCTTGCCTCTGCGGCGTCTTTTTTTATTCGCACAGGCTTTCGAGCATGCCCTGCGCGACCGGCGAGAGCCGCTTGCGGGCAAGTTCGCGGGCCTTGGGAGCATCCATGATGTGCTCCAGCGGGCCGGAAACCATCAGGCCACGCACATGCGGGTGCTTGGTGGAGAGGCGCGCCATCTTGTTGAGTACCGTGAAGCCACGGTTGATCTTCTGCCGGGGCGTGCGGTTGTGTTCGATGGAGCGGGCCAGATACTGGCCGAATCGGCTGAAGAGGAAATAGTCGTCATCGCCAACCTGGAAACGGGCTTCGGCGAAGAAATCAGGGAAATTCTTTTCGAGATACTGAGTGACACTCAGCAAGCGGGGTCCGGAGTCGGAATGAGCCAGCGCTTTAGTAGTCTTCATTAAAGTTGCAACACCTCCAAAGGGTCCTGACAACCATTTCTGGGCGTCACGGGCGGCACCACACCCCGCAACGCGCGCGGACATTAAGGCCTGCGGGTTGCAGATGCAAGCGCTTGTGTCACATCTCTATTTGAGGTGTCGGGTCGCGTGGGTATGATGGGACGTCAGGTTCTCCGCAAGAAGCGCTTTCATGCGCTTCCTCCGCCGGCCGGCGGCATCGAGGTTCCTGTGGCGTAACTTGTTGATTTTAAATACTCTGTAGCTAAGGCGCAGTGTCAGGAAAAGTCTGCCCGCGGTGTGCACAGCCGCTGGCCGGGCGTTGAGGAAAGCCGATGAGCATTCGACAAGAGCAGGGCCTGTATCGCGAATCCTACGAGAAGGACAGCTGTGGCTTTGGTCTGATCGCCAACCTGGACGATCAGCCCAGTCACTGGCTGGTGAAAACGGCCATCGCTTCGCTGAACCGGCTCACACATCGCGGCGCAGTCGCTGCAGATGGCAAGACCGGTGACGGTTGCGGACTGCTGCTCAAGAAGCCCGAAAAGTTCTTGCGCGCGGTGGCGAAGGACGCGGGCATCAAGCTCGCGCCGTTGTTCGCAGCGGGCAATGTGTTTGTCAGTCGCGATGCGACCATCGGCGCGGCCAGTCGTGCGGAACTTGCCGCGCAGGTGGAGCGCGAGGGTCTGATCGTTGCCGGCTGGCGCGAGCTGCCGACCAACCCCGGCGCCTGTGGTGCCGAAGCTCTGAAGACGCTGCCGCAGATCACGCAGCTGTTCGTGAGTGCACCGGCCGATGTGGATGAAGCCGCGTTCAATCGCAAGCTGTTCATGGCGCGGCGTCGTGCCGAGCGCGCGCGCGCGGATGCGGATGCTTCGTTCTACCTGCCCAGCCTTTCTGCGACCACCATCGTCTACAAGGGCATGGTGATGCCGTCGCATCTGGTCGAGTTCTTCCCCGACCTGGGCGATGAGCGCGTGGAAGCTTCGGTGGCCGTGTTCCACCAGCGGTTTTCCACCAACACGCTGCCGCAGTGGAAGCTGGCGCATCCCTTCCGCTATCTCGCGCACAACGGCGAGATCAACACCATCGAAGCCAACCGCAGCTGGGCCGAGGCCCGCGGGCCGGTGATGAAGACGCCGCTGCTGCCTGATCTGAAGGACATCACGCCGCTGGTGTCGATGACCGGTTCGGATTCGCAGAGCCTCGACAACATGCTCGAGGTGTATCTGCTTGGCGGCCTGGATCCGATGCAGGCCATGCGGCTGTTGATGCCGCCGGCGTGGCAGAGCGTCGATGGCATCGATCCGGACCTGCGCGCGTTCTATGAATTCTATGCGCCGCACCTGGAGCCCTGGGATGGTCCCGCGGGCGTGGTGCTCACCGATGGCCGTTACGCCTGCTGCGCGCTGGACCGCAATGGCCTGCGTCCGGCGCGCTATGTGATCACCAAGAATCGCCATCTGACTGTGGCGTCGGAAATCGGCGTGTGGGATTACGCGCCCGAAGATGTGGTGCGCAAGGGACGCATGGGGCCGGGGCAGATGATTGCGCTCGACCTGCAGACCGCCACGCTGCTGGAAAACAGCGACATCGACAACCTGCTGAAGGCGCGCCACCCCTACAAGGCGTGGCTGAAGAAGGGCGTGAAGTACCTGGAGTCGGATCTGATCGATCCTTCGCTGGCCGCCGAGCCCATGGACCGGCAGACGCTGGCGGTGTATCGCAAGATGTTCAACATCACGGCCGAGGAGCGCGAGGAGATCATCCGCGTGCTGGCGCGCGATGAAAGCGAAGCGGTGGGCTCGATGGGCGACGACACGCCCATGCCGGTGCTGTCGCATCACATCCGCAACCTCTACGACTATTTCCGGCAACAGTTCGCGCAGGTGACCAACCCGCCGATCGACCCGCTGCGCGAATCCATCGTGATGTCGCTGCAGACCGAGATCGGGCCGGAAAGCAATGTGTTCCAGCCAGCGGCCTCGCACGCCAACCAGGTCGTGCTGAATTCGCCGGTGCTGTCGCAGCGCAAGCTGCGGCAGCTCATTGCCATGGGCGACCAGGGCGTGCCGAATGCCTTCATCGACCTGCAATACGCACCGTCGGAAGGTCTGCAGGCTGCCTTGCAGCGCATCTGCCGCGAGGCCGAGGCCGCCGTGCGCGACGGCATCGTGGTGCTGCTGATCTCCGATCGCTACCTGGTGCGCGACAAGCTGCCGGTTCACGCATTGCTCGCCACCGGCGCCATCCATCATCACCTGGTGAAGCAGGGCCTGCGCTGCAAGTGCAACCTGCTGATCGAGACCGGCACGGCGCGCGATCCGCATCACTTCGCCTGCCTGATCGGCTATGGCGCCACGGCGGTTTATCCGTACATGGCGTACCAGACGCTGTATGACATGGCGAAGAAGGGCAAGATCCAGACTGAAGAAGCGACGCAGCGCACGGAGCTGGGCCGCAGCTTCCGCAAGGCCATCCGCAAGGGCCTGATGAAGATCATCTCGAAGATGGGCATTTCGACAATCGCCAGTTATCGCAGTGGCTAGCTGTTCGAGATCATCGGGCTGGGCGAGGATGTGGTCGGGCTGTGCTTCCATGGTACGCAGAGCCGCATCAAGGGTGCGAACTTCGCCGACCTGCAGGAAGACCAGCAGCGGCTGGCGGCGCGCGCCTGGAACAACATGCAGAGCGTCGAGCATGGCGGCCTGCTGAAGTTCGTGCACGGTGGCGAATACCACATGTACAACCCGGATGTGATCGCCACGCTGCAGGCGGCGGTGAACACCGGCGATTACTCGCTGTACACGAACTTCGCGAAGATCGTGAACACGCGGCCGGCATCGACGCTGCGCGACCTGCTGGCCCTGGTGCCGGTGGGCAAGAGCATTCCGGTGGAAGAAGTGGAGTCGGAGGAACGCATCCTCTC
>JAATEY010000280.1 GCA_015655465.1 Gammaproteobacteria bacterium | reverse complement strand
CATGCCGTTTCGCACCATGCCAACATGCCCGATCGCCTGGTGAAGCTGACGAATATCCAGACCTGGCACATGCAGCAGTTCGCGAAATTCGTCGACCGGATGGCGGCAACGCCGGATGGTGACGGCTCGCTGCTGGATCATTCGCTGCTCATGTACGGCTCGAACATGAGCAACAGCGACCGGCACAACAATTACCCGCTGCCGATCATCCTGGTGGGTGGTGCCAACGGCAGGCTCAAGGGCGGCAAACACATCGTGCCGCCGGAGCGCACGCCGGTGGCCAATCTGCACCTGACGGTGCTGAACCTGCTGGGTATCCCGCAGGAGAAGTTCAGCAACAGCACCGGCGTGCTCGCAGGAGTGTGAGCGCCGTGAATCATCTTCTTGCCAGGCGCAGCGTGCTGCGCATCGGTGTCGGCATTGCTGCCAGCATGACCTTGCCGGGCAGGGTGTTTTCTGCCGGCAGCGCGCAGGTTACGGCGACGAAACTGAATGACAGGTTGCTGCTGATCAGCGGCCTGGGCGGCAACCTGGTCGCGCTGCGTGGCGATGAGGGCCTGCTGCTGGTGGATTCGGGCGCACCCGGCGCCACCGACCAGTTGCTCGCCGAACTCGCGAAATTCGCGCGCAACGCGAAGGTGCATACCGTCCTCAACACGCACTGGCATGCCGAGCAGACCGGCGGCAATGACGTGTTCGGCGCGGCCGGTGTGAAGATGATCGCCCATGCCAAGGCTGCCCAGCGCATGGCCGTCGACCAGTACGTGCCATGGGAAGATCGCTACATCAAGGCGCGCAACAAGGCTGCCGTGCCCAGGGAGGTGTTCTACAACGGCAGCAGGCAACTGCAGTTCGGCAAGGAGCACATCGAGTACGGGTACCTGCAGCAGCCGCACACCGATGGCGACATCTATGTGTACCTGCGTGAATCCAACGTGCTGCTGGCGGGCGATGCCGTGTCGCCGCGGCTGGATCCGGAGCTTGCCTGGTTCGAGGGCGGCTGGCTGGGTGGACGCGTGGACTCACAGGCGAAGTTGCTGGCCATCGGCAACGAGCAGACGCGCATCATCGCGTCCACCGGCGGCGTGATCTCGCGTGCCGAGGTCAAGACCGAACGCGATGCCATGGCGACTGCGTTCGACCGTGTATCGGAAGCCATCCGCAAGGGCTTCACCACCGAGGATATGCAGAAGGGCAGGTTGCTCGATGGATTGCCGCGCACCTGGGCGAACCCCGACAAATTCCTCTACGCCGCACACAAGGGCATGTGGGCGCACTACAACAAGCTTTCGCATTCGATCGTGTAATCATCATGCGTACCTCAAGAATCCTGTTGACCGTCGCTGCTGCGCTGCTGCCCATGCTGGCTGCCGCCACCGACCTTGCCGCCCTGATCCGCGACGCCAAGGGCAAGGAAGCACTGGCCGCCATCCGCGCCGGCGCAGACGTGAATGCGGCGCAGCCCGATGGCACGACGCCGCTGATGTGGGCGGTGGGTCGCCAGGATACGGAACAGGACAAGGAAGTGCTGAAGGAGCTGTTGCAGCGGGGCGCGAAGGCCAATGTCCGCAATTCGCTGGGCGCGACGGTACTGTCCGAGGCCATCGGTCTCAACGATGCGGCACTCATCCAGCAGTTGCTGCAGGCTGGCGCCGATCCGGATCTGGGCAATGACGATGACCAGACACCGCTGATGCTGGCGGCGCGACTGGGCTCCCTGCCCATTGTCGAGGCGCTGGTGAAAGCCGGCGCCAAGGTCGACACGCGCGAGAAATTCCGTGGCCAGTCGGCGCTGATGTGGGCGGTCGGGACCAACGTGGCCGGTGCCGGTGCGGTGACGGACTTCCTGATCCAGCACGGTGCCGAAGTGGATTTCCGCTCGGCCGCCAACGACTGGGGCAACCAGATCACCGGCGAACCGCGTGCGCAGTACCGCCCGACGGGAGGCCTGACACCGCTGCTGTATGCCACGCGCTCGGGATGCCTGGCGTGTGCGAAGTCGCTGCTGAAGGCCGGCGCGAACATCGAACGGCCGACACCGGATGGCGTTTCGCCGCTGATGAATGCGATCGACGCCGGCAACTATGCGGTGGCGAACTTTCTGCTGGACCAGGGCGCCAACCCGCATCTGCAGGATTGGTGGGGCCGTACGGCGCTCTATATCGCCGTCGATATGCACAGCCGCAACGGTGTCATTGGCGGTGGCGGCGGTGGCGGCGGTGGTGGTGGGCGCGGTGGGCCGCGTGGTCCCGGTGGTCCGCCGGGCGGTGGACTTGCCGCAGCGCCATCGGGCCCAACGTCGGGCAGCGCAATGCAGGTTGCGCAACGTCTGCTGGAAATGGGCGTGGATCCCAACACCTCGCTCGACATGCATCGACCATTTCTCGGGCGCTTCACGGATGACCTGATGAACACCGGTTGCACGCCGTTGTTGCGCGCGGCGTTGGGCTTTGATCGTGAGGCGGTGGAACTGCTGCTCAAGCATGGCGCACTGGTGGATCTGCCCAATGTAATGGGGGTCACACCGTTCATGGCTGCGGCCGGCATCGGCTGGGGCGGCGTTGGTGGGTCAGGCAACGGGCAGAGTCCTTCCGTCAAGAAAGCCGGAGTGGAATCCGATGCCCTGGCGGTGCTTGGCATCCTGCTCAAGGCAGGTGCGGACATCAACGCGCGGATCACCGACACCAGCAGCCACACCGCCCTCATCGCGCGCCCGAGTTCGATGAGCGAGCGACAAGGGCAGACGGCGATCTTCGGCGCAGTGGGTGCGGGTAGTGTCAGGGAAGACAATCCGGCCCGCAGCTGGCTCAAGGTTGCCCAGTTCCTGATCGACAACGGCGCAAGGCTCGATATCAAGGACGCCCGTGGCAGGACATTGATCGATGCGATGCAGGGCCTGGAGCAGGGCGAACAGGTGGCGCGCGGCGGCGGACGCGACTCCCCCAGCACCGAGGAAATGGTCAAGCTGATCACGGGTGCGATGGGCGTGCACTGATTCGCCAGCTTTCGCCAACCCGGGCAGAAAAGAGCCGGCGAAAGCCGGCTCTTTTCATTCGGGCTACTGCCGCGGTTCGCCTTGCCTGTTGACGTAGATGGTGCGCCCCGGCGGGGCGCTCATCTGCACGCGATGCTCGACATTGCGGTAGGTGTAGCGAACGTCCCAGTAGTCGGGCGTTCCATCCACCGTCTTCTCGCAGCGGCGTACGTCGCGGCTGTAATCGTCGCGGCCACCATGCGCCACATTGGCGCCCACGGCGGCACCGGCAACCGCCCCACCGGCGGTGGCAACGCCCTTGCCACCGCTGATCTCGTGGCCGAGTATGCCGCCAATCACTCCACCGATGATGCCGCCTGCCACCTTGTTGCCACTGCGGCCTTCCACCTGTTCACGCTCCACCCAGCAGCGCTCTTCAGGCCGGCCCATGACGGCGCGTACCGAGGTCACGCGGGCTTCGTACACGCGCTCGTTCGGACGGCGACGATATTCGTAGCCCGCCACGGGCAGCGGTTCGGGCGAGTGGCTGTCGTAGCGGGTGTCGTTGGTGCTGACCCGCCGGACCGACGAGAGGCGGTTGTCCACGCCCATGCGCTGCAGGGAGTCGTAGCTGCCCTCGCGCAGCACCACGCAGCGGCCGCGGAAGCGGGCATCCTCGCAGACCTCCCAGCGACCGTTTTCAACGATCACCGATGAGGCGCGATCATTGAAGCCACTGCGTTTGAAGTCGGATACTTCCAGCTTCGTGGTGAATGCGCGACCGCGGAAATCCTCACCTTCATAAAAGGTGACCTGCGCCATGGCCTGCGCACTCAGGCAAAGGGCAGAAACGCCCAGAAGGGTTGTCATTCGGCTGTTCATAGATACCTCCACTTTTGCCGAGTGTGGACATGTACCGATGGCCTATATGTAGGAGGGCGCCCCTACATCACGTGCGCGTTCGCTGTCGCCCGGCGTCGATTCCCGCGATCTGGTCGTCGGCGCGTTTGCGGCGGGGCGACGCGACATTCATGTGCAAACGCGCGGATGGATTTCTGGCGCGCCCGACTGGATTCGAACCAGTGACCCCTGCCTTCGGAGAGCGTCCTAAGGGTGTTTCCAATCAACACGTTACGCGTGAAGTTGTTGGGAATCAAGTCGTTAGTGTCCCGGTGATTCCCGCTCGATCACGCTGAAGTTGGTTCCAACTGTCCCAAATTTGTCCACTAGAACTGATCGCCGAAATTGGCTAACACGTCCACAGCGGCGATATGTCGCTACAAGCTGCCCAGGGTGGTCGCAGAAGGGCCAACGACAATCTCCAATGCGTTATCGAATTGCCAGCGATTTGTTTCCTGTACCTCTTGTGCGGTAGCTGTACGCCGAGAAAGCACCCGCTGGATGGCTACGGTGGGCGATGCCACAACGGCGAGGGAGTGCGAGATGGGGAAGGTAAAACCCCGATAAAGATCTGACTGGGGGAGGGGTGTATCACCAAGCACGAATGCCTCGGGAGTCGGAGCATCCAACAGGCATAACTCCATAGAACTAATAGCCTGCATGACGTTGGGCTTTGCCAGAAGCGCATCCTGCGTTGGCAATTGTGGCGACTGTGGTGACTGTGCATAGAGGTCGTCGCGCTCCTTGGCAAGCTGGTCTGGCGTACGGGTGCGTAGAAGCAAGTAACAATTGTGAGCATCCGGTGCGGCAACGCCGAAGCCCGCCATTGCCTTTTGAAAATCTAGCAAAGTCATATGATGTATGCTGACGAGCAGATCCCCGAGTGCCCTGCTGAGTCGGTGTCCGCGACCCAAGATGTCAGGGTGTCGAACGGTTTGAATTGCGAGGAATTCTACGAGTTCGCCTCTATCGCTCGCGGTTGACCTGTACCCATGCAACTGCAATCGCGTAAATAGGCTCGCATGCCGGGACTCTAGGGTCGACAGAATGTCTTCAATCGCGTCGGAGGCATTCCAGTGGTTGTCAAAGACCGTGTACAACCAATCGCTGGCCATAGTCGTTCTTGTTGAAACCGGAACAACAGTGGAGTCGCGCCTGCCGTATAGCTGTCCTCCGGCTGACAAGAAGCCCCGCTGCCAAAACTGGGGCACATAGTGGTGATTCTTCTTTTCAAACTTCGGGATGCTCACAGATCTCAGTCCTAACTCTTGGAGCCCAAGCTCGCGCTAGGGTGGAACAGTACGCGGTGGTAGTTCTCTGGTCACGCGCCGCAGCCCGGCGAATATAATGTCACTAGCAGAGTTAGACTTGACGGGCCGCGGAAAGGTACCTGGGGAAAGGTAGTTGCGCTGACCTCATGGCAAGCTTTGGCGCAACAGAGATGCTGGAGCAGGTTGAGCACAGTTGCCGAACGGAGTAATGATGGCAAAAGCTAAGGGCAATGCACCCAAGAAATCCGCGACTTCCACGGAAGCCCCCGGGATCCTGCTTCAGGAGGACCCTGCGGTCTACATGGCGGCCATTCCTGGTCGTTGGCTTCTGGAGCACTCCACCCCATCTTGGCGTATTAGTGATCCTGAGCGTGGCTTCCAGCGAATTGTTAAGGAAGCGCGTGCAAAGGAGATTGCACACTCCGTTCTTGATATGGGGCGCACATTTCCGAACTCCATAACCTTGGCGACTAAGGATAAGACTTTCAAATTAAGGGACGGCAGGCTGCAACTGCCTGCCAGGACAAAGTTCTTGGTAGTCGACGGTCAACATCGCCTGTGGGCACAGAATTACTCGGAGGTCGAAGGGACCTATCCATGTATCTTGCATATGAGCCGTACCGAAGAAGAGATGGCGGAGCTCTTTCTCGAGATCAACGACAACCAGAAACGCGTTCCATCATCGCTTAGGTGGGACCTCATCCGGTTGGTTCGGAATGACGATCCCGTTATGGTTGCGACATCGGAAATGGTCTACGCACTTACGTTGCGGGCAGATAGCCCCTTCTACGGTGGTGGGCTGGATCTTACGGGGGAGAAGAAGGAATTCACAATCAAGCAGGGCTCTCTAGCCCCTGAGATCAAGACGCTACTGTCCAAATACCAGAAGCGCTATAAAGAAATCGACTTCGATGTTGTGCTGGATCTGCTGATACGGTACTTCACTGCAATACGTTCCATTGATCCGGCTGGTTGGGAGACTGCAACGGGGAAATTCTTTAAGGCGCGCGTCCTTCGGGCGCTGCTGCGTGTGCTTGCCGATCTAGTATCGAAAACCCCTGCGGCTGAGCTCACCACAATGATGTTGCTTGATCTGCTTAGCAAGATTAGTGAGGCCACTCTCTCCCCGGAGGCTTTGCGTGCTACGCAAGGGTCCGCAGGTGTTCAGGATCTCTATGCAGAAATGGCTAAGCAGATGCTCGGGTAAGACGCTGTCATGCAACTTCTTGATTTGCCGAATGCGAGGCTTTTCTGTCAGCCTGCCCCCGTGGCAGGAGTGGCACCGCAATCACTGAAGGCATTCTTGGGAGCGGTCGCCCCCAGGACGCGCTTGTTCGAAAAGACTCCACACTTTCACGCGCATCAGATTTGCGTTCTAACCGCTGTAGAACAGTGGCTTTTGTTTTCGATGGCGCACTACCGTCGGGCTATAGACATGCTTGTTCCGGCAGTCGCACCTTGGGCGCAGGTTACCCTCTACTATGCGTCTTTCTTTTCTGCCAACGCCATACTAGGAATGAGCGGAGGCGTCGTTCAGTCTGTCCCCGGCGCGGGTATCACCACCGTCGACGTGGTGAGCGGAACCAGTGGCAGCTTTGAACTCCAGATTACAAGAAAGGCCAAATCACCCAGTGGCGCATCTGGGAGCCATCGAGCTTTCTGGGATTTCTTCTACAGCGCCGCCAACTTTCTTAAGCCATGGGTGCCACCGCCGCTCAACATTGCTCTGGATCCCGTGAATGCCGATATCTACTGGCAGACCAATGCACGGAACAATGTGAATTACGACATGTATCTCGCATGGGAAGCGGCAAAGTCGTTCCAAGGTACCTTTAAGCCAAACCGGCTTGACAGCTTGGGCGGACAACTTCAGCTTCAATTGGCCGGCAGCGAACGACTAATCCAGCTTGCGTTATGGCTTGCCGGCGATGTGGGGATAGCGACTCCCGCATATAGCGGGTCCGGTACAGCTGGGGCGAACTCCCTTGTCCGGCGCAAGCTGGCGTCGCAGCAGCCCCCAGCCCTAGTCAAGCAGTCGGCGTTCGGTTCATTCTGAGGAGGCACTTTGTCCGGCGAAGTTTAATTACGTGCCAACTTGGATCGCGCAATCATAATAGATGCAGGTCCTGCCACTCTTCTCTACCGCTTGTAGCTGAGAGGCAGGTGAATCCAGAGAAGTGGACCCGCATTGTTGAACACGGAACGCGGCTTGGATAAGTGGAGTCCGGCATCGTTCAGGCCGCCTTCGCGAGGGGCAGCGGTTCAAGCGATTTGAAGTAGATGTGATCTGGCGTGTGGC
The DNA here is from genome assembly GCA_015655465.1 of Gammaproteobacteria bacterium. Lineage (GTDB taxonomy): Bacteria > Pseudomonadota > Gammaproteobacteria > Steroidobacterales > Steroidobacteraceae > ZC4RG30. The sequence continues at coordinate 163 of JAATEY010000280.1, read as the reverse complement.
GGTCAAGAGCGGTGTGCGAACGACGCGCATTGTAGAACGCAAAGTACTTGCCGATGCCCGACTTGGCTTCTGACACGCCCTGGTAGGCGTGCAGATAGACCTCCTCGTACTTGACCGATCGCCACAGCCGCTCGACGAACACGTTGTCGCGCCAGCAGCCCTT
>JAATEY010000187.1 GCA_015655465.1 Gammaproteobacteria bacterium | reverse complement strand
GCCACGGCATTCCCGTAGACCCCCAGCAGCAGATCACCATCACCCTGGGCGCCACCGAGGCGATCTTCTCCGCCATTGCCGCGCTGGTCGGGCCCGGCGATGAAGTGCTGGTGTTCGATCCGGCCTACGATTCCTACGACCCGGCCGTGCGCGTGGCCGGCGCACGCTGCGTGCATGTACCGCTGCTGCCGCCGCTGTTCCGCTACGACTGGGACCGCGTGCGCGCCGCCGTGACCGGACGCACGCGGCTGGTGATCATCAACAGCCCGCACAACCCGGCCTGCACCGTGATGCCGGGGGAAGATCTCGCGCAGCTGGCAGCGCTGGCCGAACAGCATGATCTCATCGTGCTCAGCGACGAAGTCTACGAGCACCTCGTCTATCCGGATGCGCGGCACCACAGCGTGCTGGCCAATGCCAGCCTGCGCGAGCGCTCGCTGGCCGTGTATTCATTCGGCAAGTCGATGCATGCCACGGGCCTGCGTGTGGGTTATTGCGTCGCGCCGCCTCTGCTCACCAACGAGCTGCGCAAGGTGCACCAGTTCAACACCTTCTCCGTATCCACCGCATTCCAGCACGCGCTCGCCGGCTATATGGCCGCAAGACCTGCGGTCTTCGACGACCTGCCGCAGTTCTTCGCGCGCAAGCGACAGATACTCACCCAGGGTCTGGCGGCTTCCGCGTTCCGTGTATTGCCGGCACAGGGTACCTATTTCACCCTCATCGATTACGCCGGTTGCAGGCTGCTCGCGGGTCTCGACGATGCCGTCGCCGCCACGCGGCTGCTGGAGCAGGGCGGGGTGGCCTCCATCCCGCTGGCGCCATTCTATCGCGAGCCTGTCAAGCACAGCCTGCTCAGACTGTGCTTTGCCAAGCAGGACGCAACCCTCGCGACGGCGATCGACCGGCTGCGCGCGGTGCAGTGATACGCTAGGTGGATGAAGGACAAGACGCGACTGGTCCACCCGCCGCATGTGTTGTTGCCGGAGGGCAACCGGCCCCTGGTGGCGCCCATCTACCAGAGCGTCAAGTTCGAGCACGATACGGTTGCCGACACGCTGCGCAGCCTGCGGGGCGAGAAGGACGGGTTCTTCTATTCCCGCTCTGCCAACCCGACGACGCGCCAGCTTGAACAGACGCTTGCCACATTGCAGGGGCGCGAAGACGCCATCGTCTGCAGTTCCGGCGTGGGCGCCATTGCGCAGACCCTGATCGGCCTGCTGAAGGCCGACGATCACGTGCTGTGCTTCGTCGAGACCTATGCGCCAACGCGCTCGCTGCTGCGGCGCACGCTGCAGCGCTACGGCGTGCGCCATACCATGCTGTCGATCGAGGACGACGCCGGCATCGAGCGCCTGCTCGAGAGCACCCCGACCAGGCTCGTGATCTTCGAAAGCCCCACCAACCCCATCACCCGCATCGCCGATATCGGGCACATCACGCGGCAGGCCCGCGCCGCCGGCGCGCTCACCGTGCTCGACAACACGCTGGCGGGCCTGCATCAGCACGGCGATACCGATGTCGATCTGTTCATCCACAGCCTGACCAAGTACGCCTCCGGCCACGGCGATGTGATGGGCGGCGCAGTCATCGGCTCCGCCCAGCAGATCCGCAAGCTGCGACCGGATTTCGTGCTGCTCGGCGGTGTGCTCGATCCGCATGCCGCGTGGCTGATCCAGCGCGGCCTCAAGACCTACCTGATGCGCTACGAGGCGCAGAGCGACGCCGCACTGCATATCGCGCAGTACCTGGAGGCGCACGACCGGATCGCACGCGTGCACTATCCGGGCCTCGCCCGCCACCCGCGCCACGAACTCGCTGCCAGCCAGATGCAGCACTTCGGCACCATCGTCAGCTTCGATCTGCGCGCCGGCGCCGCCGCGGGCGACCGCTTTGCCGATGCGCTGAAACTGTTCGCGATTGCCGCGAGCATGGGTTCGCCCGAGTCGCTGATCATTCCGCCCGGCCTCATGGGTCCGCACGACCTGCCGGCGGAACTGGGCGCCCTGGCCGGCATCGATCCGGGCACCGTGCGCCTGTCCATTGGCCTGGAAGATCCCGACGATCTGGTCGCCGATATCGAGCAGGCGCTGGCCGCCATTTAACCTAAGCTGTGCCGCGGCCGACACGGTTGGCGATTCCGGCACTGCGACCGGACAAGGCCTGGCAGGCGGCCAATACTTGCTCCCATGCCCGTCTCCAGCGTCGTCTATCTCCAGCCTCGCACGCGTTCTGAAGCGCTGCGGCCGGAGACCCCGCGCGTCATCACCGCGTTCAGTGCGGCGTTGCTGCGCGCGCCGCCGAAGCCGCCCGGCCTTGCCGCCTGCGTGGCCTGGCTGCAGGAATCGGCGGAGCAGTTGCCGTCGCGCCAGATGGGCATGCGCGCATTGCAGACGCTGCGCACGGGGCTGTTCGCAGCGCCGGGCCGTGAGGCCGAAATGTCATTGCTGTGGCGCGAGGCGCTGGCCACCGCCTGCTACGCGCGCGTGGTGGCGGCGCATGTCCGCTTCGATGCACCGCTGCTGACTGGCGCAGGCCTGCTGCACCGGGCCGGCGAGATCGCCGCGCTGCGGGCGCTGGCAGCGGCCGAAAACGATGCCAGCCAGCGACTGGTTGGTCCGGTGATGGAGCAGATCCTGGAAGCGCGTGACGATGAACTGGTCGCGCGCGTTACCCGCAGCTGGGCGCTGCCAGGCGAACTGCGCCTGCTGATCCTGCGCTGGCGCGACCAGCAGGAGCGGGCGCCGCGTCCGGAAGCAGTCAGCCTGCTGACCATGGCGCAGGCGCTGGCGACGGAACTGGTGCATGCCGCCACCTGTACACCGGGTCTGGTTGAAGCGGCGCGCGAAGCGCTGCGACTGCCGCTGCTGCTGGTGGAACAGGCACGTGCTGCCACGGCGGGCATCGACGCGTTGCTGGCGCAGGTCGCGCCAGCACCGTTGCCGCAGACCTGATCGCGGGGTCAGCGCTTGCTAGACTTGCGCGCATGACCCGTACCCTGCAACGCACACCCCGGTCCGATGGCTTCTGGATGCCTGGCGAGTTCGAGCGCCATGCCGGCACCTGGATGCTGTGGCCCGAGAGGCTCGACAACTGGCGCGATGGCGCAATTCCTGCCCAGCAGGCATTCGCGGCCGTGGCTGCGGCCATCGCCAGGTTCGAGCCGGTGTCCGTGGGGGCATCTGCCGCGCAATATGAGTTCGCGCGCGCGCAGCTCGATGCACGCGTGCGCGTCATCGAAATCAGCAGCAATGATTCCTGGATGCGCGATGTCGGTCCGACCTTCGTGGTCAATGCCGCGGGCAGGCGGCGCGCGGTGGACTGGCAGTTCAATGCCTGGGGCGGGCTCGATGGTGGACTGTATTTTCCCTGGGACCAGGACGACCTGGTCGCACAGAAAGTCGCCGCCGTGGAAGGCGTGGACCGCTACCGCGCGCCGCTGATCATGGAAGGCGGCGCCATCCATGCGGACGGGCAGGGCACCCTGCTGGTCACCGAAGAATGCCTGCTGAATCCGAATCGCAATCCGCAGCTGTCCAAGCCGCAGATCGAAGCGCTGCTCAAGGCCTACACCGGTGCCAGCGTGATCATCTGGCTGGGCGATGGCGTGATCAACGATGAAACCGATGGCCATGTCGACAACCTGGCCTGTTTCGCAAGGCCTGGTGAAGTCTGCCTCACGTTTCCCGCCAGCAGGCGCGACCCGCAGTGGCGTGTCTCGAGCGACGCGCTGGAGCGGTTGCACGCCGCGCATGATGCGCGCGGCAGGCGGTTGAAGGTGCACAAGTTGCCGTCGCCAGGGCCACTGAAGATGACTGCGGCAGAAGCGGCAGGTGTGCAGTACCGCGCCGGCGCCCGGCCGCGCCTGGCCGGCGAGCGACTGGCGGCGTCCTATGCAAATTTCTACCTCGCCAATGGCGGTGTGGTAGTGCCGCTGCTCGATGCACGCACCGATGCCGTGGCCATTGCGCGCCTCAGGCGCATCTTTCCCGAACGTGAGGTCGTGGGCGTGCCCGGTCGGGAAATCCTGCTGGGCGGTGGCAATATCCACTGCATCACCCAGCAAGTGCCGGCTGTCAAAGCGCGTCGATCACTTTATTGAAGATTGCGCTGGGCCGCATGGCAGCGGCGCAAAGGCCTGCGTCCGGGTGGTAGTAGCCGCCGATATCAACGGGTTTGCCCTGCACGGCGGCAAGTTCCCCCACGATGGCGGATTCGTTGCCGGTCAGTGCTTCGGCAACCGGTGTGAATGTTGCGCGCAGCTCCGCATTCTCGCTCTGTGCGGCCAGCGCCTGCGCCCAGTACAGCGTGAGATAGAAATGACTGCCACGCACGTCCAGTTCCCCCACCTTGCGCGAGGGTGACTTGTCGTTGTCCAGGAACTTGCCGTTGGCCGCATCCAGCGCTTCGGCCAGCACCTTCGCCCTGCCATTGCCGGTTTTCTGCGCCAGATCCTCGATGGAAACCTGCAGCGCGAGGAATTCGCCCAGTGAATCCCAGCGCAGGTGGTTTTCCTCCAGGAACTGCTGCACATGCTTCGGCGCCGAGCCGCCGGCACCGGTTTCGTACAGGCCGCCGCCTTCCAGCAGCGGCACGATCGACAGCATCTTGGCGCTGGTGCCCAGCTCCAGGATGGGAAACAGGTCGGTGAGATAGTCGCGCAGCACGTTGCCGGTCACCGAGATGGTGTCCTGGCCAGCGCGCAGTCGCAGCAGGGTGGAGCGCGTGGCCTCCACCGGTGACTCGATGCGGATATCCAGGCCACTGGTGTCGTAGTCCCCGAGGTATTCGCGGATGCGCGCAATCAGCGTGCGATCTTAGGCGCGACCCTCATCCAGCCAGAAGATCGCCGTCTGTCTGGTGATGCGGGCGCGGCCCACCGTGAGTTTCACCCAGTCTCGGACTGCGGCGTCCTTTGTCTGGCACATGCGCCTGATGTCGCCTGGCTCCACCTTGTGTTCGGTAATTGCCGTGCCGTCGTCGCCCTCCACGCGCACGCTGCCGGCGGCGGCAAT
>JAATEY010000376.1 GCA_015655465.1 Gammaproteobacteria bacterium | reverse complement strand
TTTCGAGTACCGTATTCTCGAACACCTGATGCTGAAGGCAGGCGATGTCATCTCCAAGACCGATCTCACCGAACAGCTTTACGAGCAGGATTTCGAGCGCGACAGCAACGTGATCGAGGTTTTCATCGGGCGTCTGCGGCGCAAGCTCGACCCCGACGATCGCATCAAGCCGATCGAAACCCTGCGTGGCCGCGGCTATCGCTTCGCGCTGGCGCGCAATCCCGGTTGAGTTCCCGCGTCGGCATGCGCTCGGTCAGTCAGCGGCTGCTGATTTCCGTGACGCTGCTGTTGCTGCTGTTCTTCGGCGTGATGGCGGTCGTCATCGACCTCGGGTTCCAGCGTGCCGCCGAACGTTCCCTGCGCGAGTTGCTGGATGCACAGCTGCTTTCGTTGATTGCATCGGCGGAACCGGACTCCAGCGGCCACTTCGTGCCCCGCCTGCCCGCGGTGGGAGAAGAGGAGTCGCGTCTGAACACGCCAGGCTCCGGTCTGTATGCCGCGGTCAGTGCAGGCACCGAGGGCCCGTACTGGAGGTCGCCTTCTGCGGTTGGCAGTGTGGAGCAGTTCGGCCCGCCACAGCGGCCGGGAGACAAGGATTTCCGCTATCTCAGGGACGAGCGCGGCGCACGTCTGGCTGCCGCGAGCCTCGGCCTGCAGTGGGAAGACGAAGGCCAGCTCACCTTCAGCGTCGCGACCGACATGTCGCCGTATGAATCACAGATGACACAGTTCCGGCGCGGCCTGCTGAGCGGCTTTGCCGTCGTGGCCGTGTTGCTGCTGCTGGCGCTGGCGGCATTGCTGCGCTGGGCGCTGGCACCCCTGCGGCGTCTGGAGGCGCAGATCCACTCGGTGGAACGCGGCGAGCGCGAACAGCTGGATGACCACTGGCCGACCGAACTGGCCGGGGTGGTGACCAACCTCAACACATTGCTCGGTGCCGAGCGCACGCGTATTGCGCGTTATCGCGATACGCTCGGCAATCTTGCCCACAGCCTGAAGACTCCACTGGCCGTGCTGCGCGCCAGCTTCTCTCCCGGCGCGCCGGGTGCTGCGCAGGTGAATGCGCAGGTGGACAGGATGTCCGCCATCGTCGAGCACCAGCTGCGCCGTGCAGCGACCAGCGGCGGGGCCAGTGTCGGCCGCCATGCGGTGGAGCTGCTGCCAATTGCCCAGGAGCTGCGCAGCGCACTGCTGAAGGTGCACGGCAAGAAGGACTTCTCGCTCGAACTTGCCATCGGCCCGGAACTGCTGTTCGTAGGTGATCGGGATGACCTGACCGAAGCACTGGGCAATCTCATGGACAACGCCGCCAAATGGTGCCGCTCGCGCATACGGGTAAGTGCGGCGTTGCAGGACACCGCCGGCGCCGCCCGCAAGCTCGGGATCCTGGTGGAAGATGACGGGCCCGGCGTGGCGGCGGCAGACCGGCAGCGGGTGCTGGAGCGCGGCGCCCGCGCGGATGAGCACACCCCCGGGCACGGGCTGGGGCTGGCGATGGTGCTCGACATGGCTGAGCTGTACGGCGGCAAGCTCGCAATCGGTGAATCGGGCCTCGGCGGCGCCCGGGTCGAGCTTCGGCTGCCCGGACGCATGAGGTAGAATCGGGAGTATGAGATCCCCCGAAATGACGACCTGGACCCCGACCAGCTGGCTCACCCGCAAGGCGCAGCAACAACCGCATTACTCCGACGCCGCCGCGCTCTCGCGGGCGGTGGCGCAACTGTCGCAGCTGCCACCGCTGGTGGTCTCCTGGGAAATCGAGGCACTGCGCGAGCGGCTGGCCGCAGCGCAGCGTGGTGAGGCCTTCCTGCTCCAGGGTGGCGATTGCGCCGAGAGCTTTGCCGATTGCGAGTCCGACCACCTTGCCAAGCAGTTGAAGGTGATCCTGCAGGTCAGTCTGGTGCTGCTGCATGGGCTCAAACGCCCCATCATCCGTGTGGGCCGCATGGCAGGGCAGTACGCCAAGCCGCGTTCGGCCGACACCGAAACCCGCGATGGCGTCACCTTGCCCAGCTATCGGGGCGACATCATCAACCAGCCGGAGTTCACGCCTGAAGCGCGCGAGCCCGATC
>JAATEY010000252.1 GCA_015655465.1 Gammaproteobacteria bacterium | reverse complement strand
TCGACGCGGTTGGCCGGCATCGCGGTGCCGGTCTCGGCGGCGGTCACGACGAACGCGAACAGACCCTCAACCAGTTGCTGGTCGAGATGGATGGCTTCGAGGGCAACGAGGGCATCATCGTCATCGCCGCCACCAACCGTCCCGACGTGCTCGATCCGGCACTGCTGCGTCCGGGTCGTTTCGACCGTCAGGTGGTGGTGCCGCTGCCCGATGTACGCGGGCGCGAGCAGATCCTGCGTGTGCACATGCGCAAGGTGCCGGTGGCCGACGATGTGAAGCCCGCATTGATCGCGCGTGGTACCCCCGGCTTCTCCGGCGCGGACCTTGCCAACCTGGGGAACGAGGCGGCGCTGTTCGCGGCCCGTGCCAACCTGCGCACGGTGGCGATGGACATGTTCGAGAAGGCCAAGGACAAGATCCTGATGGGCGCCGAGCGCCGTTCCATGGTCATGAGCAACGAAGAGAAGCGCATGACCGCCTATCACGAGGCAGGCCACGCCATCGTCGGCCTGACGGTGCCGGAGCATGACCCGGTGTACAAGGTCACCATCATTCCGCGCGGCCGTGCGCTGGGCGTTACGCAGTTCCTGCCGGAACAGGACCGCTACTCGATGAGCAAGCGGCGCATCGAAAGCGCCATCGCCACGCTGTTCGGCGGCCGTATTGCCGAAGAACTGATCTTCGGCCGCGATGCCGTCACTACCGGCGCATCGAACGATATCGAACGCGCCACCGATCTGGCGCGCAGCATGGTCACCAAGTGGGGCCTGTCGGATCGCCTGGGACCGCTCACCTATTCGGAAGAATCCGGTGAAGTGTTCCTCGGTCGCCAGGTAACGCAGACCAAGCAGGTGTCCGATGTCACCGCGCATCTGATCGACGAAGAAGTGCGGCGCGTGATCGAGACCAACTACAACCGCGCCAGGAGCATCCTGGAGCAGCATCTGGACAAGCTGCATGCCATGGCCGATGCGCTGGTGAAATACGAGACCATCGACGACAAGCAGATCCGCGAGATCATGGACGGCAAGCCGCCCACTCCGCCTGCCGACTGGGACAGCGGCCTGGGTCCGACTGGCAGCAGCGGCACCGGTGCGCCGGTTGAACCGCGCCCGGCGTTTGGTTCGGCGGCCAGCAATCCCGGCTGATTTTTCCGGATACTGCCTTGCCCCTGGTTTGCGCCGACCGCGTGCTGGATATCTCGCGCCCGGTTGTCATGGGTGTGCTCAATGTCACCGCAGACTCCTTCTCGGACGGCGGGCGCTACCGCAGTTTCGAAGCCGCGCTCGCACATGGCCGTGCGATGGTTGCCGCCGGTGCGGGCATCATCGATGTGGGCGGCGAGTCCACGCGTCCTGGCGCCAGACCAGTCTCCCTGCAGGAAGAACTCGACCGCGTCCTGCCGGTGATCGAGGCGCTGCGCGGCGAACTTGCTGCCGTGATCTCGATCGACACCATGAAGCCGGAGGTCATGAGTGCCGCGGTTGCTGCTGGTGCCGGCATGGTCAACGATGTATTGGCATTGCAGGCGCCGGGCGCGATTGCTGCCGTCGCCGCATCGCAGGCCGCCGTGTGCCTGATGCACATGCAGGGCACGCCCCAGACCATGCAGTCGGCGCCGCAATACGCCGATGTCGTGGGTGAAGTGGGTGCATTCCTGCAGGCGCGGGCCGATGCCTGCCTGGCGGCCGGCATTGGTGCCGATCGCATCGTGCTGGATCCTGGATTTGGTTTCGGCAAGACGCTGCAGCACAACCTGGCACTGCTGGCCGGGCTGCAGCAGCTTGCGGCGGGACGTTTTCCCCTGCTGGCCGGGCTGTCGCGCAAGTCCATGCTGGGCAGGTTGCTGGGGCGGCCGGTGGAGCAGCGCCTGGCAGGCAGCCTGGCACTGGCCACCATTGCGGCACTGCATGGTGCACGCATCATCCGCTGTCACGATGTGGCCGAGACCTGCGATGCAGTAGCGGTAGCATGGGCGACACGCACTGGAGTGGATTGACGATGGCACGAAAATACTTTGGCACCGACGGTGTGCGCGGCCGTGTAGGCGACGCGCCGATGACCGTCGACTTCACGCTGAAGCTGGCCAGTGCGGCGGCGCGGGTGCTGGCGCCAGGTGGCGGCAAGGCGCTCATCGGCAAGGACACGCGCGTGTCCGGCTACATGTTCGAGTCGGCGCTGGAGGCCGGGTTTGTCGCAGCAGGGGTCGATGTGCTGCTGACCGGGCCGATGCCGACGCCGGGCATCGCGTATCTCACCAGCCGGATGCCGGGTGCATTCGGGGTGGTCATCAGTGCCTCGCACAACCCCTATGAAGACAACGGCATCAAGTTCTTCGATGGCAGCGGCGGCAAACTCTCCGACGAACTGGAAGAGCGTATCGAGCAGGAGATGGAGCGTGGTGTAGTCACCGAGCACTCCAATCGTCTCGGCCGTGCCCGTCGCGCCGACAACCTGCTGGAGCAGTACCAGGCTTTCTGCGAATCGACGGTGCCCGGCGGCCTCGATCTCACCGGCGTCAAGCTCGTGGTGGACTGCGCGAATGGTGCCGGGTTCAAGGTCGGACCGCGCCTGCTGGCGGCGCTGGGCGCCGACGTCATCCCGATCGGTTGTTCACCGAACGGCCGCAACATCAACGATGGCTGTGGCTCCACCTCGCCGGGCCTGTTGCAGCTGACCGTGCCCGGTGTTGGCGCTGCGGTGGGTATCGCGCTGGATGGCGACGGCGACCGGCTGACGATGGTGGATCACCTCGGACGCGTGCTCGACGGTGACCAGTTGCTGTACATCATTGCCTGCGATCGCGCCGCACGTGGCGAACTTGCCGGCCCGGTGGTTGGCACGGTCATGAGCAACCTCGGCCTGGAACTGGCGCTGCGTGAGCAGGGCATCGATTTCCGGCGTGCGGCGGTTGGCGACCGCTATGTGCTGTGCATGCTGAAGGAAGCCGGCGCCATGCTGGGGGGTGAAACCTCCGGCCATATCCTGTGCCTGGATCGGGCCACCACCGGCGATGCGCTGGTGAGCGCGCTGCAGGTGCTCGACGTCATGCAGCGCAGCGGGCATTCGCTGGCGCAGCTGGCAGCCGGCATGTCGCGCCTTCCGCAGGTCATGCTCAATGTGCGGGTGGCGCAGCGCTTCGACCCGCTGGCTGTGCCCGCGGTGGCGGCTGTCGTCAGGCAGGTGGAGCAGAAACTGGCTGGCGAGGGGCGCGTGGTCCTGCGTGCTTCCGGCACCGAACCGCTGATCAGGGTGATGGTGGAAGGGCGCGACGCCCGCATGACCCGTGCCTGCGCCGAGCAGATCGAGGCTGCGGTAAAGGTGGCCAGCGGCTGACTGCCCGGTTTGCGTGCGATTCCGCGCGCCGCTATCATCGCGGCCGCTCCGGACGGGCGGGCAGGTCTTGATAAAGATGAATACAACTGCACCAAAGCGGCGTCGCGTCGTGGCAGGCAACTGGAAAATGTATGGGTCCAGGGCCGAGAACAAGGCGCTGATCGAAGCCCTGCTGGCGGCGGGAACCATCGACGACCGGGCGAGCTGCCTGGTATTTCCGCCTTATGTCTACCTGCCGGAGGTGGCCCGGCTGCTGGCCGGGTCGTCCATCGCACTGGGCGCCCAGGATGTCTCGGCAGAAGCGCAGGGCGTATTCACCGGCGAAGTATCGTCCGCGATGCTGCTGGATGTCGGCTGCAGCCATGTGCTGATCGGGCATTCGGAACGGCGTGCGCTGAATGGTGAAAATGACGCCGTGGTGGCGCGCAAGTTCGCATCCACGGCAAGCCAGGGCCTGACGCCCGTACTCTGCATTGGCGAGCACCTGGCGCAGCGTGATGCCGGCCGGACCCACGTGGTGCTGGGCCGGCAGCTGGACGCCATCATGGCGATATCCGGAATTGCCGCATTTGGCCGGGCCATCGTCGCCTACGAGCCCGTATGGGCGATTGGCACGGGCCGGACTGCCACACCGCAGCAGGCCCAGGATGCGCATGCGTTTATCCGCGGGCGGGTGGCGGCCCACGATGCTAGTATCGCCGCCGGTCTGCGCATCCTCTACGGGGGAAGCGTCAAGGCAGGTAACGCAGCCGAGTTGTTCGGCATGCCGGATGTTGATGGCGGGCTGGTCGGTGGCGCTTCGCTCAAGGCCGATGAGGTCCTCGCGATCTGGTCGGCCGCCGCAGAGGTTTGAGACAAGAATGTTGCATTCGATCCTGATGGTCATTCATATCATCAGCGCCACGTGCATCGTGGCGCTGGTGCTGGTTCAGCGTGGCAAGGGTGCCGATGCGGGTGCGGGTTTCGGCGCCGGCGCTTCGGGCACGGTGTTCGGTGCACGCGGCGCAACCACGGCCCTGTCGCGCGCCACTGCCATCCTGGCGGCGGTGTTCATGATCACCAGCCTCGCGCTGGCTTATACGGTTACGCGCACCGCGGCACCAGCCTCGAGCGTGCTGGATAAACTGGCGGGGCAGGGTGCAAACGAGGTACCGGCAGTGCCGGCAGCTCCGGTTCCCTTGCTGCCGCTGACTACCGCACCGGCCGTGCCGCCGACCAAATAAGCCCCTAATGTAAGCGAAGGGAATTGCGTTTTTTCTTGCCGACGTGGTGGAACTGGTAGACACACTAGCTTGAGGGGCTAGCGCCGCAAGGTGTAGGAGTTCGAATCTCCTCGTCGGCACCAAATCTGTAAGGTCGTTTGCTATAATAATCGGCAGTTGCGGGGCAACGCTTTTACCTTGAAAGACAAGGGGGCGTGACGGCCCCGTTTTGTTGTGGACGGTACATGCTCGCCAACTACTTGCCGGTTCTCATCTTCCTGGTTGTAGCCACCGGCCTCGCGGCCGTGCTGCTTGGCCTTGGCAATATTTTCGGCAGGCTGACCAGCAAGCAGCCCAGGGACCCGGAAAAACTCTCCGCCTATGAATGCGGCTTCGAAGCCTTCGAGGACAGTCGCGCCCGCTTCGATGTCAGGTACTACCTGGTTGCCATCCTGTTCATCGTGTTCGATCTTGAAATCGCCTTCCTGTTTCCCTGGGCGGTGGCGTTGCCGGAAATCGGTGGTCTCGGCCTGTCGGCCATGGGCATTTTCCTGCTGATTCTGGTGGTCGGCTTCGCCTACGAATGGAAGAAAGGGGCGCTTGAGTGGGATTAGAAGAGGTCGAGCTGCCGCCCGAAAATCCGGAAAGCTTCGCCCGCCGCGGCTTCCTGACCACGCAGGTCGACAGTCTGGTCAGCTGGGCCCGCACCGGCTCGCTGTGGCCGATGACCTTCGGTCTGGCCTGCTGCGCGGTGGAAATGATGCACGCCGGCGCTTCGCGCTATGACCTGGACCGCTTCGGCATCGTGTTCCGCCCCAGCCCGCGCCAGTCCGATGTGATGATCGTCGCCGGCACGCTGGTCAACAAGATGGCGCCGGCGCTGCGCAAGGTTTACGACCAGATGCCCGAGCCGCGCTGGGTGATTTCCATGGGCTCCTGCGCCAATGGCGGCGGCTACTACCACTACAGCTACGCGGTGGTGCGCGGTTGCGACCGCATCGTGCCGGTGGATGTCTATGTGCCGGGTTGCCCGCCCACTGCCGAAGCCCTGCTCTACGGCATCATCCAGCTGCAGAAGAAGATCCTGCGCACCAGTGTCATGACAGGTTCGGTGGTGGCCGGATGAGTCAGCATGTCGAGCAGATGGCGGCGCGTGTGGACGCGCGCCTGGCCGCGCAGGTGAAGCGCCGCGAGACCGTGACGGGTGAGCTTTCCTACGATGTCGCCGCTGCCGATCTGGTGGCCGTGGTGACCGCGCTGCGCGACGACGCCGGGCTGCGTTTCGAAGTGCTCATCGATGTCGCCGGTGTCGATTTCATGGACTATGGCCGCACCGAGTGGCGCACCGTTTCTTCGACCAGCAGCGGCTTCGGTCGTGCCGCGAACCGCAGCGGCACGGGCGGAGCGCATGAAGGTCCGCGCTTTGCCGTGGTCTACCAGCTGCTGTCGATCACCCACAACGAGCGCCTGACGCTGCGCGCGTTCTGTGTGGACAACGAAGACCCGGCGCAGGACACCCTCGTGGGTGTGCACGCCGGCGCCAACTGGTTCGAGCGCGAGGCCTTCGACCTGTTCGGCATCGTGTTCAACGGGCACCCGGACCTGCGCCGCATCCTCACCGACTACGGCTTCATCGGGCATCCCTTCCGCAAGGATTTTCCGCTGGTCGGCAACGTGGAAGTGCGTTACGACAACGAGAAACAGCGCGTGGTCTACGAGCCGGTGGAAATCGTGCCCCGCACGCTGGTGCCGCGCGTGATCCGCGACGACGCGCGCTATGAGCCCGAATTGAAAGGGCGCAGCTGATGGCGGAAATCCGCAATTTCACGCTGAACTTCGGTCCGCAGCATCCGGCGGCGCATGGCGTGCTGCGGCTGGTGCTCGAGATGGACGGCGAGACCATCATGAAGGCGGATCCGCATGTGGGTCTGCTGCATCGTGGCACCGAGAAGCTGGCCGAGGCCAAGCCGTTCAACCAGTCCATCGGCTACATGGATCGTCTCGACTACGTGTCGATGATGTGCAACGAGCACGCCTATGTCATGGCCATCGAGCGCCTGCTGGGCGTGGAGGTGCCGCTGCGTGCGCAGTACATCCGCGTGATGTTCGACGAGATCACCCGCATCCTGAACCACCTGATGTGGC
>JAATEY010000031.1 GCA_015655465.1 Gammaproteobacteria bacterium | reverse complement strand
TTGGCACTTTATCGAGAACCGGTTTTCGACCCAGGATCACTGACCTTCTTTGACCACCGCTCCGTAATGCCTATGTCTCTTCGGTGCATCACGCTGGAAGCGAGTTCCATATGTGCCGCGCACCGCCATTGCACATCAGCGCGCAGGCCAACTTGGCGTGAACGCACGACGGCGCCTCTTCAAGTGCTGAGCAAAGCGCCTCTGTCGCCTAACGTGTTTTAGAAGTGCGATTCATGGTCGACAATCATGGCGAATAACTGAATAACTCAGCATTCTGGTGAATAACTCGGGTGCCTCTCGGTGATCTGGCCTCCGGAATCATGGACTTGCAAATCATGAGGCTATCATGCCGGAGTATAACCACAGAACTGGCCACTCCACCCCTTCGCAATCCGCCAGCCGGGGCGCCCCGCCGCCCCGGCTACTCGATCAACTGCGTGAGCGCATCCGCTACAAGCACTACAGCCTGTGCACCGAGAAGGCCTATGTCTTCTGGGTCCGACGCTACATCCGCTTCCACGACCTGAAGCATCCGAGGTCTTTGGGTGCACCGGAAGTGGAGCGATTTCTCACCCGCCTCGCAACGATTGGCAAGGTTGCGCCCTCCACGCATAAGCAAGCCCTGGCAGCGATTCTGTTCCTGTACCGGGAAGTGTTGAGCATCGACTTGCCCTGGCTCGGCGAGATCGGTCGTCCCAGGACCCCGGTCCGCATGCCCGTGGTGGTGTCGCGCGAAGAGGTTGCTCTGCTGCTATCGCGTGCGCGCTGGACTCAGGATCGCGCCGCAGGTCTGCCAGGAGTGGAACTGCCCGATGCGCTGGCGCGCAAGCTGGGTCGTGCAGGGGAGTCGCTGTCGCGGCACTGGGTCTTTCCGTCACCGCTGTTGAGTACCGACCCGCGCAGCCCGATGGAATTGTTGCCGCAGCTGCCGCTACAGGAAGTTGTTCGGCCAGATCATCGTGCGCCACATATGCGCAACCGGCGAATTGTCGAACCCCAGCCCTTCCTCCGGCTCGCGGAAATGCCGTCCGATGATGTCGGTGAAGATGGCGGGGTCAATCTCCTTCCCGCCCTCGAAGCTGTAGATATCGTGGATCGTGATGAGCCGCGAGGTCATGTACCAGCGGTGGTTGCGCGCTTCCTGATGCGCCTTCTGGATGTATTCCGGCGGTTCGTAGTCGGGGCCGAAGAACTGGTTGTAGGCATCGGGGTATTTGAACCCCACCGAGTCGTCGGCGAAATAGCGCAGGGCCTGGTGATATTGCACGGCCCAGGCCACTTCCTCGCTGACATAGGGCGCCACCATCTGCGCGCCCCAGTAGCCGTGATCGCTGCGGATCAGCGCGCCGTTGGAGATATCGTGCAGCAGGCAGGCGATGATCACGGTTTCGCTCTGGCCGGCATCGAGAGCCAGCTTTGCGCTCTGCAATAGATGCCGGAAGGCAATGTCGCAGAAGCGGTAATGAAAGAAATCAAGCAGCCGCGGGCGTTCCGGCATCACGGGCAGATTGGCGTTCTGGCCCATCATGAACACGGCGCCGGTGTCATTCATGCGCTTGAGCAGCGCCGCTTCCGGCTCGTGTACGCCGTCGGCAGTGAAGTTTGCCAGGGGCTGCTGCATGACCAGTCGCTCGCGACCGGCCTGCGGGCATTCTGTGGGCGCCAGGAAAACAGGCTTCTTGCGATACGGAATCATGGTGTGCGACTCGCCTGACGGGGTGCAATGGTGGCGCTGAACATCAACTGCAGCTGGTGATAGATCATGATCGGCAGGATGATGGCGCCAAGCTCGGCGGAAGGAAACAGTACGCGTGCCATGGGCACGCCACTGACCAGGCTCTTGAACGATCCGCAATAAAGCGCGCTGCGGCAGTCTGCGACGGGTAGTCCCATGAATCGGGTGCTGTTGAGCGTGAACAGCGTGGCCACCGCCAGCAGCGTGGCGCACACGGCCACCAGTGTCAGCAAGGTGGTGACTGGCACCTGCGACCAGATGCCGCCAATGACCGCGGCGGAGAACGCGCTGTAAACCGACAGCAGGATGGTGAGCCGGTCGGACCAGGAGATCAGCTGCTTCTGCTTCGTCGCCCAGTTGGCAAGCAGTGGCCGCAGCAGGTGCCCGACCACGAATGGCAGCAGCAGCTGCAGCACCACCTTCCAGATTCCGGACAGCGGCACGGCACCGCCGCCTTGTGCATGCAGCAGCGCGCTGGCGATGACCGGCGTCAGGGCAATGCCGAGCAGGTTCGATGCGGCGGCAGAGGTGACGCTCGCGGCCACATTGCCTTTTGCCAATGAAGTGAACGCGATCGACATCTGCACCGTGGAGGGCAGTGCGCAGAGAAACAGCACGCCAGCCCGGAGATTGGCAGGCAGCAGCGATGGCCAGAGTTTCGTCAGCGCCACGCCCAGCAGCGGGAAGAGCACGAAGGTGGTGCCGAGGATCAGCAGGTGCAGCCGCCAGTGCGTAAGCGCAGCGACGAGATTCTCGCGGGGCAGTTTTATGCCATGCAGGAAGAACAGCAGCATGACGGCTGCGGTGGCCGCAGTGCCGAGATACGCCGCTGTTGCGCCGGAAGCCGGAAACAGCGTGGCGAGCAACACTGTCGCCAGCAGTGCCGGGATGAACGGGTCGGGGAAGAAGCGATTCATTCCCGCTTTTTCTTGCGCCGCGCCCGCATGTTGAGCAGCTCGACTGCCACCGAGAAAGCCATCGCACTGTATATATAGCCCTTGGGCACATGCGCGCCGAAGGCCTCGGCCACCAGCGTGGTGCCGATCATCAGCAGGAAGCCCAGCGCCAGCATGACCAGCGTGGGATTGTTGTTGATGAAGTTCGCCAGCGGCGTGGCGGCGAACAGCATGATGCCCACGGTGACGATGACGGCGACGACCATGATGGGGATGTGGTCGGTCATGCCGACGGCCGTGACGATGCTGTCCACCGAGAACACGATGTCGAGCACGATGATCTGGCCGATGGCGGCGGCAAAGCCCAGGCGCACGACGGGTTCGAACACATCCGGCCCGTGGTCGGCATCGGTGTTGTGGTGGATTTCCTTGGTGGCCTTCCAGATCAGGAACAGACCGCCGGCCATCAGGATGAGATCGCGCCAGGAGAACCCGTGGCCGAATATCGTGAACAACGGCGTGGTCATCCTGGCGATCAGCGCCACCGTGCCGAGCAGGGCCAGCCGCATCACCAGTGCCAGGGAAATGCCCACCCGCCGGGCCCGGACGCGGTGCTCCACGGGCAGCTTGTTGGTCAGGATGGAGATGAAGATCAGGTTGTCGATGCCAAGGACCACTTCCATGGCAATCAAGGTGGCAAGCGCCAGCCAGGCGGCAGGGTCGGCGACAAGGGTCAGCAGGCTATTCATTGGGGACGGAGCCTTACGGGTTTTTGCGGATTATCGCATGTGCTGCCTTCCCGGTATCGCCCGGTACCAACTGGAAGGTGAGTCTCTGACACGGTCCCGGGGGCCTCGCGCGGGCGTACTGCGCGGGGCCATTTCTTCTAGAATAGGCTGATGCAAGCGCTCTCCGTCCGGGGTCTTACCAAGACCTACAAGAATGGTGTCCACGCCCTGAAGGGCATCGATCTGGATGTGGAAGAGGGCGACTTCTTCGCGCTGCTGGGCCCGAACGGGGCCGGCAAGACCACGCTGATCGGCATTGTCACCTCGCTGGTGAACAAGTCGGCGGGCAAGGTGGGCGTGTTCGGCTACGACATCGACACGGACCTCGATCGCGCCAAGTCCTGCATCGGCATCGTGCCGCAGGAAATCAACTTCAACATGTTCGAGTCGCCGGAGACCATCGTGGTCAACCAGGCGGGTTTCTATGGTGTGGAGCGCGGCCTGGCGCGTGAACGCGCCGAGAAATACCTGAAGCAGCTGCAGCTGTGGGAGAAGCGCAGGAGCATGGCGCGGTCGCTGTCCGGCGGCATGAAGCGGCGGCTGATGATTGCGCGCGCGCTGATGCACGAGCCGAAGCTGCTGATCCTGGATGAGCCCACGGCCGGCGTGGATATCGAGATCCGCCGTTCGATGTGGGATTTCCTGCGCGAGATCAATGCGCAGGGCACCACCATCATCCTCACCACGCACTACCTGGAAGAGGCGGAGAACCTGTGCC
>JAATEY010000275.1 GCA_015655465.1 Gammaproteobacteria bacterium | reverse complement strand
GACAAACTCTCCACCGAAGAAGTGCAGGTCCAGGTGCTGGGTTCGAACGTCGGTGGCATCACCGCTTCGGACATCCAGCAGGCGGCCTCGTCAAAGGCGCTGGTTGTGGGCTTCAACGTGCGTGCCGATTCCGGTGCGCGCGAGGCCATGAAGGACACGGGCGTCGAAGTGCGTTACTACAGCATCATCTATGAAGCCATCGATGACGTGAAGGCGATGATGAGCGGCATGCTGGCGCCGGAGATCAAGGAAACCATCGTGGGCGTTGCCCAGGTGCGCGATGTGTTCCGCTCCAGCAAGTTCGGCGTGGTGGCGGGCTGCCTGATCATGGAAGGCACGGTCAAGCGCAACAATCCGATCCGCGTGCTGCGCGACAGCGTGGTGATCTTCGAAGGTCAGCTCGAATCGCTGCGCCGCTTCAAGGACGACGTCAACGAAGTGCGGGCGGGCACCGAGTGCGGCATCGGCGTGAAGAACTACCAGGACGTGCGCGCCGGCGACCAGATCGAGTGCTTCTCGCGCGTCGAAGTCGCGCGCACGATCTGACCGCTGCGGTCGGGTTGCATGTGATGGTGGCGAAGGGTTCGGGCAACAGCCGGCTGCAGCGCTTCGAGGCGCAGATGCAGCGGGTGCTGGCTGAAATGATCCCGCGCGAGGTGAAAGACCCGCGCGTGGGTCCGGTAACCATCACGCAGGTGGCATTGGCCCGTGACCTCAGTCATGCGCAGGTGTTGTTCGTGCCGTTTGGCGACCGCGCCGCGCACCCGGAAGTGCTGGCAGGATTGCGCGCGGCAGCAGGGTTCCTGCGCGGCGAGGTCGGACGGCGGGTCGGGATGCGCCATGCGCCACGCCTGGATTTTGTCGCCGACGATTCCTTCGACCGCGCCGCACATCTCACCGCGCTGATCGCCGCCGCCAACAAGCCGCAGACCTGATGGTCCACGGCATCCTGCTGCTCGACAAGCCGTTGGGGCTGAGTTCGAGCGCCGCGGTACAGCGGGTGCGCCGCGCCTTCGGCCGCATCAAGGCCGGGCACACCGGCAGTCTCGATCCGCTCGCCACCGGCATGCTGCCCATCTGCCTCGGCGAGGCCACCAAGGTCGCCGGCTACCTGCTCGAAGGCGACAAGGAATACGGGTTCACGGCAAGGTTCGGCGCGCGGCGCACCACCGGCGATCTGGAAGGCGAGGTGGTGGAGGAGTGCGCGGTGCCGGCCGACCTCGCGGCTGCGCTGGCGGCTGCACTGCCCGGTTTTCACGGGCCGGTTTCCCAGGTGCCCCCCATGTATTCGGCGCTGAAGCGCGATGGCCAGCCGCTGTACAAGCTGGCGCGCCTGGGGCTTGAAGTCGAACGTGAACCCCGCTCCGTCGTGATCCATGCGCTGCAATTGCACTCGGTCAGCGGCAACGAGGCCAGCTTCAGCGTGCGCTGTTCCAAGGGCACCTATGTGCGCACGCTGGCGGAAGATCTGGCGCGGGCGGTGGGCAGCTGTGCCCACCTGACCGCGCTGCGTCGCACCACGGTGGCGCCGTTCCCCGGATCCGGCATGGTGACGCTGGCAGCGCTGGAGGCCGGCGGCCCGGATGAGGTCAGCCTGCTGGCTCCGGACGCCGCCCTGGCGCACCTGGCGGCAGTGGAGCTGGATCCCGAGCGTGCGGCGCGCCTGCGCATGGGGCAGACGGTAGGCTGTCCTGGAACCGCCCCGGCGCCGGGACTCGTGCGTGTCTACGCTCCCGACGGCCGGTTTCTGGGAATCGGTGAGGCGGGGATCAGCGACGCTGCCAGGCCGATTCTGAAGCCAGTCCGTCTTTTCAACGATTTAGGGTCCAATCCGACTTGAGACGGCTGGGGTGCGCGGTTAGAATGCCGCGCTTTCCACAAGGGCCCAAAAATGGCGTTATCGACTGAAAAAAAGAGCGGCATCCTCTCGCAGTATGGCCGCGACCCCAAGGACACAGGTTCGCCTGAAGTCCAGATCGCGTTGCTCTCCGAGCGGATCACCGGTCTCGGTGGCCACTTCACTGCGCACAAGAGCGATCATTCCTCGCGTCGCGGTCTGGTGAAGATGGTCAACCAGCGTCGCAAACTGCTGGACTACCTGAAGTCCACCAAACCGCAGAAATATCAGGAAGTCGTCGAGCGGCTGGGACTGCGCCGCTAGCCGACAACCCCTTCGGGCCGCGCCATGAAATTGCGCGGCCCGAATCGTATGTGGCACCAGCAAAAAATGTGTGCCTTCAAAACAGCATCAATCGTCGAGGTCAAGCAATCGTGAGCATTGCCAAGCAATCCTTCCTGTTCGGTTCGCAGCAGGTCACCATCGAAACCGGTGAACTTGCGCGTCAGGCCGACGGCTCGGTAGTGGTGTCCATGGGTGACACCGTTGTTCTGGTCACGGCAGTAGCGCGCAAGCAGGCGCAACCGGGCAAGGATTTCTTCCCGCTGACGGTCAACTACCAGGAGAAGACCTATGCCGCCGGTCGCATCCCTGGTGGCTTCTTCCGTCGCGAAGGACGCCCCAGCGAAAACGAAACGCTGACCTCGCGGCTGATCGATCGCCCGATCCGCCCGCTGTTTCCGGACGGCTTCTACAACGAAGTACAGGTTGTGCCGACGGTGGTCTCGCTCGACCCCAACATCCCGGCCGACATCCCTGCGCTGCTCGGTGCCTCTGCGGCGCTCGCGCTGTCGGGCGTGCCCTTCGCCGGCCCCATCGCTGCTGCGCGCGTGGGCTACAAGGATGGCGCCTATCTGCTGAACCCGACGAAGAAGGAAGCCGAAGGCTCGCGTCTGGATCTGGTGGTTGCCGGCACTGCCGGCGCAGTGCTGATGGTGGAGTCCGAAGCCGACTGCCTGTCGGAAGAAGTGATGCTGGGCGCGGTGGTGTTTGGCCACGAGCAGATGCAGGTGGCCATCAATGCCATCAACGAACTGGTCAGGCAGGCGGGCAAGCCGCGCTGGGACTGGAAGCCGACCGAGACCGACGCCGAGCTCGTGAGCTTCGTTGCCGCGCAGGCCGAGGCAAAGCTTGCCGAGGCCTATCGCATCACCGAGAAGCAGCAGCGCTACACCAAGGTCGGTGAGATCAAGGCCGAGGTCACTGCCGCCGTGCCGCAGGTCGATGGCGCGCCGAAGTGGAATGCGCAGCAGCTGGCGACCCAGCTGCACAACATCGAAAGCAAAATCGTCCGCGAACGCATCCTCAACGGTGAGCCACGCATCGACGGCCGTGACTACAAGACCGTGCGTCCCATCACCGTGAAGGTGGGCACGCTGCCGCGCACGCATGGTTCATCGCTGTTCACCCGCGGCGAAACCCAGGCGCTGGTTACTGCCACGCTCGGCACCGGGCGCGATGCCCAGATCATCGATGCGCTGGATGGCGAGCGCCGCGAGCCGTTCATGCTGCATTACAACTTCCCGCCGTTCTCGGTGGGCGAGACCAGCATGATGGGTTCGCCTAAGCGCCGCGAGATCGGTCACGGCAACCTGGCGCGCCGCGGCATCGCTGCCGTGCTGCCGGTGATGGCGGATTTCCCCTACGTCATCCGCATCGTTTCCGAGATTCTTGAGTCCAACGGCTCGAGCTCGATGGCTTCGGTCTGCGGCACCAGCCTTGCGCTGATGGATGCCGGCGTGCCGATCAAGGCACCGGTCGCGGGTGTTGCCATGGGTCTGGTGCTGGACGGCGCGCGCCACAAGGTGCTCACCGACATCCTGGGCGACGAAGACCATCTGGGCGACATGGATTTCAAGGTGGCCGGCACAGCCGGCGGCATCACCGCCCTGCAGATGGACATCAAGGTCGAAGGCATCACGCCTGCGATCATGAAGGTGGCGCTGGATCAGGCACAGGCCGGTCGGCTGCATATCCTGGGCGAAATGAACAAGGTGCTGGCGACGGCACGCAGCAACATGTCGCAATGGGCACCGTCGATCATCACCATCAAGATCGATCCGGAGAAGATCCGCGATGTCATCGGCAAGGGCGGCGCTGTCATCCGCCAGATCACCGAAGAAACCGGCACCACCATCGACATCGACAACGATGGCACGGTGAAGATCGCGTCGGTGCATGGCGAGGCTGGCCGCGAGGCGCTGCGCCGCATCGAACTGATCACCGCCGACGTGGAAGTGGGCCGCATCTATGAAGGCCGCGTCGCGCGCCTGATGGACTTCGGCGCCTTCGTCACCATCCTGCCGGGCCGCGATGGCCTGGTGCACATCTCGCAGATTTCCGACGAGCGCGTCGAGAATGTCGGCGACAAGCTTAAGGAAGGCGACGTGGTGCGCGTGAAGGTGCTGGAAGTGGACCGCCAGGGCCGCGTGCGGTTGTCGATGCGCGACGTCGCCTCGGCGTAAGCGCGAGTCCTGCCTGATCGCCGGGCCCAACCCGGGCCCGGCGCCCCCAGCCCCAATTGTTGGGCGAACACGCCATTTAGTCGTCCCGAATGGCGGCTGGAATGTGTGTAATGTCATGTGTAACATGCCACACATGGCAACCAATCTGTCGATAGATCCGCAGCTGATCGAGCTTGCGCTGGCGGTCAGCGGCGAGCGGACCAAGAAAGCGGCGGTGACGCGTGCGCTCGAAGAGTTCATCGCCCGGCGTCAGCAGAAGAAGATGCTCGATCTCATGGGCAAGCTCGAGTGGGATCACCGCTACGACTACAAGTCGGAACGCTCCCGGAAGTGACGTTTCTGGTCGATACCAGCGTCTGGTCGCTCGCACTCCGGCGGGATCAGGCTCCAGGGTCGCCGGAAGTGGCTGTCCTTCGCGCCGTGCTCGAAGCGGGCGAGGCCGTTCTCACGACGGGGTTGATCCTCCAGGAGTTGTTGCAGGGGTTCTCCGGCCCACGTGCGCATGAACAGCTGATCACGCAGTTTTCGGCGTTGCCCATGCTGAGCCCGAGCCGCGCAGATCACGTCGAGGCGGCGGTGCTTCGCAACCACTGCCGCAGGGCGGGCGTTCAGATCGGCACGATTGACGCGCTGCTGGCGCAACTGTGCATACGCCACGACATCACCATGCTGTCGGCAGATCGGGACTTTGTGCACGTTGCTGCCCACAGCACGCTGCGCGTATGGAAGAGCCACTGAGCGGTCGACAGACAATTGCGGACTTTGATTAGTCCATCATGATTAGCTAATATGGTCCGATGGACGAAACCATTGTCAACATCCACGACGCCAAGACCCGCCTGTCGCAGCTTGTCGCCCGCGCGGAGCGCGGCGAGCGCGTCACGATCGCCCGCAACGGCGAGCCAGTCGCGCAGCTCGGTCCCATCACGTCGCCCACGGGTCCTGCCGTATCGCCTGACGATCCGCTGCTCAACCTCGACCAGTTCGCGACCGAAGGCACGGGCGGCCAGCTTTCCAACGCCGATATCGACCGCCTGGTCTATGGCGGGCCGTGACGTATTCGTCGATACGTCTGGCCTTTACGCGCTGATCGACAAGCGGGACACCAGGCACGTCGCGGCACGGGAAGCAGTCGGAAAGCGGATCAAGGCGGGCAGGAAACTCGTGGTCACCGACTACGTCGTGGACGAGGCCGTGACGCTGGCAAAAGCACGCGGTGGCCATCACGTGGCGCTGCGTTTGCTGGAGCTGCTCGAACAAAGCGTCGCGATCCGGATCGAATGGATCGGGGCGGAACGCTTCACGGCGACAAAGATGTTCCTGCGCAAGCACGCTGACCAGGACTATTCATTTACCGATTGCAGCAGTTTCGTGGTCATGCGGGAACTGGGCTTGCGGCAGGCGCTTACCTCCGACCGCCACTTCCAGCAGGCCGGCTTCGACGTATTGCTGCCGCTGGACTGAACCACGCCCTGGACGGGCGTGGTTCTACCCGCGGGGCAGCGCCACGGCGCCGTCCGTGCCGTTCTGCGGGAACTGACGCACCGACTGCTCCAGATAGCCTGCGAGCCCGTTGTGCACGGGCGTGCCGTAGCTGCGGATCACCTGCGACAGGAACTCCCTGCTCATCAGCGGATGACTGCCGTGCTCCTGCTCGGCGATCACCTGCATCAGGATCGAGCGCGTGATATCCGCCTGCGTTTTCTTGTCGAGCACCAGGAAATCGACCCGGTTGACCACTAGGCGACGCACGTCGGCCAGGGTGATGTAGCGGCTCTCCACCGTGTCATAGAGGCGGCGATTAGGATATTTTTTTATGACCCGAGGCTCACTCATCATCGCCCCCCAAGCGCGGGTGCTGAAACCCCACGCCGCCCTACATTAGTACAACTGCGCCCGCAACCCAAATTATGGTTATGAGGGAAGCGGTATTACCCGGATCCCGGCCAGCCGGTCAGGTCGCCAGTTTTCGACTGCCCAGTCGAGGATATCCCTGACTGGTGCAGTTGTCAGCTCATTCAACGGCCTCTGCTGCAGCAGCGACAGGACTTCGACCAGTACGGCCGGGATATTGCGTCCATGCAGCGGCAGGGAGCGGCGCGACTTGGCGAGCTTGGCGCCGCCTGGCTCCGTCACCAGCGGAACATGCGCGTAACGGGGAATCGGCAGCGACAGCGCGGTGGCGATGGCGATCTGCCAGGCCGTGCTGTCCAGCAGGTCGGCGCCGCGCACCACATGCGTGATGTCCTGCGCCGCATCGTCCATCACCACGGCCAGCTGATAGGCAGCCAGATGGTCGCGCCGGAAGATGATCGGATCGCCGAGAGCCGCGGCAGAAGCATTGCAGTCTCCCTGGATGGCATCGTGGAAGTGGATGGTGGCATCGGCGGCGAGACGTAGCCGCCAGGCTGCGTCAGGAGTCTGCAGGTTCAGATCGCGGCAGTGCCCGGTGTAGGTGCCGGGAGATTCGCCGCGGGAGCAGGTGCAGCGATAGCAGCGGTGCGCTGCATCGAGCTGCCTGAGCGCCGTGGAGTAGGCCGCATGCCTTGCGGACTGGTACATCACCGGCTCGTCCGACTCGAGGCCGAATCCGGACAGTGTCGCGAGGATGGCATCCGCAGCACCCGGCACACAGCGCGGGGTATCCAGGTCTTCCATGCGGATCAGCCAGCGGCCCTGGTGGGCCCGCGCATCCAGCCAGCTGGCGAGGGCTGCAACCAGCGAGCCCGTATGCAGCGGGCCGGTGGGAGAGGGAGCAAAGCGCCCGCGATAGGGCGCTGCTACGCCACCGGGCGAAGTGCCTGTGCGCACTGGCAGCGCCCCGTCTGGCGTTGGCTAGCGGTAGCGGTCGTCCCGGTCGCCGTACTGTTTTTCACGGCGTTCGCGGCGCTCCTGCGCTTCGATGCTGAGCGTGGCGACCGGCCGGGCTTCCAGCCGCTTCACACCGATCTGCTCGCCGGTTTCGAGGCAGTAGCCATAGCTGCCGTCTTCGATGCGGCCGAGTGCCTCGTCGATCTTGCGGATCAGCTTGCGCTCGCGATCGCGGGTGCGCAGTTCGAGGCTGAATTCTTCTTCCTGCGTGGCCCGGTCGTTCGGGTCGGGGAAGTTGGCGGCCTCGTCCTTCATGTGCGAGACGGTGCGGTCCACTTCCAGCATCAGGTCCTGCTTCCAGCTCTGCAGGATCCTGCGGAAGTGGTCCAGCTGCTCCTTGCTCATGTACTGCTCGCCGCGCTTGGCGACGTAGGGCTGCACATTGCGTGGTCCGGCCAGCAGGTTGTCGCCGGCATCGGAATCGTCGGAATGGTCGGTTGTCGTGGGCCGCGGGACAGGCGCGCGTGCGGCTATGGTACGGGCAGGTGCTGCGGCAGGGGGCGCTACGGGAGCTGCAGCTTTCTTGACGGGTTTTTCAGATGCTTTGGATGATTTCATTACAACGTTGCGTTTGGATGCTTCGGCGGCAGGCTTCGGCGGGGGTTTCTTCGCTACGGGCGCAGTCTTTTTCGTTGCAGGCCTGGCTGCAGCGGTTTTCTTGACCTTGGTGGCTTTAGGCGCGGATTTCTTCGCGGCCATGTTGCGCTCCCGTAACGAACCTGGGCCTGGAAAAGGACGCGGGATTATACCGGCCAGCCGCCGGGTGTACAGCCGGCAGCACGGATGCCGGCCAGGCGCCTTTTTGGGGCAATGGAATCACGGCAATTTGACCTTCTGGGGGCTTACCCAGCCCGCGGCGCGATGTTCGGCCACCACCGTGGTGTAGATGCCGCCGCGCACGTAGAACTCGGCGGTCAGCCGCATGAAGCGCGGCGCGGTTGCGCCAGCCAGGAACCCCAGTATCTCGTTGGTCACGGCCTCGTGAAAACAGCCGCGATTGCGGAACGACCAGATGTAGAGCTTCAGCGATTTAAGCTCGACGCAGAGCCGGTCGGCGACGTATTCGAGCTTCAGCGTTGCAAAATCCGGCTGGCCCGTCTTCGGACACAGGCAGGTGAATTCCGGCATCGTCATGCGGATGGTGTAGTCGCGCTCGGGAGCGGGATTAGGAAACGTCTCGATCGACGTGGCAGGTTGGGTGCTCATAATCGGTGGAAGTGATCTACACTAGGCGACCTCATTCGTCCGCCCGGAATCCCTTCGCCTCAATGCGTCTGACCAGAGTAAAGCTCGCCGGGTTCAAGTCTTTTGTCGAACCCACCAATGTGCCGTTTCCGACCAATCTCTCCGGAGTAGTTGGCCCGAACGGTTGTGGCAAGTCGAACATCATCGACGCCGTCCGCTGGGTCATGGGCGAACTGTCGGCGCGGCATCTGCGCGGCGACTCGATGACGGACGTGATCTTCAACGGCTCCGGTGGCCGCCGTCCGGTGGGCACGGCCTCGGTGGAGCTGGTGTTCGACAACAGCGACGGCAAGATCGGCGGCACCTACGCCAACTACAACGAGATCTCGCTTAAGCGCGTGGTCTCGCGCGATGGCAACAGCGCCTACTTCATCAATGGCGCGCGCTGCCGTCGCAAGGACATCACCACGCTGTTCCTGGGCACGGGCCTGGGCTCCCGCAGCTACGCCATCATCGAGCAGGGCATGATCTCGCGCGTCATCGAGGCGCGCAGCG
>JAATEY010000020.1 GCA_015655465.1 Gammaproteobacteria bacterium | reverse complement strand
GGACATTCTCGATCCGCTGGGCATGCGCGATACGGCCGTGGGCCTGCGGGCGGACCTGCGTGCGCGCAAGGTGGTGCCGGACTTTCGCGGCAACTATCCCATCGGCCACAAGAGCCGCAACACGCCGGGGCCGAATGGCGCTTTCGAGGATGAGCAGGGGGAGATGCCCTGGGTAGGCATCGTTTCCACCACGCCGGATCTGTTCCGCTTCGCCGACATGTTCCGCAGCGGCGGTGCGGTGGGCGGCACGCGGCTGATCTCGCCGGCGATGATCGAAATGGCTTCGCGCAACTGGACCGGCGAGATGGTGAACGAGCTTTATGCTGCGCGCGGCCGCGAGGAAGGTCTGGATCCGGCGCCGGCCTATATCGGTCTCGGCTTCTCGGTGCGCGGCACGGCGCTGTGTCCGCATATGTTCGGCACGCTGGCGTCGCCGCGCAGCTTCGGCAACTACGGCGCGGGTACTTCGCTGTTCTGGGTGGATCCGGAGCGCGATATTACCTTCGCCTGCCTGACTGCTGGCGTGATGGGGCACAACGCGAACATGCGGCGTTTCCAGCGGCTGGGTGACATGGTGCTGTCGGCCGTGGACTGATGCCGCCAGCTGGTGGCGTGGGACCTATTCCCCCAACGCCTTGCCGATCCGCCCCATCACCTGTCGCCGCAGGTCTGCTGAAATGCGGCCGAGGCGGAGCGCCTGTGCGGCCTCGATCATGGCGATCTTGGCCGGGCGGATCACGGACGGTGCCGGCAACCCCGCGTCTGCAAGGCGCGAGATCGGGAGGTCATCCGGCCACCCGCGATTCTCCGCGCTGGTGATCATGACCACCCAGATCAGTCCGTGGCGGATTTCCATTGTGGGCGTGGACACGACCAGCGCCGGGCGGAACTGCCGCATGGAACGATCGGTGTAGGGAAAGGGGACTTTGACGATGTCGCCTTGTTCAAAGCTTGCCATAGGCCTTGCGATCAGCCGCGCTGTCCCATTCCTCGAAGTTGAGGAATGGATCATCGGCGACGCCAGCCTGGCTTGCACGCGTCAAAATCACCGTATCTCCCTTGATTTGATAGGCCAGCTCGTCGCCTTCACGCAGGCGCAGCGCCGTACGCACCGGCTGCGGAATGGTGGTCTGTGCCTTGCTGGAGAGCTTGCTGGTGATCATGTGCCGACGGTAAGGAAATTCCTTTCCCCGGTCAACGTTCAAATCCACTGAAACGGCGCGCACACCCGGACTGCTGCGCACGGACGTGAAATCGGTTGCCAAGTGCTTGTCCCTGCTTTACTTTCCCCATCCACCATCGCGGCGGACCGCTCCGGAAAGTTCACAACAACAACCAGTCGGGGAGTAGAGCAGTGGCACAACAAGAAAAGAACTGGGACACCAGTTACGAGTGGAAGATCATCCTGCTGCTGAGCATTACCTTCGGCCTGGTGGGTCTCGACAGGTTCGTGCTTCCCATCATCCTGGGGTCGCCCAATTCCACGATGGCGGCAGATCTGAAGCTGACTCCGCAGGATGGCGGAACGCTGGCTGGTTACCTCGGTATGGCCTGGGGTATTTCCGCTTTCGTGATGGGTTACATGGCGGACAAGGTGGGGCGCCGCGCGGTGCTGGTGCCTGCCATCCTGGTGTTCTCGCTGATGTCGGCATTCAGCGGCATGGCAGGGTCCCTCACGGCCCTGGTCCTGGTCCGCGTCATCATGGGTATTGCCGAAGGGCCGGTGGCTTCGACCGGTGTCGCGGTCGCGGTGGAAGCCTCCAAGCCGGCACGCCGTGGCATGAACAACGGCATCTTCCAGTGCATGATTTCCCTGTTTGGCCTGGCGCTGGCGCCCATCATCGCCACGCGACTGCTCGAGAGCCACAGCTGGAAATCGGTCTTCATGCTCGTGGGCGCACCCGGTGTGATCGTGGCCATCATCATGTGGTTCGTCGTGCGTGAACCATTGAAGCGCGCCGATACCGGTCACGGCACTGGCGGCGCGCCCTTCATGAGCATGTTCGGGCATCGCAACGCCAAGGTCGCTCCGCTGACGCTGATCTGCGCAATGGGCGGCATCTTCGTCATTGCAGCAATGCTCACCGCCTATCTCACCGCGCCAGTCGGTGCCGGCCTGGGGCTCGATGCAGTCACCGCCGGCAATGTGTTC
This sequence comes from Gammaproteobacteria bacterium, assembly GCA_015655465.1. Taxonomy (GTDB): domain Bacteria; phylum Pseudomonadota; class Gammaproteobacteria; order Steroidobacterales; family Steroidobacteraceae; genus ZC4RG30. Next base: position 1,831 of record JAATEY010000020.1, on the reverse strand, counting down.
TCGGCGGTGGGAATCGGCGGCTGCATCGGCCAGTTCGCGATGCCGGCGCTGTCCGACATCATCGGGCGCAAGCTGTCCACGCTGGCTTCCTACATCCTGGCCGCGGTGTTCCTGTATTTCTTCACGCAGGCCGGCCCGGAGAACACCACCACGCTGTGGGTCCTGTTGTTCTTTGCCTCGCTGTTCAACTTCGCGGCGCTGGCGATCCTGGCCGGTCCGGTGGCTGCAGAAGCCGCGCCTCCCGGCATGCTGGCCTCGATGGCCGGCTTCGTGATCTTCGCGGGTGAGTTCGTCGGTGGCGGTGCGGCTCCCATGATCGCGACCAGGATCGCGGGTGGCGAATATGGCCTGAAAGGCGTGCTGTACTTTGCGATTTCCGGCCTTGTGGTCAGCTTCATCGTTGCGCTGTTCCTGAAGGAAACCGCGCCGCGCAAGACCGGCGCCGCTTGAGGTGGCGGCGGTGCCGGGGTTCAGCCCCGGCACTTGCCCGCGCAGCTCAAGATCGTGCTGATAGGTCCGCTGTTGCCCCTCATCAATCTCCTGCACAAGGATCCGGATACACCGCCTCCGTTTTTCCTGGCCTTGTTTGCTTCTTATTGGTCGATCCTTGCCTTGGCCATTCACTATATTTCTTGGCAGGAAAAACACCGACAGGCTGCCGGGAAATTCACACAAACGAACGGTTCAGTGGCCGTCCCGAAACAGGCGCGCCGCGGACGGTCCCCGGTAGCTAGCTAGCGCGACGGCCGCGACAACAGCCCGGCCAAGTCGACCGCGACGCCCGGCAATGCCGCGACCGGAGTCAGACCTGGGTTGCTCGTCGCCTTCTGCTCAAGGTATCCACCGCCTTCCGGCAAGCGGTAGAGGCACAGCTCGCCGTGCTCCAGGTCTACCAGCCAGACCTCCGGGATGCCGTGGCGGGCATAGAGCGGAACCTTCACCTCACGGTCGTAGCGCAGCGTGGTGCCACTGACTTCGATGAGCAGCAGCACATCCGCAGGCCCTGGAGGGGCGCTGCGATAGCGGTCCTCGCGCGGGGTGAGCAGCGCGATATCCGGCTGTGGTTCCGAAGCACGATCCAGGCGAATGGCACCCTGCACCCGCAGTATTCCCCTGCCGGCAACCACTCCGTAGAGCAACTCGGCCAGCAGGTCCACGACGCTGCCGTGTTCGGTACCGATCGGCGCCATGTCGATGATCTCTCCGTCGATCAGTTCGACGCGCGCGTCTGGCGCGAGCAGACCTACCTCCGCCATCCGGTGGTACTCATCGACCTTGATGCGGTGGCGCCGCGGCCAGCTTTCCATGACGGTGTTCATCGGGAGTGCCTGGAACTTGATGGTCAGTGTACAGCGGATGCAGCGGGCAGGCGCCGGGAAGCATGACCCAGCCGGGGAGCGGGTTGGTACGCGGATCTGCTGCATTTGACCAGGAATCCGGGTGCGCGGGCTCAGTTGCGGCTACGAGAGAATCCTGCTGTGTTGCGCAGGAATTGCCGCTGAAGCACCTCCCCGCGAGGGTACCTATGTCGGCAGATACTGCGCCAAGTGGAGGACTGGGCAAATACTGACTAACGTGACCGGCCTTCACGTTCGGACGAGCGTTGCCTCGACGATCTGCAAACCCGGTGGCAGTATGTATACCCATACAGGAGACTGGCATGAACACGCAGCGGCTGGAGCTACGGCTGGACGATTTGGTTGACGGGCTTCCCGTCGGCCTGTCATCCATTCCTATCGGCCTGCTGAATGACTTCCATCAGCAGGTTAGTGCGTTCATCAAGGGTAGCGACCGCGATGTAGACCTGAATTCGCTGCGCGTCGGCATCGAG
>JAATEY010000088.1 GCA_015655465.1 Gammaproteobacteria bacterium | reverse complement strand
GCTCCGCGGTTTCATTGACGGCATAGCCGAACATCAGGCCCTGGTCGCCAGCGCCCTGGTCGAGGTTCAGGCCCCGGCCTTCATCCACGCCCTGCGCGATGTCCGGCGACTGGGTGTCGTACGCAACCAGCACGGCGCAACCCTTGTAGTCGATGCCGTAGTCGGTGTTGTCGTAGCCGATGTCCTTGATCACGCCGCGCGCGACCTGGTGGTAGTCGATCTTGGCCTTGGTGGTGATCTCACCCGCCAGCACGACCAGACCGGTATTGCACAGCGTTTCCGCTGCAACCCGCGAGTACTTGTCTTCCGCCAGGATGGCATCGAGGATGGCGTCGGAAATCTGGTCCGCAACCTTGTCCGGATGACCTTCCGATACCGACTCCGACGTGAACAGATAGCTGTGGCTCATGTTGGATCCTGACCCCTTGAGTTCTTAAAGTGCCCCGAAAAGTGTTTCATACCGCTGCCGGAACTGCGCCGGCGTGAAACCGTGATTCTGCGTGCCGCGCGATTCGATCTTGAGCGATCCAAGCAGCGAGGCGATGCGTGCAGTTTTTTCCCATGGAAGTCCGTGGAGCAGCCCATGCAGCAGTCCAGCGCGATAGGCATCGCCGCAGCCGGTGGGATCAACCACCGCACGGGCTGGCGCCGGCGGAATATCCAGCTTGCCATCTGCGGTGAACACGGTGGAACCGCTGCCACCATGCGTGACGATCAGCGCCGCAACCTTGTTCGTCACCGCCGACTCATTCCAGCCGGTGCGCTCGGCCATCAGGCTCCACTCGTAGTCGTTCACCGTCACCCAGCTTGCCTGGTCGATGAAATTGCGCAGGTCCTCGCCACCAAACATGGGCAGGCCCTGGCCCGGGTCGAAAATGAAAGGGATGCCGGCCGCCGCAAACTGCGCGGCGTGCTCGATCATCCCATCGCGGCCATCGGGTGCCACGATGCCGATGGACACGTCGCTGGCATTGGCCACCTTGTTGAGGTGTGAATGCCCCATGGCACCAGGATGGAAGGCCGTGATCTGGTTGTTGTCGAGATCGGTGGTGATGAAAGCTTGGCCGGTATGCTCCGACTGCACGGTCTGGAGGTAGTCGCGCGGCACGCCGTGGCTGTCCATCCACTCGGCGTAGGGAGCGAAGTCATGGCCTACGGTGGCCATCACGTATCCGGAGTCGCCGAGCAACTTCAGGTTGTAGGCAATATTTCCCGCGCAGCCGCCGAACTCGCGCCGCATCGCAAGCACCAGGAACGACACATTCAGCATGTGCAGCTTGTCGGGCAGGAGGTGGTTCCGGAAATGGTCGTTGAACACCATGATGGTGTCGTACGCCATCGAACCGCAGATCAGCGCCCTGCCGGGCTTTATCACGGGCTGCTTCAAGGGTGCCTCATTCGTCGTCGGCAATGCGCACTTTCAGGCCAGCCAGCTCGGCTGCAAACTTGATCTGGCAGGACAGGCGGGAGTTGGGGCGGAAAGTGGAGAGGTCGCTCAGGAGGTCCCGTTCATCGGAGTGCATGGGCGGAAGTCTCGGCAGCCATTCGGCATCCACGTAGACATGGCAGGTGGCGCAGGCGCACATGCCGCCGCAGACCGCAGCGACGCCGTAGTCCAGATCGCGCAGGTTCTCCATCAACGTAAAGCTGGGATTGCCTTCAACGTCGTGCTCGATTCCGTCTCTGTCCGTAACCTTGATCAAAGCCATGATGTAGCAGCGCGCCTCCAGCCAGGTAGCTGAGCATTTTGCCTGTGCAGGCAGGTAGTTATCCAGCTTTCGAAGCGTTGGCTGCGTCCCACAGCTGATTCAGGCAGGCAAAGCGCTCCCGCTGCAGGGCCAGGACCGCCTGATCAGCCAGATTCGAGAGGCCGGCGCTCTCCATCAAGCGCCCCAGCTGTGATTCCAGGCGGGGGTAATATGTCAGCAGGCAGGCAAGGTCATAGGTCGGATCGACGACCTGGGCATATTCCCAGTCGATCAACATCGGTTCGCGGCCGAGCATATTGCCGGTCTGCAGGTCGCCATGATTGAGCACCGTCCTGCCGGCAAGCCCTTCCATGGCCTGCGACAGCTTCTGCACACGCGACAGCAACGGCTGGTACAGCTCGGCCTGCCGTGGATCTGCAATGCGCAGCTGCTGCAGATATCCCATCGCGATTCGCGGCGCATCCAGGGCGGGCAATCCCTCTGGCACGGCAAGGTCGTGCAGTTGCGCAAGCCTGGCGCCGAGGCGCTCCACTCCGTCATTGGACAGCAGCTGTTGCTCGGTCCACAGCCCGGCATCGATGAAGTCCATCAGCAGCCAGCTGCCGTCCAGGGCGGCATTGATCACGCGCGGCGCCAGGCCCGCGGCGGCGGCGGCCATCTGGCTGCGCAATTCGGCCTGCGCCGCCGAACCCGGCCGATCCAGTGGGGGGCGACGCTGTCGCAGAACGAAACGCCCGGCATCGGTATCCACACGCAGCACCAGGTTGCAGCCGCGACCGCCAGACAAGGGCTGCACAACCCGTGGCGAACGACCATCCGCACAGCCGGGGATCAGGGCCAGGATATCCGCAGGAATCATGCAGCCTGATCGCGGTGGCGGATCTGCCACCAGCTGCGCAGGCCCAGGGAGGCCATCACCAGGTAGATGGCGAACAGGAACGCGGTAACGATCAAACCCTGCGCCGCAAACAGGTAGATGGACACGGCGTCGATGACGATCCAGTACACCCAGTTTTCAAGGTAGACCCGCGCCACCAGCCAGGTGGCGAACAATCCGGCGCAGGCTACCAGTGAGTCGACAAACGGAAACGCCGACTTGCCGTCCAGCAACCGGGCCAGGCCCAGGCTGGCCAGCACGCAGACCGCCAGCGTCAGCAGGTGGCCACGCAGCGTCCAGACCGAAATCCGTTGCGCCTGCGACTCCGGCGCCCAGCTCCACCAGCCGTAAACCGCGCCTGCTACATACGAACCCTGCAGCAACGCCTGCATCGGCAGGTTCGAACGCGCGCTCAGCACCGTGAAGATCAGCGAGCTCGCGCCGCCGGCCAGCCAGCCCCAACGGTTGCGACGGATGATGAGCAGGATGTAGACCACGCCTGCCGCCACTGCGATCCATTCAGCCGCGCTGGTCGCGCGCACGCCGGCCAGCAGCGCCTGGACGCTGATTTCGGGCATCACTGCGATGATGCCGGTCCGAGGAACTTCGTGACGAACACGGCGCGCGGCCCCTCTTCAAAGCTGGCGCGGATCTCCTGCTGCAAGGTGCGGAAGACCTCATCCAGTTCGCCGAAGACCTGGGTGCTCATCGTGTTGGTGAGCACCTGCAATTTGTCGTTGCTCCGCACCCGGTCTATGAACGCCTGGATGGCAGGCAGGTACTCTTCCGCCAGTGGATACATGCTGATTTCAACGGCGATATTCATGGTTGCTCCGGATGGTCAGAAACCGAACGCCACACGCAGGCCGATCTGGCGTGGGTCGCCGTTCTGGATGTAGCGCTTGTTCCCCACACCGGGCTCGTCTTCGAAGAAGAAGCCGCGAACGGCATAGTGCTCGTTCAATGCATTGCGCACATAGATGCTGGCCGTCCAGCGATCGGTTGCATAGCCCGCGCGCAGGTTCAGCAGCTGATACGCGTTGGCACGCTCATCGTGGCTGGCACTGAAGTAGTAACCGTCCACCGCCTGGAAGTCGGCGTGCGCGAACAACCCCTGCCGATCATGCCAGTCCACGGCAAGGCCCAACTGGTAGCCGGGGGAGTGAGGAGTCTCACGACCATCGAGATTGCGGTCCTCACTCGGCTTGTAGTCCAGAAAGCGCGCGCGCAGCAGTGCCAGCGAAGCACCCAGGCGCAGTGACGACACCGGGCGCCAGCCGAGCTGGGTTTCGAGCCCCAGATTCTCGCCGCGCGCCGCGTTGTCTGTCAGCAGCACGAAATCCTGTGGATTCTCGGGATCCGCTTGCACCGAGCTGGACACCTGCTGATGGCTGCGGCGCATGTAGAAGATGCTGGTCTGGCTGTCGAAACGACCGCCGGCAGATTGCATTCGCAGGCCGGACTCCAGGTTCCACAGCGACTCCGGATCGAAGGTACGCAGATCGTCGGGGATATCCGCAACCGTCGTATTGATTCCACCGGCCTTGTAGCCGCGCGTGAGCGAGGCATATGCGGAGCGATGGGTGGCAAGTTGCCAGGTCAAGGCAAGATGCCCACCCTCCATTACGTCCACCGGGTTGCTGCGCAACTGTTCGCTGTCAAGATAGTGCGCACCGCGACGCTCGATACGCAGACCTGCCGACAGGGACAACGCCGCTGTCAACGATCTGTCGACCTGTCCATAGGCAGCGAGATTGAGGGCACGATAGTCACTGGTCAGCTGGCGATAGGCAACGCCGTCGGATGTGTCGACGATGGAGTAGTCCTCATCCATGCGCAGTGCGTAGACACCTGCCACCCAGTCGCCACTTTCGTTGCCGCGGCTGCGCAACCGGAATTCCTGGCTGAAATTGCGCCGCGTGCGGTCGATCAATTCGAAATAGTTGTAGGGCATGCCCCACATGGCATCGTTGCCCCAATCGCCATCGTAGGAGTAGGCCATGTCCGAATGCGCAAACGTGCTGATACTGCGCAGTGTCAGATTTTTCCAGCCGTCGTAGTCGAGACGCACCGCCAGCGCATGAGAGAGTTGCGAATCCACGCCGGGATAGTCGGACTGCGTCACGCGCGAGTTGTCGATCGACCAGGCGTCGTAGCCATTGTCGGCATCGGAGATCAATGCCGTGAGGTTCATGTCGAGCGTCGGGGTCAGATGACTGACCACCCGCAGCCGCGCGAGGTTCTCGTCGAAGCCATTGGTGTCGTCGCGTCCCAGGAAAGCATCGCGACGGAATCCGTCACTGACCTGCCGATGCAACGCCAGGCGCCACGCCGTGTCTTCACCGAAGGAGTCATTGAGGACGACACCACCACCATAGGTACCGTAATTGCCGCCCTCCAGTTCGCCACGCAGTTCGAACCCGTCGTGCGGCGCCTCGGAACGCATGCTGATCAGGCCAGCGATGGCATTGGCCCCATATGCCGTGCCCTGCGGCCCGCGCAGGACTTCCGCCTGCTTCATGTCGAACAATGCGGCCGGCATCGCGATACCTGAAAAGTCGATATCATCGATCAGGAAACCCACGGAAGAATTGGGCGCGCCTTCGTACTGCTCCAGTTCGCCGATGCCGCGAATCTGGAAAAAACGCGGCCGGGATGTGCCCCCCGCAAAACCGAGATTCGGCACCATGCCGAGCACGTCACCGAAGTTGGAAGCGCCCGCCACCGCGAGCTGGTCGGCGCGCAATACGGACACACTGGCGGGCGTCGCCGACAGTCTGGATTCAATGAGGCTGGCCGTAACGACAACCTCATCGAGCTCATCGTCGGCAGCCATGACTGACAGCGGCATGCAGACGATGGCTGCACACGCGGAAACACGCACAAATAGGGATATCATCGACCTGCTCCTTTCGCCGGTATTAGCCGGATCAAGTTCAACGGGTTCGCCACACTGGCATCTCAGGCTCCTGATTGAGCCACCCCAAGGCAGGCGCTATGTTAGCGTCCAGCCGTCCGATATCAAGTACGAATTACTTGCTGCACATGTCACGCATTGTCCGCATCTTCCAGGTCGACGCCTTCACCGCCACGCGGTTCAGCGGCAATCCGGCAGGCGTGGTGCTGGACGCAGGGCAATTGTCGGAAGCCGAGATGCAGGCGATCGCGCGTGAACTGAACAACGGCGATACCGCATTCGTGCTGCCGGCCAGCGCGGCGGATCACGATATCGGCGTCAGGTTCTTCACGCCGCGCAAGGAAGCGCCGTTCGTCGGGCACG
>JAATEY010000266.1 GCA_015655465.1 Gammaproteobacteria bacterium | reverse complement strand
GGCATGGGAATCAGGCACTGCGGCAATGGCCGTGCCGCGCGCTGCCAGGCACGCGCGAACAGTATGCCCAGCACCCGTGCCGGCGCCAGCTCATGCCGGAACTTCAGGTTGGTGATCAGCAGGTCCACCGGATCTTCATAGCGGAACAGGCTGAAGGTCGCATCGTACGGCGGTGGTTCGTGCCGGCAATGCGCGCACAGGGATGACGCTGTAGCGGCTTCCCCGCAGCGCGGGCAGGGGTTCGGCACTGGCGTGCAGGCCTGCTCGCACCAGCGGCACAGATCCAGTCCCCAGGGTTCGTCCAGCTGCTGGCCGTCAGCGCCGCAGAGTGCGCACACCGGCGGCGCGATGAGATCCGTGATCCTTTGCATGAATGCCAGCATGCGCTGCAGTGTTGCAGCATGCAGGCGGCATCCCTGCGGTCATTCCTGTGGTGATCGTCCCGAAATCCGCGCCAGTCAGCGGATCACATCCACGTGCACCCAGTCGACATCCACATGACCACTGCCGGTGGCTATGCCAGGCGGTGACTTGATATAGGTGAACAGCGCCGGTCGCGCGCCTTTCCACCAGGCAAAGCGCAGCGCGCCGGGTGTGCCGATGGCGTTGAAGGTCGCGCCCTCATCGAGACTGTAGGCAAATACCGCCTGCTGATCGGTTCCGACCCGCACGCGCAGTTGCACCATGCCGCTTGCCACAACGCCGGCGGTTTCATTGCCTTCGGTGGAGAACACGATGTGTGTTGCGCCCTGCTCCCTGACGGCGCCCACCCAGCTCGGGCGCGTGCCGAACATCGCAAGGCCCGCGCGCTGTCCCTCGCTCATGGCCGCGAGATCAACGCGCACCGTTGCCGTCATCGCGGGGCCCTGCAGGATCTGCGTCAGCGTGTTGCGGGCGGTCACCAGATAGCCGGCGGGCAATGCGCGCAGGCGCAACCAGCCGGGACGATCGGTCAGGTTCCACGCGGCATCCACCGGGTTGTGATTCCACTCCCACTGCGGACCAAGAGAGGTGGTTGCGAACTCATCGGAGTCCTGCAGGCGCGGCAATTTCCGCGACGCCACGATCACGGGCAGCGTGCCGCCAGCCACCGGCTGACCAAAGGTCTTGCCCTCGACCGGATCACCCATCAAGGGCCAGTCATTGCGCCACTGCACCGGCTGCAGATGCACGATGCGCCCGAATGCACCGGTGCTGTTGAAATGCAGGAACCAGCCATCGCCGGCCGGTGTTTCCACGTAGCCGCCCTGGTGCGGTCCCTGGATTGCCGTGCTGCCCGGCGCCAGCACCACTCGCCATTCATAGGGTCCGATGATCCGGCGCGAGCGGCCCACTGCCTGCGACCCCGTCTCCACGCCGCCGATGGGCGCGAAGATGTAGTACCAGCCACGACGCTTGTAGAGCTTGGGACCTTCGAGCACGGGCAGGTTCTTCGCGTCTTCAGCCACGACGATGCCTGCATCCAGCACGCGCCTGCCATCCGCGCTCATGCGATGCAGGATCAGCGGACCGGCGCCCACCTTGCCGTGGATCAGCCACGCGCTGCCGTCGTCGTCCCAGAACGGGCAGGGGTCTTCGAGTTTCGGCTCGTTGATCACCGTGACCGGCGGACTCCATGGTCCGGCGGGATTGCTGGCCGTCGCCATGAAGATGCCTTCATCCGGTGTGGGCCAGTAGACGTAGAAGAGTCCCTTGTGATGCCGGATGGCGGGCGCCCACACACCGCCGGCATAGCGCAGTCCTGGTCCGGTGGGACGCTGGATGGCATCCGTCAGCGTGAACGGCGGAATCATGTCGTATTCCGCCGCGAACGGCAGTCGCGGCAGCACGTGGCCGATGATCTGCCAGTGCACAAGGTCGGGCGACTTCAGCACCGGTATGCCCGGCGAGAAGTGGAAGCTCGACGCCACCATGTAGTAATCCGCGCCCACGCGGATTACATCCGGATCGGAGTAGTCGGCGAAGAGCACGGGATTGGAATAGCGGGGCGTCGCCGCTGCAGCAGACGCAGTGGCAAGCAAGATGACCAGCAGGCGCTGCAGCAGTTGGGTGCGCATCCACAGCCATTATCTGGTCTGATGGTTCAAATAGTAAGCTCCGGCGTTTCGCGATACTCATGAACAAACTCGCCCCGCTCAACGCACAGATCGGCCGCTATCGCTGGACCATCTGCGCGCTGGTGTTCTTCGCCACCACCATCAATTACATAGACCGCAATGTGCTTGGCCTGCTCAAGCCCATGCTTTCCGACGCGGGCGTGTTCGGTGCCGACAAGGCCGCGCAGGAGCTGAACTACTCCACGGTGGTGATCTGCTTCCAGCTCGCCTATGCCGTCGGCATGGTGCTGGCCGGCCGCATGATCGACTGGCTGGGCACGAAGTCCGGCTATGCGTACTCGCTGATCGGCTGGAGCATCGCGGCCATCGGCCATGCCTTCGGTCATCACACCTGGAGCTTCGGTTTCTGGCGCGCGGCGCTGGGCTTCACCGAAGCGGGCAACTTCCCCGCCGCGAACAAGAGCATCGCCGAGTGGTTTCCGAAGCAGGAGCGCGCCCTTGCCACCGGGCTGTACAACTCCGGCGCCAATGTGGGTGCCATCATCGCGCCGCTGTCGGTGCCGTACATCGCCGCATCATGGGGCTGGGAATGGGCCTTCATCCTCACCGGTGCGGTGGGCCTGCTGTGGCTGATTTTCTGGTATCGCAACTACGACTCGCCGGCCGCGAAGCTTGGAAGCGGGCAGCTCAACCAGGCCGAGTACGATCACATCCACGGCGATCCTGAAGAAGTGGTGGCAGGCGCGGTTGCGCCGGTGAGATGGATCGGCCTGCTGCGCTTTCGCCAGACCTGGGCCTTCGTGGTCGGCAAGTTCATGACCGATCCGGTGTGGTGGTTCTACATGTTCTGGCTGCCGGCATTCCTCAACGACGAGAACGCCCGCAAGGTCGCCGCTTTCACCGCCGCGAATCCCGGCTTCACCGGTGCAGCGGCTTCGGTGCCGGGCTATATCAGCTGGGCGGTGGCCGTTGCCGTGGTCTACACCATCTCCACCGCGGGCTCGATCTTCGGCGGCTGGTTGCCGAAGCACTTTGCCCAGCGCGGCATGGATCTGAACCGGGCGCGCAAGCTGTCCATGTTCCTGTTCGCGCTCGGGCCGCTCACGGTGCTGCTTGCCTCGCGGCTGGGCGAGATCGATATCTGGTTCGCGGTGCTCACCATCGGCATCGCGGCCGCCGCGCACCAGGCCTGGTCGGCCAATATCTTCACCACGGTTTCGGACATGTTTCCCAAGCGCGCCGTGGCTTCGGTGACGGGCATCGGCGGCATGGCCGGGGCGATTGGCGGCATCCTGATTTCCCGCGTCGCAGGCCTGCTGCTGGCGCACTTCACTGCACTGGGAAAGATCGAGGTGGGCTACGGCTACCTGTTCATGATCTGCGGCTCCGCCTATGTCCTGGCCTGGGTGCTGATGCACCTGCTGGCCCCGAAATTCCGGCTGGTAAAGCTGGATTGATCGCCATTCAGGCAATTGTCAACCTGAAGGCGGCCGCCAGGTTGACACTTCGGCCTGGCCAATCGAACATCGCCGCATGAACCCAGCAGCAAGCGAGTCCGGCTCGGCAAGATTCAGCGCCCTGCGCCACGACTGGCGCCTTGCGGAAGTGGAGGCCCTGTTCGCGCTGCCCTTCATGGACCTGATGTTCCGCGCCCAGCAGGTGCACCGCGCTTTTCACGCCGCCAACCGCGTGCAGATGAGCACCCTGCTTTCCATCAAGACCGGCGGCTGCCCGGAGGACTGCGCCTACTGCCCGCAGAGCATCCACTACGACACCGGCGTGGCGCGTGACGACATGCTGCCGGTGGAAGCGGTGCTCGAGGCCGCCCGCAAGGCGCAGGCTGCCGGCGCCACCCGTTTCTGCATGGGCGCGGCGTTCCGCTCGCCCAGGAAGAAGGACATCGAGCGCATCGCGACCATGATCCGCGAAGTGGGCGCGCTGGGCCTGGAGACCTGCGCCACGCTGGGCATGCTGACGCCCGACCAGGCGCGCGAGCTCAAGGATGCCGGCCTCGACTACTACAATCACAATGTCGACAGCTCCGAGGAGTTCTACAAACAGATCATTTCCACCCGCACCTACCAGCATCGTCTCGACACGCTGGAAGCCGTGCGCAACGCCAACCTGAAGGTCTGCAGCGGCGGCATCGTGGGCATGGGCGAGACGCGCACCGATCGCGCCGGCATGCTGGTGACGCTGGCCAACCTGCCGGAGCATCCGCAGAGCGTGCCGGTCAACCAGCTGGTACAGGTGCGGGGCACGCCGCTGGCAGATGGCGCCGCGCCGGGCGCCAATCACGGTGTCGATGGTTTCGAGTTCGTGCGCACGATTGCAGTGGCCCGCATCCTGATGCCCGCAGCGCAGGTGCGTCTTTCCGCCGGGCGCGAAGCGATGAGCGAAGAGCTGCAGGCGCTGGCGTTCATGGCTGGCGCGAACTCCATCTTCTACGGCGAGAAGCTGCTCACCACCGGCAATCCCGATGTGGAGCGCGATCGCGCCCTGCTCGCGAAGCTTTGCATTGAATCCGAGACGCAGGCGCAGACCGACGCGCGCGGTTGCTGCTGACGCCACCGCACACATACCTGCCATGAAACGCAGTGCCGCTGTGGTGACCGCCCTGCTCGACGGGCTTGCGCACGCCCAGCAGCGGCGCCATAGGCGCAGCATCAGCGGCTTCGCCACCACCGGGTCGATTCTCGAACCAGTCGTCGATGGCCACCGGCTCATCAACTTCTGCAGCAACGACTACCTGGGCATCGCAGCTGATTCACGCATCGTCGCCGCCATGCAATCCGCCGCCGCGAACTGGGGCGCGGGCGCAGGCGCCGCCCATCTGGTCACCGGCCACACGCACGAACATCACGCGCTGGAAGAGGAACTGGCCGCCTTCACCGGCCGCGAAGCCGCGCTGCTGTTTTCCACCGGCTACATGGCCAATGTCGGTGTGATCACTGCACTGGCTGCGCGCGGCGAAGTGGTGCTGCAGGACCGGTTCAATCACGCCTCGCTGCTCGACGGCGCGCGTCAGTCCGGCGCGCGTCTGCAGCGCTATCGTCATGCCGATGCGCTGGACGCTGCGCGACTGCTCGAAAGCTCGAACGGCAAGACCACGTTCATCGCCACCGACGGCGTGTTCAGCATGGATGGTGACATCGCGCCGCTGCTGCAACTGGCCGCGCTTGCCGCGCAGCATGAAACCTGGCTGCTGGTGGACGATGCGCACGGCCTGGGCGCGCTGGGCGCAAAGGGCGGTGGCTGCCTGGAACTCGCGGGCCTCGATGCCACGCAGGTGCCATTGCTGGTGGGCACACTGGGCAAGGCCTTCGGCAGCTTCGGCGCTTTCGTCGCCGGCTCGCGCGATGTCATCGACCTGATCCTGCAGCGGGCGCGCAGCTACATCTACACCACGGCCCTGCCGCCCGCGGTCGCCGCCGCAACCCGCGCGTCGCTGAAGATCGTCATCGAAGAGGGCTGGCGCCGCGAGCGCCTCGCCAGCCTGATTGCGCGTTTCCGCAGCGGCGCAGCGCAGCGCGGTCTGCCGCTGCTGCCCTCCACCACCGCCATCCAGCCCATCCTGCTGCCCGGTGCAGCGCACTGCATGGCAGCCAGCCGATACCTGATGGAGCACGGCTTCTGGGTGAGCGCCATCCGCCATCCGACCGTGCCGGCAGGAACCGAGCGCCTGCGGGTGACGATTTCCGCCGGACACACCGAACAGCAGGTCGATGCGCTGCTCGATGTACTGCAGGCCGGCGTCGCGCAGACGGCGGCGGGAGAGGCATGAGCTTCACGCTGCATGTGGAGCGGCGACTGCGCACTGTGGATCCTGGTACCGCGCGCGACGCAGCCGCGCCGGATGGTGCTGCGCCGGATGCCGCCGCACTGCCACTGGTCTGCCTGCACGGCTGGGGCATGAACCTGCGCGTATTCGACCTGCTGCGCGATGCGCTGGCGACCACGCGTGAAACCCTGGCCGTGGATCTGGCCGGGCATGGTGCAAGTCCCTGGGCTGAGGGGCATGCGCATTTCGACACGCAGGTGGACGATGTGCTCGCAGTGCTGCCGCCACGCTGCGTGTTGCTGGGCTGGTCATTCGGCGGCAAGCTCGCGCTGCAACTCGCGGCCCGCCATGCTGCGCGCATCGCAGTGCTGGTGCTGGTTTCTGCCACACCGAAGTTCGCGCAGTCGGCCGACTGGCCCCACGGTATGGACGCGCGCTCCATGCGGGCCTTTCGCACCGTGCTGGAACAGGACTGGCAGCAGACCTTGAATGACTTCGTCTGGTTGCAGCTGCGCGGCAGCCGCAATGCGGAAGCTGCGCAGCGCGTGCTGGAGTCTGCATTGGCGCAACAGGGCGCGCCGCACCCGGACGCGCTGCGCAATGGACTCGATCTGCTCGGCACACTGGATCTGCGCGCATGCGCGCGCGAAGTAACGCAGCCAACGCTGCTGGTCAGCGGCCAGCATGATCGCGTTACGCCACCCGGTGCCGCGCGCTGGCTGGCAGCAGCGCTGCCGCAGGCGCAGCTGGTCGAAGTGCCGCGCGCCGGCCATGCACCGTTCGTGTCACATCCCCAGGAAGTCGCCGCAGCACTGCGCGGATTCCTGGCAGACCTGGCAGAGGCTCAGGCATGAGCACGCCGGCCACGGATATCGATCCCGCAGCAGTGGCGCGCAGTTTCGGCGCCGCCAGCCGCAGCTATGACGCCGCGGCCTGGCTGCAGACCGAAGTGCGCAATGAGCTGTTGTCGCGCCTCGACCTGTTGCGCGCCCCGCCCCGCGCGGTGCTGGACCTGGGCGCGGGCACGGGCCTCGCGGCGCTCGAGATCAAGCGCCGCTTCCGTCGCGCCACCGTAACCGCGGCGGACATCGCGGCGCCCATGCTGCAGGTTGCGCGCCGCCGCAGCCGTTTCTGGCGGCCGATCCGTTGCGTCGAAGCGGATGCGCGCGCGCTGCCCTTCGACGACGCCAGTTTCGACCTGGTGTTCACCAGCCTGATGCTGCAGTGGCTGCAGCCGCCCGACGCGGCGCTGCGCGAAATCCGCCGCGTGCTGAAACCCGGCGGCCTCCTGCTGGCCAGCAGCTTCGGGCCCGCGACATTGCAGGAGCTGCGCCAGTCCTGGGCCGCCGCAGACACCGGCGTGCACGTCAACGAATTCGTCGACATGCACGATCTGGGCAGCGCCCTCGGGCGCGTGGGTTTCGTCGAGCCGGTGCTCGATGTCGACCGGCATCTGCGGTACTACCCGGATGCGCGCGCCCTGATGCGGGAATTGAAGGCTCTGGGCGCGCGCAACCTGAACGCGCAACGCGCCCGCGGCCTCACGGGCCGCAAGGCATTCGCCCGCATGAATGCCGCCTACGAGTCGCTGCGACAGGCCGCCGGCCTGCCCGCAACCTGGCAGGTGGTCTACGCGGTGGGCTGGGCCGCCGATGCGCCGCTGAGTGAGGGTGAAAGCCCGCCTTCTTCAACGGGCATATCAGGAGAAGTACGTATCGATGCCGACAGCCTGCGCGGCTCCGGGCGCCGCCGCTGATGCTGCCCGTGAATACACTGCACCCCCAGCTGCGCCAGAGCCTGTTCGTGGCCGGCACCGATACCGGCGTCGGCAAGACCCGGGTGTGCGTGCAGCTGCTGCGGGCAATGGTCGCGGCGGGCCATTCGGCCGCCGGCATGAAACCGCTGGCGGCCGGCGTCATCCATACTCCCGACGGGCCGCGCAACGAGGATGCCCTGGCGCTGCTCGCCGCCGGCAATGTGGCGCTGCCGTACCAGCTGGTGAACCCCATCTGCCTGCAGCGCGCCACCTCGCCCCACCTGGCCGCGATCGATGCCGGAATAGCCGTAGATATCGGCGCGATTGTGCAGGCATATGATCTGATCAGGAGCAGATCCGAGCTGATCGTGGTTGAAGGCGCCGGTGGCTGGCTGGCGCCGATCGGCGCGCCCGACACGCCTGGTGCGCCAGGCCCGACCATGCAGGACATAGCGCTGGCGCTGCAGCTGCCGGTGGTGCTGGTGGCCGGCATCCGGCTGGGTGCCTTGAGCCATGCGCTGCTGACTGCCGATGCCATACGCCGCAGCGGGCTGAAACTTCTGGGATGGGTGGCGAACTGCCTGGAGCCCGGGTTTGCAGACGCTGAACGCTATGTAGAGTCGCTCGCGCTGCGCCTGGCAGAGCCACTTCTCTGGCGCAGTTGATCCATTGTCCGCAACAACAGCTGCAAACCATTCTCATGTCGCCTGATTCGCCAGTCGCCTGAATTTCCCAAGCTCCCGGGCCGCAGGTTAAACTGCCGAGTCAGTGAGGTGCGGTCTGAACCTACCCACGCGTCAAAAACAGTGTCTCATTCAAGGGCAATCGATGCTTCGTAAATCCGCATTTCCGGGTGCCGCAGCGGCCGCCCTGGCCGTACTTGCCGCTCCGGCGCACGCCGCCTGGTCGGGCCTGAACATGACCAGGGGGGTGACCACCCTCTCCGGTGAAACCTACTCCCTGCACATGCTGATCCTGTGGGTCTGCGTGGCGATCGGCGTCGTTGTCTTCGGCGTGATGATCTTCTCGCTGGTGAATTTCCGTAAATCCAAAGGGGCGGTAGCCGATACCAGCCTGCTTCACAGCACCAAGGCCGAGATCGTCTGGACGGCAATTCCGGTGCTGATCCTGGTGGTGATGGCCGTGCCGGCCGCCCGCACGCTCATCAGGATCGAAGATGCCTCGAACACCCAGCTCACCATCAAGGTGACCGGCTATCAGTGGAAGTGGCAGTACGACTACATCGACGAGGGTGTCAGCTTCTTCTCCACGCTGTCGGCCGACAGCAATGCCGCGCGCCAGCTGGATTCCGGCATCGCCCCGGGTTCAGTGCCCGACTACCTGCTGAGCGTCGACAACCCGCTGGTGGTGCCGGTGGGCAAGAAGGTGCGCATCCTGCTCACCTCGCAGGATGTGATCCACGCCTGGTGGGTGCCGGCGCTGTCCGTCAAGAAGGACGTCATCCCCGGCATGATGAACGAGCTGTGGTTCCAGGTTCAGCCGGACAAGGCAGGCGTTTATCGCGGCCAGTGCGCCGAGCTCTGCGGTCGCGATCATGGCTTCATGCCCATCGTGGTGGAGGCCAAGTCCGAGGCGGACTACGCCGCCTGGCTGGCTTCGAAGAAGCCTGCGCCGGCAGCAGCGCCCGCTGCGCCCGCCGCACCAGTTGCCGCCAAAGCCGCCAACTGATCCGTCACACCGAATCCAGAACCGAGTAATGCACATGGCCCATTCCACGCACGCCGACCACGCCGAACACGATCATCACGGCCCAGCCAAGGGCTTCATCAAGCGCTGGGTGCTGACCACCAACCACAAGGACATCGGCACCCTTTACATGGTGTTCGCGCTGCTGATGTTCTTCATCGGCGGCCTGATGGCGATGGTCATCCGCGCCGAGCTGTTCAAGCCCGGCCTGCAATTCGTCGACCCGCAGTTCTTCAATTCCATGACCACCATGCATGCGCTGGTCATGATCTTCGGCGGCGTGATGCCGGCGTGGGTGGGTCTCGCCAACTGGATGATCCCGATGCAGGTCGGTGCGCCGGACATGGCACTGCCGCGCAGGAACAACTTCAGCTTCTGGATCCTGCCGTTTGCGTTCGCGCTGCTGCTGGGCGGGATATTG
>JAATEY010000037.1 GCA_015655465.1 Gammaproteobacteria bacterium | reverse complement strand
GAACTGGGCACCGATGGTGCTGAGCACGGTCTGCGGATGCCGGGGATCGAAGGCGCGCGTGCCCAGCAGCGATCCCGCGACGCGATCGGTGCGGGACCCGATGACGGTCTCGAACAGTGCCTCCTTCGACGGGAAGTAACTGTAGACGGTCATCTTCGAAACCCCGGCCTCGCTGGCGATGGCGTCCAGGTTTGCGCCCTCGTAGCCATGTTCATAGAAGTGCTGCTTCGCGGCATCCAGCACCCGGCGCATGCGCTCCGGATCGCGGGGTCTGCCGCGGCGTGGTGGTGAGGTGTCTTCCCCGGGGCGCTTGGTCATTTCCGGCCGGCCTAAATAATGTACTTGACAGTACAGAATGTATCGCTATTATTCATGTACGCGCAAGTACAGTAAATGAGGATGGTCATGAATCTCCCGCGGATTGCCCTGACAACGCTGATAGCTGCCGCCCTTGCCGCTGGCGGCGCCCGCGCCTCGCAGCCGAGGCCATCGCCCGAGGCATGGGTGGCCATGCCATACCGGAATGCGCCGTCGGAGCAGGCAGCCGATGAAGGCGCGTGGTGGCGCAACTTCGGCGACCCGGAGCTGGCCGCACTCGTCGAGCGCGCTGTGGCCGCCAATCTCGATGTGCGCGTGGCGCAGGAGCGGGTGGCCGCGGCGCGTGCCGGCGAAAAGGCGCAGGGCTCGCGGCTATGGCCGGCGATCACGCTGCAGGGCAGCGCATCGGATGCCCGCACCGGTCTGCCGGATCCGGTGAAGCAGGGCATGCCGGACACACGCGCCGTACGCGCCGGAGTCGAGCTGTCCTGGGAACTGGACCTTGCGGGTGGCCTGCGTGCCGCGCGTCGGGCAGCGCAGGCGGATGCCATCGCTGCGGAGTCGGGCGTGGCCGGCGCAAGTCTGCTCGCCGCCAGCGAAGTGGCGCGTCAGTACTTCATCCTGCGCGGCGCGCAGGAGCGTCTGCGCATCGTCGAACAACTGGCCGCTGCCCAGCGCGAAACCGACCGGCTGGTCCGCAGCCGCGAGCGTGAAGGACTGGCGAGCCGCTTCGATGTGACACGGGCTGCCGGTGAAGCGGCTGCGGTGGAAGCCCAGGTGCTGCCGCTGCGGACGCTGGTGGGCGCCACGCAGGCGCGCATCGCGGTGCTGACCGGAGCAAGCCCTTCAGGGTTTGCGATCGATGAGCGCCCGTACAGCTGGCCCGCGCAGCGTGAGATCGGCGCCGGACAACCCAGTGAACTGCTGCGCCGGCGTCCGGACCTGATGGCGGCCGAGGCGCATTTCGCAGCGGCAACGATGCGTCGCG
Source organism: Gammaproteobacteria bacterium (assembly GCA_015655465.1). Classification (GTDB taxonomy): domain Bacteria; phylum Pseudomonadota; class Gammaproteobacteria; order Steroidobacterales; family Steroidobacteraceae; genus ZC4RG30. Next base: position 16,680 of record JAATEY010000037.1, on the reverse strand, counting down.
AGGAGGCCCGTGCGCAGTGGTGGCCGAAGCTGTTCCTGTCGGCGCTGGCCGGGCAGCAGGACCTGCGGCTCAACGCGCTCGACCTGTCGCCCGTCCACTTCGCCAGTGTCGCGCTCGCCTTCGGCATGCCGCTGTTCAACGCCGGTCGCATCCAGGCTGGCGTGAAGATCGGGACCGCCCATGCGAATGAGGCACTGGCCGAGTGGCAGCGCACGGTGCTCGTCGCAGTCGAAGAGGTGGAAGTCAGTCTGCTGGCGCGCGCCCAGGACCTGGAGCGTGGGCAGACTCTGGCTGCCGCCGCCGATGCGCGCCGCCAGTCGCTGGTGCACGCGCAGTCGCTGCGCCGTGAAGGACAGATCGACCTGCTGGTGTTGCTCGATGTGCAACGCGGACTGCTTGCCTCCGAACTGGCATTGACCGAAAGCCGTACGCAACAGGCCTTGAACGACGTTCAGCTTTACAAGGCGCTTGGCGGCGGCTGGAACATTCCCGACCCGTCTGGCCCTTCAACTCCAGGAGACTCGCGATGAACCTCACTGACAGTACCCTTGCGGTCGCCACCCTTGTCGCGGCCGTCTCCCTTCAACTTGCTGCCTGCGGCGATTCACGCATGTCGGCCGATATGGCGCCACGCAAGCCGGTGATCGTTACCACGGTCAAGGAGGGGGCGCTGTCCGAAACGCGCACATTCACGGCCACCGTGCGCGCCCGCGTCGAAACCGATGTGGGCTTTCGCACCGCGGGCAAGGTGATGCAGCGCCTGGTCGATGTGGGCGATGTCGTCAAGGCCGGTCAGCCCGTCGCAAGGCTTGATGTCACCGACTACGCGCTGGGCGTCGCCGCCGCGGTCGATCAGCTGCGTGCGGCTACCGTCGATGCCGGGCAGTCCGCCTCGGACGAAGCCCGCATGGGCAGGCTGCTGAGTGACGGGTCGGTGGGTGCCGCCGATCACGAACGACAGCAGGCGCGGGCCGAGGCCGCCGCGGCGCAACTCGATCAGGCGCGGCGCAACCTCGAGCTGGCACGCAACCGCGCCGGTTACACCACGCTGCTGGCGCCGTACGCCGGTGTGGTCACAGCGCTGTATATGGAAGTCGGGCAGGTCGTCGGCGAGGGCCAGCCGGTCGTGTCCCTGGCGCGCGCAGGCGCGCGTGAGATCGTCGTCGATCTGCCTGAAGGCCTGGTCGGTCGCGTGCATGAGCTGCGTGCATCGGCGACCCTCTGGCAGGGTGACGGCGCGCCGTTTGACCTGCGGGTGCGCGAGGTATCGCCCAGCGCAGCGGCGACGACCGGTACGTTCCGCGTTCGCTACGCCATGGTCGCGGCCGGTGCGCAGGCGCACACACTTCCACTCGGCGCCACGGTCCGGTTGCAGCTGAAGGACGACACGATCCGCGGCGTCGCCTTGCCCGTCAGCGCGCTGATCAAGTCCGGCGGCGCGGCCGGGGTGTGGGTGGTTGATGCAGGCTCCGGCAAGCTCTCATTCCTGCCGGTGCAGGTGCAGGCCTTCGAAACAGATGCGGTGCGCGTCAGCGGCCTCAAGGATGGTCTGCAGGTTGTCACGGTCGGTGCGCAGAAGCTCGATGCTGCAATGAAGGTGACGCCCGTCGAGCGCCGCAGCGATGCAGGTGTCGTGAACCCGAGAGCAACCGGGAGAGCGTCATGAGCGCTTCACGCTTCAACCTCTCCGAATGGGCGGTCACGCACCGGTCGATGGTGTTGTTCCTGATCATCGGCACCCTGGTGATCGGCGGCCTGTCGTTCAGCCGGCTGGGTCGGCTGGAAGACCCGAATTTCAACGTGCCGTCGATGACCGCAGTTGTGGTCTGGCCCGGTGCCAGCGCACAGGATGTGCAGGACCAGGTGCTCAACCGCATGGAGCGCGAAATGCAGGAGCTGGAGCATTTCGACTATGTGCGCAGCTTCGCGCGCCAGGGCTACGGCGGCATCATGCTGTGGATGAAGGGGGGAACCAGCAAGGCCGATCTCGACAACGCCTGGTACCAGGCCCGCAAGAAGATCGGCGACGTGCGCCACGAGTTTCCGGAAGGTGTGCGCGGGCCGTTCTACAACGACGAATTCACCGATGTGTACAGCGTGCTCTACGCGGTCAGCGCGCCCGATCTGTCGATGCCGGAGCTGCTTGAAACCACCGAGCGCATCAAGCGGCAGTTGCAGGTCGTGCCGGGTGTCAACAAGGTGGACATTCTCGGCAAGCAGGCCGAGCGGGTGTATGTCGAGCTCTCGCTGCAGCGGCTCGCGGCACTGGGTGTGCCGCCGACCACCATCCTCGATGCCCTGGCGCGACAGAACCTGCTTGCCCCCGCGGGTTCCATCGACGGCAGTCATGATCGCGTGCAGGTGCGCGTCAGTGGCGCGGTACACAGCGCCAGCGATGTGGCCGATATCAGCGTGGAGGCCGGTGGCAAGCTGCTGAAGGTCTCGGACCTCGCCGAGGTTCGCACCGGCACGGAAGATCCTGCTTCTTTCACCATCCGCCACAATGGTGTGCCCGTGCTGGCCATCGGTGTGACGATGGTGAAGAGCGGCAACATCCTGGAACTCGGCAAGGCGCTGGATGCGCGCATGACAACGGTGCGCGCGTCGCTGCCGGTGGGCGTGGAAGTCGAGAAATACGCCGATCAACCCAGGGTCGTCGCCGAATCGGTGTGGGAGTTCGAACGCTCGTTCCTGGAGGCGCTGGCCATTGTGCTGGCCGTGTCGTTCGTGGCGCTGGGAATGCGTGCGGGTCTGGTCGTGGCTGCCTCGGTGCCGCTGGTGCTGGGGCTGGTGGCCGCGGTCATGTATGCGGCCGGCTGGAATCTCGACCGCATCTCCCTGGGCGCCCTGATCATCGCGCTCGGCCTGCTGGTGGACGACGCCATCATCGCTGTCGAGATGATGGTGGTGAAGCTGGAGGAAGGCTGGGATCGCATGCGTGCAGCGACATTCGCCTACACGTCCACGGCATTCCCGATGCTGACCGGCACGCTGCTCACGGTCGCCGGGTTCATTCCGGTGGGCTTCGCGAAGTCGATCTCCGGTGAATACGCCGGCGGAATCTTCCGCGTCGTCGGCGTGGCGCTGATCGCGTCGTGGCTGGTGGCGGTGGTGTTCACGCCATATCTCGGAGTGCTGTTGCTGCCGAAGTCCCTGGCGGCGCACACGCATCACGTTCCCTATGACAAGCCGATCTACCGGCGTCTGCGCCGCTGGGTCGAATGGAGTGTGCGCCGTCGCTGGCTGGTGCTGGGTGCAACGGCAGGTGCGCTGGTTGCGGCGGGCCTGGGGATGCTGCTCGTGCAGCAGCAGTTCTTTCCCACGGCGGCACGGTCGGAGCTGCTGGTGGAGCTGCGCCTGCGTGAAGGAGCGTCATTCGAAGCCACCGAGCGTGAAGTCAGGCGGATGGAGCAGGTGCTCAAGGGCGACGCCGACATTCAGGCGTTCACGGCCTACACGGGCGCCGGCACACCGCGCTTCTACCTGTCGATCGCGCCCGACCTGCCGAATCCCGGGTTCGCGCAGTTCGTGGTCAGGACGGCGGGCATCGAAGAGCGCGAACGCGTGCGTGCCCGCCTGATGCAGCTGTTCGCGGCGAACGAAGCCTTCCCGGATTCACGCGGTCGCGTATTGCGCCTCGAATTCGGCCCGCCGGTAGGCTTTCCGGTGCAGTTCCGCGTACTCGGACCGGATGCCCGGCAAGTGCGCGAAATCGCCGGGCGGGTACGGGACATCGTGGCGCAGAGCAGGCTCGTCCGCGACACGCAGCTCGACTGGAACGAGCAGGTGCGCTCGATGCATGTGCAGGTGGACCAGGACAAGGCGCGTCGCCTGGGGCTGTCCACTGCCGACGTCCAGGCATTCGTGCAGGCCACGATGTCCGGCGTTCCCGCCACCCAGATCCGGCGCGGCGAGGAACTGATCGAGGTCGTCGTGCGCGCCATTCCGGATGAACGCCGCGGCATCGAGCGGCTGGGCGACATCCAGCTGTTCTCGCGCACGGGCGTTACCGTGCCGCTGTCGCAGGTGGCGCATATCGAGCCGGCCTTCGAGGAGCCCGTGCTGTGGCGGCGCAACCGCGACCTGGCGCTGACGGTGCGTGCCGATGTCATCGACGGCATCCAGGGCCCGTATGCAACTTCACGGATATGGCCCGCGCTCAAGCCGGTGCTCGACAGCCTGCCGCCGGATTACCGGATCGAGCAGGGTGGCGCGACCGAGGAAAGTGCCAAGTCCAACAACGCATTGTTCGCCGTGTTCCCGGTGATGTTCGCAGTGATGCTGTTCCTGCTGATGCTGCAGCTGCAGGACTTCTCCCGCATGACCATGGTCTTCATGACCGCGCCCCTGGGCTTGATCGGCGTCGTACCGGCGTTGTTGCTGTTCGACGCACCGTTCGGCTTCGTTGCGCTGCTCGGTGTCATCGCCCTCGGCGGCATGATCATGCGCAATTCGGTGATTCTCGTCGTCCAGATCGATGAGGACATCGCGCGCGGAACCGCGGCGTGGGATGCAATCGTCGAAGCCACTGTGCGGCGTTCGCGTCCGGTGGTGCTGACTGCGGCCGCCGCGATTCTTGCGATGATCCCCCTGTCGCACAGCGTGTTCTGGGGTCCGATGGCCATATCCATCATGGGCGGGCTGGCCATGGCGACGGCGCTGACACTGGTATTTGTGCCAGCGCTGTACGCGGCATGGTTCAACGTGAGACGTGGCAGGGACGCGGGCTTCGACAGCGCCGTCGGGAGATGATGTGAATCCCTCACTCCCTCATCACGTCACCAGCATCGCCACGACCGCGGCCCCCATCACGGCAGTGGCGAACCAGCCGAGCACGCGATGCCGCAGTGTCAGGGTGTTGTTGCCCAGCAGCTCGCGCCGCGCGCCCATCCACATCATCGCGGCCATGATGGGCACGGCGATCACGCCGTTGACTATCGCGCTCCAGACCAGCGCGCGAATCGGGTCGAGTGGAGTGAAATCGATGAGCGTTCCGGCGATGCCACCGAACACGATCACGGCGAAGAATCCACGCGCCTCCATGAGCCGATGATCCAGGCCCGAGCGCCAGCCGAACACATCGGCCACGGCATAGGCGGATGAGGCCGCAAGCACGGGCACGGCAAGCATCCCCGTGCCGATGATGCCGAGCGTGAAAATCAGGAAGGTCCACTCTCCTGCCAGCGGTCGCAGTGCCTGCGCCGCCTGTGCCGTGCTCGAGATGTCCGTAATCCCATGCAGGTGCAGGGTGAGCGCGGTGGCGAGCATCACGCAGAAGGCAATGACATTGGAGAACACCATGCCGACCGTGGTGTCGAGCTTGATGCGGTAGAGGTGCTCGGCTGCGAAGGCCGGACTATCCTCGTGGGGACCGGTTGTGTCATCGGCGCTGAGCCGCTGGCGCTGTTCCGCCTCCTGGGCGGCCTGCCAGAAGAAGAGATAGGGGCTGATGGTAGTCCCCAGCACAGCCACGACCATGGTCCAGTAGCCCGCGCCGTGTTCGAAGCCTGGCAGCAGCGAATCCAGGAACACGCTCTCCCAGTCCACGTGCAGCATGAAGACTACCGCTACGTAGGTGAGCAGCGTCAGTGTGAGCCACTTCAGCACGCGCACCATGGCGTCGAAACCCAGCCACAGCGGCAGGGTAGTGCTCAGGATGCCGAACAACAGCGCGTGGCCATGTTTGGGCCCGCCCGTGAGCAGTTCGAGGCCTTCACCCATGGCAGAGATGTCCGCCGCAATATTCAGGGTGTTGGCGAAAACCAGCAGCGAAACCAGTGCCATCGCCAGCCACAACGGCATGATGCGACGGAATCCCGCAGCGAGTCCCCGGCCGGTAAACCAGCCGATGCGCGCGCTGACCAGCTGGATCGCGATCATCAGCGGTGTGGTGAAGGCGGTGGTCCACAGCAGGCGGGGACCAAACTGTGCACCGGCCTGTGAATAGGTGGCGAGCCCGCTCGGATCGTCGTCTGCGGCGCCGGTGATGAGACCGGGGCCCAGCCGGTTCGCCACGTCCCGGATCAGCGGCAGTTTCAAGAGTCTGGGTCCGCGATCATGAGCGGAATCCTACAGGGCACGCCGTTCCAGGGCGCCGTCTAAAAAACTTGTAACATCGCGGGCGCCTGCTCCAATCGTTTAATCGAGCTCGCTGCTCCGGTCTTTCCGATCGATGACAGACTCCTGCGGCGCCTCCGTCCGGTCGCTGGTTTGGCCTGCAGGTGTCTCGTTTTCGTTGTCGTGCTCATCTTCAGGTTCATCGTCATCATCCACGGTGCCCGATGGCCGGGGAACAGAGAGCTCTGATGGGACATTCACTGGCAGGTCCGATGTGCAGCGGGCTGCGAATCGTTCGTCGCCTTCGCGCAGATACGGGTGTCCACGGGTTGCGAGTTTCATGTCTTGATTACTCCTTTTCCCGCACGCTATGCCTGCGAAAGTCAGCGCTCTGTGCGCTAGCGAACATGGCGCGCGACCGGAATCCCGTCCCCGGCCACCGTCGCTGCCGTACAGTACCGCCGACCGTCCTCGAACCGGTTGGACAACGCGGCGACGATGAGCAAACTTCTCACCCAGGGCTTCAGCACCTTTCTTCGCCGCCGCCGGGCGAAGCAGCACTTCGAGCGACGTCCCTTGCTGGACGCACTGCGGACTCCGCCCGCAACGCTGGGCCAGGAGGTATTGAACGCCGCAAGGGACGAGCCGGCGCAGGCACTGGCGCGACTGCAATCACAGGCTGACGGGCTGGATGTCGCCGAGGCGGCGCGACGCCTGGCCCGGGACGGCCCCAACGAGATTCAGCACGAGCCGCCACTGCCGGGCTGGTTGCGTCTGTGGCGCTGCTACCTCAACCCTTTCAACCTGCTGTTGTCGGCACTGGCCCTGCTGTCGTTCCTGAGCGACGACGCCAAAGCCACCGTGGTGATAGCCGTCACGGTGGCGCTGAGCTCCGGCATCCGCTTTCTGCAGGAGGTCAGTGCTCACCGTTCGGCCGAGGGACTGCGGGCGATGGTCAGCAACAGGGCCACGGTGTTCCGCCGTGCGGCCGGCGCGGTTCAGGCAGCAGTGCCCGCAACACCCCAGGAAATACCGCTGCGTGAACTGGTGTCCGGGGACGTGGTGGCCCTGTCGGCCGGCGACATGATTCCCGCCGACTGTCGCCTGCTCAGTGCGCGCGATCTGTTCGTCGCACAGTCCGCAATGACCGGGGAATCGCTGCCGGTGGAGAAATTCGTGCAGGGTGCGACGCCCGCTGCTGCGCTCGCCGGGGGCGCCGGGGCACTCGACCAGCGCAACGTGGTGTTCATGGGCACCAATGTCGTCTCCGGCACCGCCACGGCGCTGGTGGTGGCGACCGGCGGCCGCAGCTATTTCGGCACCCTCGCCGCGCATGCCACGGCCACCGAAACCACACCCAATGCCTTCCAGGCCGGCGTCAACAGCGTGAGCTGGCTGCTCATCCGCTTTGCGGCAGTCATGGTGCCCATCGTCTTTCTCGTCAATGGCTTCACCAAAGGCGATTGGCTGCAGGCCTTCCTGTTCGCGCTCTCGGTGGCTGTCGGGCTGACGCCGGAGATGCTGCCGATGATCGTCACCAGCACGCTGGCCAAGGGCGCGGTGCTGCTGTCGCGCAGGAAAGTGGTGGTCAAGCGGCTGGACGCGATCCAGAACTTTGGTGCGATGGACATCCTGTGCACCGACAAGACCGGCACGCTGACGCAGGACAGGATCGCCCTGGCGCGTCACGCCGATGCCTACGGTCAGGACACCGACGAGGTGCTGAACTTCGCCTTCCTCAACAGCTACTACCAGACCGGACTGAAGAACCTGCTCGACCATGCGGTGCTGGCGCATGTGGAGCTTGCGACCGAGCTCAAGCTCAAGGACGCCTATCGCAAGGTCGACGAGATTCCATTCGACTTCGAGCGCCGGCGCATGTCGGTGGTGGTGGCCACCCTGGTGGCTGGCCAGGATCAGCACCATGAGCTCATCTGCAAGGGTGCCGTCGAAGAGGTGCTGGCCGCCTGCACGCATGTCCGTACCCCGGAATCCACCGATGCCTGCCTGGATGGCGAGCGGGTCATGCCCACGTTGCCGCTGGACGCAGCACTGCTTGCCCGCACGCAGTCGGTTACCGCCGGTCTCAACGCCGAGGGTCTGCGCGTGGTGGCGGTGGCCGTCAGGACGCTGCCGCCTGATCAGACGGTGTACTCGGTGGCCGATGAATCCGGCCTGACCCTGATTGGCTATATCGCCTTCCTCGACCCGCCCAAGGAGTCGGCTGCGCCGGCCTTGCAGCAGCTGGCCGCGCACGGCATCACCGTCAAGGTGCTGACCGGCGACAACGATCTCGTGACCCTGCAGGTCTGCCGCCAGGTTGGCCTGCCCACCGATGCTGTCCTGCTCGGGGCACAGGTCGAAGCCATGAGCAACGATGCACTGCAGGCTGCAGCCGAAACGCACTGCGTCTTCGCCAAGCTCACGCCGCTGCACAAGGAGCGCATCGTGCGCGCGCTGCGGGCCGGCGGGCATGTGGTGGGGTTCATGGGCGATGGCATCAACGACGCGCCCGCACTGCGCGCGGCCGACATCGGCATATCCGTAGACACTGCGGCCGACATCGCCAAGGAAGCCGCCGACATCATCCTGCTGGAAAAGAGCCTGCTGGTTCTGGATCAAGGCGTGGTGGAGGGGCGTACCACATTCTGCAACATGCTGAAGTACATCCGCATGACGGCCAGTTCCAACTTTGGCAACGTGCTGAGCGTGCTGGTTGCCAGCGCCTTCCTGCCTTTCCTGCCGATGCTGCCCCTGCAGCTGCTGGTGCAGAACCTGCTTTACGACATCGGCCAGACCGGCATCCCCTTCGACAACGTGGACCCTGACCTGGTGGCGAAGCCGCTGCAATGGAAGCCCGCCGACATCGGCCGCTTCATGCTGTTCTTCGGACCGATCAGTTCGCTGTTCGACATCATCACCTTCGCGGTCATGTGGTGGGTGTTCGACGCCAGCAGCGTTGCGCGGCAGACGCTGTTCCAGTCGGGCTGGTTCGTGGTCGGCCTGCTGACCCAGACGCTGGTGGTGCACATGGTGCGCACACCCAGGCTGCCCTTCGTGCATAGCCGCGCCGCGGCCCCGCTGGTGGGCATGACGCTGGCGATCATGGCCGTGGGCCTGTGGCTGCCCGTCGGGCCGCTGGCTGGCTACTTCAGGTTGCAGGCCCTGCCGGCGGCCTACTACGGCTGGCTGGCAGTGATCCTGCTCGGTTACTGCACGCTGACCACGTTGATGAAACGCGTATACATCCGCCGCTACGGCTGGCAGTAGAGCATCTATTCTGCAACACCTGCCCCCTGCATCACCGTCTCACTGACTGCGATCAGATGCGCTACGGTCACCGGCGCGAGGTTCCACCAACTCATGCCAAATCCATGCTGGCTCTGGCGCACGACATATCCCATGATGGCTGGCGGATTCTGCAGTCTTCGCCATGGGTCGGTGATCATCAGGGCGATCCTCGTCAGGACGGGCGGGGAAACCTCCGCTTCGACAAAAGCGCCGCTGATGCTGAAGTTCTTCAATCGACCTGTCTCCATGGTGCGCGAAGCTCCAACATACTGGACAGGGATATCGAACAGCACCCTGTCACCCCATCGGTGTTCCATTGTGTGGTCATGCATCGGTCTTCTCGCTGGCCGTGCCCCGGGTTTCTCGCGGACGACTGCCGCGAGCATGTCGTTGCCGACTATAGGTCGTCTTGTTCGTGCGTCCGTTCGCTGCCACACACAGGAGAAGAGACAAGTCCGTGTGTGGCAGCGAACGGACGCCAGCCATGCCGAACCGGCAGACTGGCGACAAGACCGCCCCATGGAAAGGAATGCTCCCGATGTTGCGCAGCCTCAAAGAACTCGAGAACTACCAGATCAGTGCCACCGATGGACAGATCGGCCACATCAGGGATTTCTACTTCGATGACGATGCATGGGCCGTGCGTTACATCGTGGTGGATACGGGGAACTGGCTGGTGGGCCGGGAAGTATTGATCTCGCCCATTTCCGTCCAGTATTCCGGCTGGGCGGAGCGGACAATGCCGGTTTGCATCACCAGGGAACAGGTCAGGAACAGTCCGGGCATCGACACCGACAAGCCGGTGTCGCGACAGCATGAAGAGCAGTACCTCGGTTTCTATGGTTACCCGTACTACTGGGGCGGCGCTGGCATGTGGGGTGAAGGTCCGTACCCATATGCGCTGGTGCCGGGATATGCCGGCGGCAGGGTAGACCGGGTCGAGCATGAGCGGGAACTCGAAGCCTACCTGCGCGATGAACGGGTACGCCACCGCAACGACGACCCACATCTGCGCAGTTGCAATGCCGTTGCCGGCTATCGCGTCCATGCCAACGACGGCGACCTGGGTCATGTCGCTGGCTTCCTGGTGGACGACGAGACCTGGGCCATTCACCACGTGATCGTCGACACCAGCAACTGGTGGCTCGGTCACAAGGTGCTGATTGCGCCGCGCTGGATCAGGAACGTTCAGTGGGCCGACCGAACCGTCTCGGTCGACCTCAGTCGCGATTCGATCAGGAATGCTCCGCCCTACGATGCGACGGTCGAATGGAGCCAGGATCAGGACCAGCTTCTCTACCATCACTTTGGTCGCAGCGGGTATTGGGCACGCAGTCCTCTTGCCGGCAGCGTGTCATAGCAGCGACGTGCCCGGTCGTTTCTGGTTGCTCGCCATGCTGTGCCTTGCCGCCGGCCCGGCGGCGGGTGAAGAGGCGGATGTGCCGATGTTCTCGCTCAGTGGTTTCGGCACGCTGGGTGTAGTGCACTCGGACGAGGAGCATGCGGACTTTGTATCCAGCGTCTTCGTCCCCCACGGCGCGGGTTATTCCCGGAAGTGGAGTCCCGAGGTCGACAGCAGGCTCGGTGCCCAGCTCATCGGCAACCTCCTGCCGCGACTTTCCGCCACGCTGCAGCTGATCACGGAGCAGCGTCATGACGGGGATTACGCTCCGCGCGTCGAGTGGGCCAATATCAAGTATCAGGTCACACCGCAGCTCAGTGTCCGCCTCGGGCGGACCGCATTGGCGAGCTTCCTGGTCTCCGACTTCCGCAAGGTCGGATACCCCAATCCATGGGTGCGGCCACCGGACGAAGTCTACAGCCTTGTACCGATATTCAGCAGCGACGGTGTCGATGCCAGCTACAGTCTGACGTCCGGAGATGTCGCCCACACCTTGCTGGTGGGCTATGGACAGACTGATACCAGGGACAGTGGTGGCGGCATCTTCCATGGCAGGGATCAATGGACGCTCTCCGATACCGTGGATTATCAGGCCGCCACGCTGCGCTTCGCGTATCAGACAGCACGTGTGAAGGTTGACACGCTGAATGCCATATTCGAAGGTTTCCGGCAGTTCGGCCCGCAGGGCAATGCGCTCGCAGACCGATACGACCCGAATGGCAAGCGGGTGACTTTGATCGCGATTGGCGGCATGTTTGACCCCGGCGGCTGGTTCGCAATGGCCGAATGGGGGAGGGCCAACCTCAATTCCGTATTCGGCGACCGCACGGCCTGGTATGTCAGCGGCGGTTACCGGATCAGGACCATCACGCCTTATCTCACCTATGCCAGGACGAAGGCGAACAGCAACACCTCCGATTCCGGGCTTGCGCTGACAGGCCTGCCGCCGGAGCTCGCTGGCGCTGCGGCCGGCCTGAATGCGGCGCTCAATGCGGTGCTCGGAACGAACCCGGTGCAGCGGTCGATCTCCGCAGGTGCGCGCTGGGACTTCATGAAGAACGTCGCCTTCAAGCTGCAGTACGACCACAAGAACCTGGGCGCCGGCTCTGCCGGCACGTTCATGAATACGCAACCGGGCTTTCAGCCGGGCGGAACCGTGGATCTCTTCAGCGCCACCATCGATTTCGTCTGGTGAAGGATCTTCCATGAGCTTTCGCCATTGGGTCGGCATTGGTGTCGTCGGTCTTTCGCTGGGCCTCATGGGCAACAGCGCCATGGCCGAAGTCGTTGCCGTGGTTTCATCCCGGAGCACGGTGATGACCTTGAGCAGAAGCCAGGTCGCGGATCTGTTCCTGGGCAGGGCGCGCCGTTTTCCCGATGGTATTGTTGCCCTGCCCATCGACCAGGGAGAGGGCTCGGCAGCGCGCGACGAGTTCTACCTGAGGTTCGCCGCGAAGTCTCCCGCGCAGCTCAAGGCACACTGGTCGAAGATCATCTTCACTGGCCGCGGCCAGCCACCGTTGGCGATATCGAACACCGTTGAGCTGAAGAGACGCATTGCCGCAAATCCTGCCGCAATCGGTTACCTCGACAGGACACAGCTGGATGCCAGTGTCAGGGAGATACGCTGATGCGTGACAGGCGGCCTGCGATCATGATCGCCGTCCTGTGGGTGCTGGCCGCTCCCTGCTCCAGTGCCGGGGAGCAGGCGGCACCGATGTTCTCATTGAGTGGCTTCGGCACGCTGGGCGTGGTCCACTCGAGCGAGCAGCGCGCCGACTTTGGATCCAGCATCTTTGTGCCAAAAGGCGCCGGCCATACCCGGCAATGGAGTCCGGAAGTCGACAGCAGGCTCGGCGCGCAGGTCATTGGCAACTTCACTTCCCGGTTTTCTGCCACGGTGCAGGTGATCGCGGAGCAGCGTCATGACGGCAAATACCTGCCGCACGCCGAATGGGCGAACATCAAGTACCAGGTCACGCCGGAATTCAGTGTCCGCTTCGGGCGGACCGCATTGGCGAGCTTTCTGGTCTCCGATTTCCGCAAGGTAGCGTACGCCAATCCGTGGGTGCGGCCACCTGGCGAGGTCTATCGTCTCGTGCCCGTCTTCAGCAGCGACGGTCTGGATGCGAACTACAAATCGCAGCTCGGGGATTTCGCCCACACTCTGCAGGGCAGCTACGGACAGACCGATGCCACGTACCCGAATGGGGCGCGAGCCAAAGGCAGGAACCAGTGGGTCATTTCGGATACCGTCGAGTATGGTCCTGGCACTTTGCGCGTCGCGTACCAGGAGGCCCACGTAAGTATCGATACGCTGCATGCCCTGTTCAATACCTTCCGGCAGTTTGGCGTGCAAGGCATTGCGCTCGCTGACCGTTACGATACGAACGACAAGAAGGTGACGTTCATCGGTGTCGGCGGCATGTATGACCCCGGTGACTGGTTCGTCATGGCGGAATGGGGGAACGTCAACTTCCGCTCCGTGATCGGCGAGCGAACTGCATGGTACGTCGGCGGTGGCTACCGGATCAGGACCCTCACACCGTACCTCACCTATGCGCGGACGAAAGCCGACAGCAACACCTCCGATCCCGGCCTGACTCTGGTGGGCCTGCCGCCGCAACTCGCCGGGCCGGCCGCCGGACTCAATGCCGCACTCAACGGAATTCTCGGGGCGCTTCCCGTTCAGCAGGCGATTGCCACGGGTGGTCGCTGGGATTTCATGAAGAACGTGGCCCTGAAGCTGCAATACGATCGCATCGATCTGGGCGCGGGCTCGGCAGGCGTACTGGGCAACGTGCAACCCGGCTTTCAGCCGGGCGGAACCGTGCATCTTCTCAGCGCCACCATCGATTTCGTCTGGTGATGCATCCACCACGCATTGGCCGGTGTCTAGTCGATCTTCAACACGAGGCGCTTGCCCGTGTAGGTGATGCCGGTGGTCTGGGCAAGCAACAGCTGCGTCGACTGGTCGGCCGGCAGCGGCTTGTTGAAATAGAAGCCCTGCAGTTCATCACAGGCGTGGTCGCGCAGGAAGTCGGCCTGCTCCCTGGTCTCCACGCCCTGCGCCACGACGGTCAGGGCCAGGCTCTTGCCCATGGCAATGATGGCGTCTGCCAGACCCCTGTCGTCGCTGCTCGCAGCAAGATCGCGGACCAGTGACCGGTCGATCTTGATCGTGTCGAGTGGAAAACGCTGCAATGTGGCAAGCGACGAGTAGCCAGTGCCGAAATCATCGATCGCGATCCGGACTCCGGTGGCCTTGAGGAGGGCGAGGATCCGCAAGGTGTTCTCGACGTCCTGCGTCAGCAGGCGCTCGTTGATCTCCAGTTCCAGCAGCCGGGGGGCCATGCCGGTGGCTTCCAGGATCGAGATGACATCCTGCACCAGGTCTTCGTCGGAGAACTGGCGTGGCGACAGGTTGACGGCGATGCTCAGGTTCTGCAGGCCCAGGTTCTGCCAGCGCATGTTCTGCAGGCAGGCGGTCCTGAGTACCCATTTGCCGATCGGCACGATCAGTCCGGTCTCTTCGGCCACCGGGATGAAACGCATCGGTGCAACCGTTCCAAGATCCGGATGCTCCCAGCGCAGCAGTGCTTCCATGCCGGTGATATGGCCGTTGTTGATGTCGCGTCGGGCCTGGTAGTGAAGCTGGAATTCGTTGCGCTCCAGGCCGTGCCGCAGGCTCGCCTCCAGCGCCAGCCTTTCCAGGGTGTTGGCATTGAGTTCCCGGGAATAGAACTGGAACCTGTTCTTGCCGTCCGCCTTTGCCTGGTACATGGCAATGTCGGCATTCTTGGTAAGAGTCTGCTCATCCAGCCCGTCCTGGGGGTAGACGCTGATACCGACGCTTGCCGTGACCCGAAACTCCTGGCCGATGAGTACATAGGGTCTGGCGATGACGGCCAGTATCTTCTGGGCGACAATCGAGGCGTACTGTCCGTCGCCCAGCTCCGGCAGGATCACCACGAATTCGTCTCCTCCCAGGCGGGCGACCGTATCGCTGTCGCGCACACATCCCTTGAGCCTGGTTGCGACCTCCCGGAGCAGTTCATCCCCCGCCTCGTGCCCCAGCGTGTCGTTGATCTGCTTGAAGCGGTCCAGATCGAGAAACGCGACGGCCAGCTGTCTTGAATGGCGGCGGGCTTCGGCAATGCTCCTGATCAACAGCATGCTGAACATGCTGCGGTTTGGAAGGCCGGTCAGTCCGTCGTGATAGGCGAGATACTCCACGCGCTGGGCATGGGCGAGCTTGGTTTCGGCTTCGCGCAGCCTGCCCTGTGCAAGCAGCCAGCTCATGCGCCCCAGGAAAGCCACGAGCGCCAGCACAAATATGCTTCCCAGTGTCGCCCGCCAGATGTATGAGCGGGTGTCGCGCCGCGTGGTCACGAGCACTTCATCCACGGAAAGACCGACGAGCACGGCAAGGGGAAAATCGTACAGTTCGCGCGTGCTGGTCCAGCGCCGCTCCCCGTCCCAGCTGTTGGTGGATGCAGTGGCGTCGGCATCGACGCCGTCCGCTGCGGGCAGTACGGAGGCATAGTCGATCACGTCGCCGGAGACCACTGTCTCCCCGGTTCGCCTTACCCGGAATACGCCATCGTAGCCAATTATCCCCAGCACGCCGCGCTCGCCGAACTGTGAAGCCTCGTATGCACTCACGAAATAGGCCGCGTCCACTGCGACGACCACGACGCCGTCGAAGTCACCGGCGGCCGTATCCAGCCTGCGGCTGAAATTCAGCTTCGCATCGCCCGTCGGGCCGGGCGGAATCCGCCCGATGAACAGGTCCTTCGCGGTCCGCTGCTCGCGGAAATAGTCCTCATCGGCGATGCGCTGGCCCGCAAGCGGCCCGGTGCTGTCCACGATGACGCCGTTCCGATCGGCGATGCTGACTTCGAAGACCAGGCCCGGCGGCAGCAGGTCGTTGGTGGTGAGATCCGAAAGACGATGCCTGGCCACTTCGTTCTCGTGCCAGAATTTGACCAGGTTCAGGGTTTGCCTGATTTCGCCCAGGGCACGCACGACCTGCGCCTCGTAGGTGCCAAGATGCTCCTTGCTCGATACCGCGCCGGCATGCTCGGCGTCGGCGCGCTTGTTTCCGATGAGACTGAAGGTCGTGCCCCACACCACCGCCAGTACCACCACTGCGACGAGCGGAAACAGGATCCGGGGCTCATGGATGCGGGCGATTCTTCGCAGCAACGCATTGGTCCGGGGCACGATGTTCCCCTATGCCGGGGCCAGATATCTGGTCTCGAGGATATCGCGCGGTACGGGTTGCCCGAGCAGGTAGCCCTGCATTTCGTCGCAGTTCAGCAGCCGCAGCAGGCGCGCCTGTTCTTCGGTCTCCACACCCTCCGCAACCACATTGAGCTTCAGGGAATGCGCGAGATTGATGATGGTCGATACCAGTGCCAGGCCTTCCGGCGAGGCGGTCATGTCGACCACGAACGAGCGATCTATTTTCAGCGTGTCCACAGGCAACTTGGACAGGTAGCTGAGCGACGAGAAGCCGGTGCCGAAGTCGTCGATGGCGATCTGCACGCCCATTTTGCGGATCGACTTGAAGCTCGCGATGCTGTTGCTGACGTCCTCCATGATCAGGCTTTCCGTCAGTTCCAGCTCCAGGCCTGCTGCGGCTTGCGCGTCGATCGCAATGGCGTCTGCGATTTCCGCAGTGAAGTCGCGATGCCGCACCTGCAGCGGTGAGACATTCACTGCGACGCGCAACGCCTTCAGCCCCATGCGCACCCAGCGCTGATAGTCGGCAACGGCCTGGCGCAATGCCCAGCGCCCGACGTCGTAGATCAGACCGGTTTCTTCCAGCACCGGGATGAACCGGCTCGCCGGCACCCGGCCGGTACGCGGATCATTCCAGCGGATCAGCGCCTCGGCGCCGGTGAGTGCGCCGCTGGCAAAGTTCT
>JAATEY010000281.1 GCA_015655465.1 Gammaproteobacteria bacterium | reverse complement strand
GTTGCCCACCGGGGGCTTGAGCAGATGCCGGTGTGATTCGATCCACTCTTTGAAGTCAAACGGCTGGAGCATGGGGTTCGCTTGGCGTCATGCTGTGGTTTCTGTAAAGCACATTGTCGCGGGACGCCCATGCACCGCCCTCGCGTCTCCGGACGCTGGCTGCTGGCAGGCGCGCTGCTGCTGTAAGGTTGCGCCACGGTGAAATCCCATTGGCCCTTCGGCAAGGCCGCTGCGCCGGCTCCGCAGGTGGTCAGTGAGCTGGAATTGAAGCTTCCGGCCGATGGCGCAGCGCCGGTGGTGCTGCAGTTCTGGGAGCGCAATACGCTGGTGGTGGACCTGCAGAACGTGGCGAGCGCCGGTCAGGTTGTGCTGGTGCGCCGGACAGGCAACAGCTGGCCAGCACGCATGGCGGTGCGCATGGCCCCGCAAGGCTTCGAGACACTGGAAGTTCGCGGTGCCCAGCGGCTGGTGCTGCCGGTGGCAGCGTCAGGAACGGGCGCCGTGACTGCCGAGCTGCCGCCCGGCACCTATGACCAGGGCACGGCGGCGCTCACCATCAGCTGGGGCGCCAAAGGCGCGTTCTAGGTTCTCCTGGGGTCAGCGCCAGCGCCATTGCAGACCGACGGTTGCCGTGCGGTCGGTGGCGGCTTCGTAGAAGCGGCTGTTGCCTTCGTTGACGATGACCGAGCCGACGTAGGACTTGTCCAGCAGGTTGTCGACGCGCGCAAAGCCGCGCAGGGTGCTGTCGCCCAATTCCCAGTTGCGGCCGATTTCCGCATTCCAGACGCCGTAGCCTGGCGCCTGTTCGCTGGCGCGGTCGTTCACCGTCACATTGCTGCTGCCGTTGAGTTCGAGTGCCGCGCTCCATGGCCCCGGCGACCACTTCAGTTGCAGCTGTCCCTGGTGACGGGCCACGCCGGGCATGCGGGTGCCGGCCAGTACCGGAACGTTCGCACTCGAACATGGCGGCGGGCCGCCGGTCAGGAAGTCCTTCGTGAAAGTGGCGGCCAGCAGGGTGTAGTTCGCCTCGAGCTGCCAGTCGTCGGCAACAGGCAGGCGCATTGCTGCCTCGAATCCCTGGCGCCGCGAGCCGGGAATGTTGTTGTAGCTGCTGCGGCCACCAAGGTTGCGGGCGACCGCGAGGTCGTTGGTAGTACTGGCGCGGAACAGCGCCACATCAACCTGCAGTCCACCGTCCGGACGCCACTTTGCGCCCACCTCGTATTCATCGCTGGTTGCAGGCAGCAGGTAGAACGCAAGTCCAGGCTGACCATCGGACCGATAGCTCATTTCGTTGAATGTCGGTGTCTCGAAGCCGTCTCCAACCGATGCGTAGAGATGCAATGACTCCATTGGCCGGAACATCAGGCCGCCTACCACCGTGGTGTCGCCGTAGCGCTTGTGGCCGCTGTCGTCACGATTGGTGCCCACGATGTAGCGATCCGTGGACTTGAAATTGATCTCGCTGTGCCGCAAGCCTGCCAGCACCGACCAGCGATCGGCGAACTGCCACATGGCCTGGGCGAATTCGTCCAGGTTTTCGACGCGGTTGGTTTCGTCGCGGCGCAGTGCACCGCGGACGCCCAGCGTGGAGCCCACGAAGTTGTTGTAGCCCAGCCGCTGCTGCTGCTGCAGATCGAAGTTGCCGCCCAGCGTGAACTCCAGCGGCCGGTTCGCCAGTTCTCCCTGCCAGGACCAGCGCAGATCGGCGCCACGATAGTCGGTGTCGAGATCGACCACGCCGCCCGAATGCGTCGGCGGGCTCTGTACGCTCGGCGTGATGGCGAGGTACTGCACTATCTTGCGGTTGCCTGCATAGGCCATGGCATGCAAGGTGTTGGCTGATCCGAGCTTCTGTTCGAACACCAGGCCGCCTTGCAGCTGTTCCACCGATTTGCGGGTGTTGTAATCGGTGGCAAGGGATACAGTCCCGCGCGGATCGGCGCGCCAGTCAGCGAGGATTACACCCAGCGGGTCCTGTGCCTCGGGGATGTCTACATAGTTCACGACCAGTGTCAGCTCGCGCCCTGCACCCGTGTCGAAGCCCAGTCGCAGGTTTGCCGAATCGCGCCGTGCTGCCGCGTGATCCCGGTAGCCATCGGTTTCAAAGCGCGACAGGGCGAGGTTGTAGTCCGCAAGTCCGATCGTGCCCAGCGCCTGTGCGCCATAGCTGCGCTCGCCGTAGCTGCCGACAGTGGCGCGCACTCGCGCCGAGGGCTCCTCGGTGCCCGGCCGACTCCAGATCTGCACCACGCCCCCGGAGGAATTGCCGTACAGCGTCGAGAATGGTCCACGCATGATCTGGATGCGATCCGCGCCCAGCAGGTTGAAATGCGAGAGTTGTCCCTGGCCATCGGGCATGGAGGCGGGAATGCCATCGGCAAACAGGCGCACGCCGCGTACACCGAAGGTTGACCGCGCGCCAAAGCCGCGTATCGACAGCTGGGTGTCCTGTGCATAGTTGCGGCGATCCAGCGCGGTGACGCCGGCAACTCCACCCAGCAGTTCCGTGACATTCGTCTGCAGGTTGTTGCTGTCCGTATCCGCCTGCACGGTGGTGATCGATGCAGGTACGTCCAGGTCTTTCACGCCGCGCAGGCGAGTGCCGCTGACTACCACGGTATCAAGCTGGTCGACGCCGCTGTTGTCCGGGACCGCCGACCACGCAGATGCAGTGAGCAGCAGGGTTGCCGCTGAAATCTTTGCAGTGAGTCGTGCCATGGTGCGTCCTTGCTCTTCAATCGCCCGCGGAAGGCGCGGCAATGATACGGCCCACGCCGTGAATCTGTGAATCAATCTTCTGTGGCTTGCCGGCATAGGTAATGGAGCCGATGCCGTTCATCGCGGCCTGCAGCGAGCCCGTGACATTGGTGCTGAGGTTGCCGGCGCCATTCACCGCGATCGATGCATCGCCGACGACCAGGCGGGAGAGGTCCATGTCGCCGGCGCCATTGATGCGGGCGTTCAACGCCGCAGTGTGACCCGATGCTGCCAGATTGCCGGCCCCCTGCAATGCGAGCGCAAGGGCGCCACTGTTCACGCCACTTATCGTCACACTGCCTGCGCCATTCATTGCCAGCGCATTGAGCGCTGGCAGGGTGATGCGCACCTCGATTTTCGGGGTGCTGCCCAGCCAGCGCCAGCCCGGCTGATTCTCGATGATGAGCATGCCGTTCTGCACATGGGTGCGGGTCGCCTGCAGCGAGTCCGCATCGGCCACCAGCGTTACCGAGCTGGCGGCTCCCACCTGTACGTTTGCGTCGACAGCGCCACGCAGATCGATGGAGTGAAATGCATCAACGCCACGCTGCTCGGTGCGCTGTGCCCCCGGTTCGCGCGAGCAGGCCGCCGGTACCAGCAGCGCAACAGCGAACGCCGGGTGCACCAGGCGGTTACGCCAGCGTGTGGTAGACGTTCTGTACATCTTCGTCCTGCTCGAGTTTGTCCAGCAGCGTCATGACCTCGGTCGCCTGGTCTTCCGGCAACATAGTGGGTGCATTGCACAGGTATTCATGTTCCGCCGAGACGGGAGTGATGCCCTTTTCCTCCAGGGCTTTCTGCAGCCTGCCGAAGTCCTCGAATGCGCAACGCACCACCAGCTGCGCCTCGCCCTTGTCGCTGGTTCCTTCGCCCATCTCGTCCAGCCCGTGGTCCATCAGGTAGAGCTCCAGGTCATCCTGGTCGATGCCCTCCGGCAGCAGGCGGAAAACCCCCAGCTTGCGGAACATGAAGCTCACGCTGCCGCTGCTGGCGAGGTTGCCCTCATGCTTGGTGAGGATGCTGCGGACATTGGCGACCGTGCGGGTGGGGTTGTCCGTGGCGGTTTCAATCAGCACGGCGACGCCGTGGGGCGCGTAGCCCTCATAGATGGTCTCGGTGTAGTTCGTTGCGTCCCGACCGGCGGCGCGCTTGATCGCGGCGTCGACCTTGTCCTTGGGCATGTTGACGGCACGGGCGTTCTGGATGACGCGCCGCAGCGACGGGTTGCTGGCTGGATCGGTGCCGCCTGATTTCACGGCGATGGTGATTTCCTTGCCGATCTTGGCGAACTGCTTCGCCATGCGGTTCCAGCGGGCAAACATCGTGTGCTTGCGTACTTCGAATATGCGACCCATGAGTACCTGAACCCTGTCTGCCGAAGCTGCAATGATAAGTGAAAAGCTGCCGCCGGCATGGTTTGCCTGCGGCATGCAAATCAGGGCGGGATTTTGCCGGATTACTGGCGTCGGTGGGGTCTTTGCGACATGATTGCCGCCCCCGCCATGGGCGGGTCATGCCCAATCACGAAGAAGGATTACCCATGCCTCTGAGCGATATCGAGATTGCACGCCAGGCGAAGATGCAGCCGATTGAATCGGTTGCTGCAAAGATCGGCATCAGCCGCGACCAGCTGCTGCAGTACGGCCCCTGGAAGGCCAAGCTCTCACTCGAGGCAGTGCGCGATATCTCCACGCGCAAGCCGGGCAAGCTCATTCTCGTGACCGCCATCAACCCGACGCCGGCCGGCGAGGGCAAGACCACCACCACCGTGGGTCTGGGCGACGGTCTCAATGCCATCGGCAAGAAGGCCATCATCTGCCTGCGCGAGCCTTCGCTGGGACCCTGCTTCGGCGTGAAGGGCGGCGCGGCCGGCGGCGGTTATGCGCAGATCGTGCCGATGGAAGACATCAACCTGCACTTCACGGGTGACTTCCACGCCATTGCCGCGGCCAACAACCTGCTGGCCGCGATGCTCGACAACCACATCTACTGGGGCAACGAGCTGGGCATCGACGTGCGCCGCGTGACCTGGAAGCGCGTCGTCGACATGAACGACCGCGCGCTGCGCCAGATCACCAACTCTCTG
>JAATEY010000193.1 GCA_015655465.1 Gammaproteobacteria bacterium | reverse complement strand
GCCCGCCTCATTGTTCCTGCGATAGAGGATGACCGTGACTGGCAGCGCGAGATCAGCTGCAGCCTGCCAGAGCCCCAGCGCATCTTCGCTGTCAAGCCATGCGGTGTCGTGCTCGGTCAATTGCGGCGCGACGATGCGCAGTCCGCCGAGGCGGTGCGCTGCAGCGAGGCTCTTCAACAGTCCGGGCGAGGCCGGATCCTGCGCGTCGAGAACGACGATGGGCACGAAGCGGCCGGGAAAGGCCACCGCGGCATCGAGCGCGTAACGGTTGTCGTAGCCATAGAGCGTTGCACGCTGCACGATGCAGGCGTGTGCCACACCGCCAGCATCCAGCGCACGGACCAGGTCTTCCACCGGGAAGACCAGCGGACTGACGGGTGGCCTGGCCCCGCCCCGCAGCGTTGAATAGGGGTAGCGCCCGAGGTCCGCCGACAGGACATGTGCATGGGTATCGAACAGCATGGAAAACTTCTATTGTTATGCCTGCCAGCACAAGCATAGAGACTCCATGCCACGCATTCCATATCCCGATGTGTCGACGCTGCCAGAGATCATGCAGAAGACACTGGCGGCCGTTCCGCTCAACGTCGTGCGCATCAATGCTCATGCCTCACTGCCCATGTTCGAGGCACAGGGCCAGCTCGGGCGGGCCATCGCCAATCCGGAAGTGCTCGAGCCGCGCCTGCGCGAGACCGTCGTCCTGCGCGTCGCGTATCTGTCCGACAGCGCCTATGAACTGCATCATCACATCCCCCTCGGGCGCGCAGCGGGGCTGACCGAGGTTGAACTTGCGGCCATCGCCAGCGGCAATTATGCCGCACTCAACCCGCTGCATGCCGCAGCGGCGCGCTTCACCGATGAGGTGGTGACGCAGCTGTCTCCCTCGGACGAAACGCTGGCGCAACTGCGAAAGGTCGTTTCCGACCAGATCCTCGTCAACATCGTGCTGACCATCGGCTGCTACATGTCGATTGCGCGGTTGATTGCCGTTACCGGCATCGAGCCCGATGCGGATGCGCTGCGCCATCTGCCGAGCAGCCTGGAAGACGCCGCGAAATAAGCCTCCCTGTCAGGCGGCCGGCGCAGCGAATTGCGCAATGTAGAGCGCGTGATACGCACCGCGCGCTGCCAGCAGCTGTTCATGCGTGCCCTGCTCCACGATGCGACCGGCATCCATCACCAGGATCAGGTCCGCATCGCGGATGGTGGACAGCCGGTGGGCGATGACGAAACTGGTGCAATTGGCGCGCAGGGCGTTCATGGCTTTCTGCACCAGCACTTCGGTGCGCGTATCCACCGAGCTGGTGGCTTCGTCCAGGATGATGACGCTGGGCTGGGCCAGGAATGCGCGGGCGATGGTGATGAGCTGCATCTCGCCGACACTGACGGTACCGCCCTCGCCGTCGAGCACCGTGTCGTAGCCCTTTGGCAATGAATGCGCCAGGCGATCGACATGGGAGGCACGTGCGGCGGCCATGATCTCTTCTTCCGTGGCATCGGGCCGGCCATAGGCGATGTTGTCGCGGATCGTACCGGCGAACAGCCAGGTGTCCTGCAGCACCATGCTCATGCGCGAGCGCAGGTCGCGACGCGTCAGCGTGGCGATGTCGACACCGTCGAGGGTGATGCGGCCGGAATCGATTTCGTAGAAACGCATCATGAGGTTGACCAGGGTGGTCTTGCCGGCCCCGGTGGGGCCCACGATGGCGACGGTGCTGCCAGGCTCGGCCACCAGGCTCAGGTGGTCGATCAGCGGCCTGTCGGGGCTGTAGCGGAAGGACACGTCTTCGAAGACCAGACGCCCGCGAGCCTCGGCGGGCCTGGCGGCGGGCGCTGCATCCGGGCGTTGTTCCTCGGCGTCCAGCAGCTCGAACACGCGCTCGGCCGAGGCGACGCCGGATTGCAGCAGATTGGCCATGGTACCGAGCTGCCCCAGCGGATGCATGAACTGGCGCGAATACTGGATGAAGGCCTGCACATCGCCCAGCTGCATGGACCCGGAAGACACCAGCAGACCACCCACCACGGCAATGGCGACATATACCAGGTTTCCGACAAAGGTCATGGCGGGCATGATCAGGCCGCTCATGAATTGCGCACCGATGCCGGCTTCGAAGAGCTTGTTGTTCGTCTGCTGGAATCGCCGCCCGACTTCCCGCTGCTGGCTGAACACCTTCACCAGCGCATGGCCGGAATAGGTTTCTTCTATCTGGCCATTGAGCTCGCCGGTAATGGCCCATTGTGCGGCAAACAGCTTCTGCGATCGCTTCGCGATGAAGGCAGTCAGGGCAAAGGTGAGCGGCACCGTGATGAGTGCCACCAGCGCCAGCGAGGGTGACAGGATGAACATCATTGCAATGACACCAACCACCGTCAGCAATGAGGTGACCAGCTGGCTGACGGTCTGCTGCAGGCTCTGCGCGATGTTGTCCACGTCGTTGGTGACGCGGCTGAGCAATTCGCCGCGCTTCCTGGCATCGAAGTATTGCAGCGGCAACCGGTGCAGCTTCGCTTCGACATCCTTGCGCAGCCCGTACACTGTCCGCTGCACCACGCCGTTGAGCACGAAGGCCTGGGCCCAGTTGAATGTTGCGGCCAGAAGATAAAGACCCAGCGCCCAGCACAGCACGGTGGCGAGCGCGGCAAAATCCACGCCCTGCCCGGGGGTGAGGGTCATGGCACTGAGCATGCCTGCCCTGCCGTCGTTGCCATCGGCACGCAACTGTGCAATCAGCTCTGCCTGGCTTGCGCCGGCAGGCAGGGATTTCGACATCACACCGGAGAAGATGAGATTGGTGCCTTCGCCCAGCAGCCTTGGGCCCATGACCGCGCAGACCACGCCGGTGATGGCCAGTGCCAGCACCAGTACCAGCCGTGCCCGCTCCGGGCCCAGCCTTGCCAGCAGTCTCCGGACAGTGGGGCGAAATTGCCTGGCCCTTTGCGTGGCGATGTTCATTCCCGCGAATGGACCGCCGCTGTCGGGCCCGCGCATCGGCATCGGCGGCGCGGGACGAGCCTCCTTCTCTGCTGCACTCATGCCGCTTCCTCCGCAGTGCTCTGCGAAGCAACGATCTCGCGATAGGTTGCAGATTGCTCCAGCAGCTGCTGATGCGTACCGCGCGCAACGATGTGGCCGTCTTCAAGGACGAGAATCTGGTCTGCATCGGCAATGCTGGAGACGCGCTGCGCGACGACGATCAGTGTCGCGCCACCGGTTTGCTGCCTGAGCGCCTGACGCAGCCGCGCCTCTGTTGCGGTATCCAGGGCCGAGAACGAATCGTCGAACAGGTAGATCCCTGGCCGCCTTACCAGCGCGCGCGCAATGGCAAGCCGTTGCCTTTGGCCACCGGAAACATTGGTACCACCCTGGGCGATGCGTGCGTCCAGCCCGCCCTGCAGCTGCTCCACGAAGTCCTTCGCCTGTGCAATGGTGAGTGCACGCCATATTTCGTCGTCGGTGGCGTCCGCCTTGCCCTGCAGCAGATTGCTGCGCACCGTGCCGGAGAAGAGAAATGGCTTCTGCGGCACCAGGCCAAGGCTGCCCCAGAGCGAATCCGGAGCCAGCTGGCGGATATCCACACCATCGATCAGCACCATGCCCGCCGTAGCATCGAACAACCGCGGAATGAGATTGATGAGCGTGGACTTGCCCGACCCCGTGCTGCCGATGAGTGCCAGTGTCTGGCCGGGCTGCGCGACAAAGCTGATGCCGCTTACCACCGGCCGTTCGGCACCCGGGTAGGAAAAGCCCACATCGCGCAGCTCCACTCTTCCCTCGGCAACACCCGGCGTCACCGGATGGGCGGGTGGCCGCACGCTCGATGGGGTCTGCAGCACCTGCTGGATGCGTTCCGCCGAAACGGCCGCACGCGGAATCATCGTGAGAATGAAGGTGGCCATCATGACCGCCATCAGGATCTGCATGAGATAGGTGAGGAACGCGATCAATGTGCCCACCTGCATGGAGCCGGCCTCGATGCGGAAAGCACCAAACCAGATTACCGCCACGCTCGAGACATTGAGCACGATCATGATGACGGGAAACATCAGCGCCATCAGCCGTCCTGCACGCAGATTGACCTCGGTGACATCGGCATTGGTCTGCGCGAACCGGTGCGTCTCCAGTTCTTCGCGCACGAATGCGCGCACGACGCGGATCCCGGTCAGCTGTTCGCGCAGCACACGATTCACACCATCGATGCGGACCTGCATCATCCGGTACAGCGGCACCATGCGGGCCATGATCAGACCCAGTCCGAGCATCATCAGCGGCACACTCACTGCAATCAGCCGCGACAGTTCGGGGTCCAGCCGGATGGCCATGACGATGCCGCCAATGCTGAGGAGCGGCGCGGACACCAGCATGGTGCAGGTGGTCAGGACCAGCGTCTGCACCTGCTGCACGTCATTGGTTGTGCGCGTGATCAGCGATGGAGCGCCGAATCGCGAGACTTCCTGCTCGGAGAAGTCACCCACGTGATTGAAGATCGCACTGCGCATGTCGCGCCCCACCGACATTGCGGTCCTGGCGCTGAAGAACACGGCCGCAAACGCGCAGGCGATCTGCGCAAACGCCACCGCCAGCATCACCGCACCGGTGCTCAGGATGAAATGTGCATTCCCCGTCGCCACACCCTGATTGATGATTTCGGCGCTGAGTTCAGGCAGATACAGTGAGGCGGCGGATTGCAGCACCTGCAGCACCGCAACCGCGGAAACCAGGCCCCAATGGGGCCGGAGGAATTGGCCGATCAGCCTCCACAACACGTTACGCTTCCCCTATTTCGTATCCACTTTGAGATTTGTCGGTTTGGCGCCGCCTGCGAACAGCACCTCGAAAGTGCGGCGCGCGCACAGCCAGCTGCCGCCTGGCTGCCGCTCGTGCACGTCGCTGACCAGCGCGATGACGATGGGTGGATGGGTGGGCAGCACCGGCTCGCCATCGGCCGCATAGGACAGCAGGTACCAGGTCGACAGCGCCCGCTCGCGCCCCTCGAAGGCGACCCGGAAATTGGTCACCGCATGCACCGCCACGCGCGCAACACCGCGATCGATGCGATATTGATAGAAGGCTGCGATTTCCTTGCGGCCGGCATAGTTGGCGGCCTCGCCGCCGAACACTGCGTCCTCGGTGTAAAAAGAAGGCGCGTTGCGGCCCCAGTTCCGGTCGACGTCGTGCCAGTAGTCATGCAGCTGCGCTTCGATGCGCAGACGCTCGAACAGGGCTTCCTGTTCGCTGAATGTTTCCGCACTCACTGCGCCACCTCCTGCCGGCTTGCCTTCACCATCTCTGCCGCAGCCCGCCCGAAAAGCGTGGCGTCATTGCTGACCATGACCAGCGAATAGCCCATGGCCAGATATTGCCTGGCTTCGGCGGGTGCGCCCGCTGCGATGCCCGACAGGATGCCGGCCTCCTTCGTGGCTTTGAGGACTGAACCCACCAGTGCCTGAACCTCCGGCGTGTTCGCGGACTTGCCGCTTGAAAGGAAAAGATCGCCCAGACCGACGAAGAGTCCGTTCACATGCTTGAGCGCGGCGAATTGCGCTGCTGCTTCCAGTGTTGCCCAGTCTTCGAGCTGGATCATGCGCAGGCATTGCCTGTCGCCGTGCTCGAGATATTCAGGGAGCGGCATGAGACTCCAGCGCCCGGCGCGCGAGGTGAAGCCCAGTCCGCGCTCACCGGCTGGACCGAAGACCATGCGCGCGGTAATTGCCGCCGCGATCTCCGTGCTGGTGACCCGGGGCACCAGCAGGCCATCGGCACCGGCATCGAGCAGCGGCTGCACAGGTGTGCCCAGCTGATCGGGCAGGCGCACCAGCGCTGCCATTCCCATGCGTTGCGTGGCGAAGATGAGCTCATAGACACGATCGAGCGCCAGCGGCGAATGCTCCATGTCGATCACGACGAAGTCGAACCCGGCATGGGCAAGCAGCTCCACCGTTTCGAATGCGGGGATCTTGACCCAGGTGCCGAGCAATCCCCGGCCGGCGGAGCGAACGCGATCCATGAATCCTTGCATGCTTGCCACCTGATCTCTCCCAAGCGGTAGTGTCATTTGCCTCAGACGGAATACACCGATTCCTTCGCCCCGCGAACTCCGGCACGTAGCTTCCCGGGCAGATTTGCCTGACTATTATGCGCTGTCCGCGCCTGATCCTGCTGCGCAGCAAATTCGCCGAGGAAAGTTCCGATGTCATACCGTACGAGGATCCTGTCGATTGGCCTGGCATTGGCGTCCTGCCTGATGCTGCCGACGATCACCGTTGCCGAAATCCTGCATGACGAGCTGGCACGGGATGTGGATCGCGCGGAATCGATCCGGGCGGTAAAACAGCTGCAGCGCACTTACGCGCAGTATTCCCAATATGCCCTGTGGAACGAAATGGCGGATCTGTTCGCCGGCAATGGCACCTACATCTTCGGCGAGGAGTCGGCCAAAGGGCGCAAGGCCATTGCTGAATTCCTGGTCACCCACGAGGGCGGCGGTCACCAGGGTCTCAAGCCGGGCGAATTGCATACCCAGCTGATCGAGCAACCGCTGGTCAATCTGTCGGTGGACGGTGAGTCGGCCAGGGGCCGCTGGTACGGCCTGTTCCTGCTGAACGACAGCAAGGGCAATGCGAGCCTGCAGGGCGGCGTGTTTGAAAATGAATACGTGCGTGAAAATGGCCGCTGGAAAATCGGCGTGCTGCACTTTTATCCGCAATATGCCGGTGCCTACGAAACCGGGTGGAGCAACTGGAAGGGCCAGAGCCTGCCAATCGTTCCCTTCCATTTCACTTCTGCCGAATCCGGCATTCCCATTCCGCAGCCGGTGGGCGCAGCACCGAAGAGCAAGGCCTCGCTCGCCGAGCTTGAAGAGCGCATTGCGGTGATGAACGACGAAAGCCTGGTTCGCAATCTGCAGTCGGCTTATGGCTACTACGTCGACCGGAGGATGTGGGACGACGTCAGCGACCTGTTCGCCGCCAACGGCGTGTACGAAGTCGGCGGGGTGGGTGTTTCTTCCGGATCGCAGGGAATCCGCCAGGTACTGGAGCGCATGGGCCCGGCGGGTTTGACGCATGGCGTGCTGAACGATCGCCTGCAGTTCGACACGACGGTGACCTTTGCGGCCGGCCGGCGTGAGGCCCATGTGCGCGGCATTGAACTCGGCATGCTGGGCGAAGCGGACAAAGGCGAAGGGTTCTGGGAGCTTTCTGTCTTCGACAACCGCTTCGTGAAGGAAGACGGATTGTGGAAGGTGCGCGAAATGCGCGTGTTCCCGGTGTTTCGCGCGGAGTACGGCAAGGGCTGGGGCAAGAGCCAGATTGCCCGTGACATTCCGGCCTTTGCTGCGAAGCATCCGGTAACAGGCAAGGCCATCGCTGCGCCTGCCGGCCAGAAATTTGTTGCAACCCGGCCGCTCACGGCTGCCATTGCCGCACCAGGGACAAAGCGTTCGACGGCAGATGTGGCAACGCGACTGCAGGAAGCCGCCCGCAAGCTGCTGGTCGCGAAAGCCTATGACGGTGCGGAGAATGTCTCGACCGCCTATGGCAATTATGCCGACGATTCGCAGTGGGTCATGCTGGCCGAGATCTTCGGCAAGACCGGCACCAAGCAGATCCCGTATGCCGGGTACTACACCGGCGGCGAGCGCATCGCGCACGCCCTGCAGCTGCAATACGGGGAGCCGGTGAATCCGGCCACCGCAATGCGGGCCGGCATTGCGTATCACTGGCGCATCCAGCCGGTGATCAATGTCGCGCCCGACGGCAGGTCGGCGCGGCTGCGCACCTATCTGTTCCATCCCAACACGGGCAAGAACCCGGGCGGCACGTTGTTTGGTGCGATGTATCCCGACGATCACCTGATCCTCGAAGACGGCATCTGGCGGCTGTGGAACCTGTCGCTGGATGAGCCCTACTTCGAAATGCCGAACTGGAAAGGTGGCTGGGCTGCCGCCAGGGACAAGGCACCCGCAGCTGCGGCAGCGCGCGCCACCGCGCCTGCTGGAACCGCACCTGCTGCTGCGCCTCCACGTGCTGCTGCACCTGCAGGGCCTGCGACGGCTGCGGCAAACCCTGCTGCGCCGGCCCGGCCCCAGCGTTACGTTGGTGCGGCCCTGGTCCCGGTGTACAGGCCGGATGTGCCGATTTCAGAGCTCGGCGTACGACAGGAGCACTATCGCGGCGGTACTGGCGAAACCTGGGACTGGCCCAGGATCCTGCCGATGTGGTGGGGCTACAGGAACCCGGTCAGCGGCCGCACGCCGGAACTGTTTCTGCCGGACTGCGTGCCTTGCGATTACTCACCGGCGATGAGCATGACCAGACACGGGTACCTGTTGCCACCCACCGATCCGGTGAAGAGCGAGGATTGACCGGCCACTGCGCAGATGCGGCGAACTCAGGCAGGAGGTCGCCGCTCCGCGAATGCCAGTACATACCCATCCGGATCACGGACTCCGAATTCGACGGTGCCGTAATCCATGTTCTCGAGAGGCCAGACCAGCTCGGCCCTGTCCTTGATGCGGTCATGGAAGACCGACACGGCCGGGGTGTTGAAATAGAGGGTGCCGGTAAATGCCGGCTTGTCGCCCGGATGGGTGCCCGTGGACAGCATGAGCACCACATCCCCCAGGCGGAGCATGGAATTCTCGCCCCCGCCATCATTGGGGCTGCGCCACTGCAGCGCAAATCCGACGATGTTCGTGTACCAGTCGATGGCGCGCTGCATGTCCTGAACGCGAAGCACCGGCATGACGGACGTCAATGAAACCGCCGGTGCACCCGGACTGCCCGCCCCCGCATGACGCCTGCGGGCGCGGAATAAATCGGAGACCAGCACATCGTTGATGGTCATGCCGGCGATGTTGGCATCGCTGATGCTGACATTGGTCAGGTTGACATTCGTGAGTGTGGCGTTGGAAAAATTGATGTTGATGAACGCCGCCCGCAGCAGGTTCACGTTGTCGAATGTGGCACCGGTCAAATTGGTGTTCGACAGCCGTGATTCCGCGAGATCCGAATTCCGGACGTGAATGGATTCACGCGACTCATTGATGTTCATCGTTTCCTTCCTTGTGCACGCCCGATGCGGTACGGCCGATATTTCCCATGAGGAAAAGGGTGCGCCGGGTCCGTTCCAGATCCGTCGGCCCGGCTCGGGCGAGCAGCTTCGCGTCCACGGACCTGCGGGCTGCAGCCAGAACCCTGGCCGCGGCGCGGCCCCGCTCGGTGAGACCGACGGTCAGCCGGCGACGATCTTCCACATCCACATGGCGCTCGAGATAGCCGCCACTCACCAGGGCATCCGCGAGCTGCCCCGTGGCCTGCTTTGAAAGGCCGAGTTCGTCGATGATCTGGCCGAGCGGCGCCGACCCGGCCCGGACTGCCAGGCCCCCGATCACATAGAGGCCGTTCTTCGGGATGTCGTCGTGCCCTGCTTCCGCCAGGGCAGCGCGAATGGCCGCAGCGTAGGCCGCTCCAGCGCGCAGCAGCAGCGTTGCCATGGGGATGTCGTCCAGGGAACGATGGGCTCTGATCATGACGGCAGGATATCGTCCATAACCAGTATAGTCAATATTATTGACTATACTGGTTATGGACCCATTCCCACCGGCAGCGGCGAAGTCATGGACGCCGCGGCGCTGCTTGCTGTCAGTCCTGCGGCGAGACGTCGCGGTTCTTGATCAGCCACTTGCCGTTGACGCGCACCAGATCATCCACGCCACGCCCGGTGGCGGGCGCGCAGGCGTGAATGCAGCAGTGCCTGCGACGCAGCCAAGGCAGACGATGGCGAGGCTGCGGACCAGCATTCCGGCCGTCATCCTGTTTGCTCCGATGCTCAATAAACGATGGGCTTGCGGAACATGTAGACGACCTGATCCGTCTGGTCGCGCTTGCCCGCCGCGAATATCGGCCAGGTGTGATCGTCCGAGAGGTTCTCGAGCAGCCGGCTTTCGACGACCAGCTCGAAGCCGAAGGAGGTCACGGCCTGCCTGATCACCGACGGGTCGAGGCGGTGCAGCGGCAGGGTGTCCTTCATGTCCACACCGATCTTCCCGGCATGGTCGATGATCATGTAGATGCCGCCTGGCCGCAGCGCCTTGAAGATCTTGTCGTGAAGCACCGTGACATCGACATTGTGCCGCAGCAGCTCATGGTAGTAGAGCACGTTGAACACCATGTCGAGGCCGCGCGGCATGTCGATCTTGTTGTAGTCCACGACTGCGTAGGTGGTATTCGGATGCGCGGCAGCGAAGGCAAGGCCAGGCTTGGCGATCTGCTCTTCCATGACCTTGGCGTCGCTCAGGTAGTCGTGCGCGTCGGTCATGTAGAGCTTGCCCTTCGGGCCGACCACCTCGGCCAGCAGCCGGCTGTAGTACTGGCCCATCGAGGCGAACTCGAACACCTTGTTGCCCGCCTTTACGCCCGTCAGCGCAAGTATCTCGGCGGGTCTGCGGTAGCCGTCGCGCACGGTATCCGACTTCGGCCGGTCCGGCGACTCGACCGCCTTGCGGATGGCGTCCGGGATGCCTTTCTTCGGAATCACGTATTCCCTGGGCGGCGCGTCGAGCACATTGGCCGTTGCGGTGGCCGGCGCCTCGCCGGCGAGCGTCAGCGTCAACCCGGCGGATGCGGCCAGAACCATGGTGGCGGCCAACTGCAAGCGCGTGAACCTGATCATCGGGAATCCCCCTTGTGTCTATGGAAAGCCGGCCAGGAACCCTGTCGGCCAATTCGCCAAGGATACGCGGGCGCCAGCCGGTGCGCACCCGGAAGGCGTCCGGAAAGTGCTGAATCAGGCGGCAAGATGTCTTTCGGGTCTCGAAAACGGTCTGGCGACACCGTTGAGGTCAGGGAACGGCGGTGCCCGTCAGAAGCCGCTCGCATTGCTTTCTGAAAGCTCCTCCGACTCGGCAGGTTGAATCAACCTGCCCTTGCCGTGACGCAGCAGCAATCCAAACTCAGCTGCCGTCACCGCCGGGCTGTGCAGGAAGCCCTGCGACTGGTCACAGCCCATATGCCAGAGAAAATCGAGCTGCTCCTGCTTCTCGACTCCCTCCGCCACGGTGGCCATATCGAAGGTACGCGCAAGCGCGATGATCGTCTTCACCAGACTGGCGCCGGCAGGGTTGCCCACACACGCGGCAACAAAGTGCCTGTCGATCTTGAGCGTATCGATGGGCAGCGCTGCCAGCCGGCGCAGCGAAGAGTAGCCGGTGCCGAAGTCGTCGATCGCGATCTTGGCCCCTGTGTCGCGCAGCAATTTCAGCCGGTTGACTTCGGTCAGGGAATCTTCCTGCAATACACCTTCCGTAATTTCCACATCCAGTCCCGATGTCTTCGTGGACCAGGGTTCCACCGCCCGCAGGAAGTCGCGCACGAAATCGGGATGTCCCAGCTGCGCTGGAGCAATATTGACGGCCACCCGGATGGGCGGCAGCCCGTCGCGCAACCAGCGCTGGCAGTCTTGCGCCGCCTGGCGAATCACCCAGTCACCGACCTGGACTATCAATCCCGAGGATTCGAGTATCGGCAGAAAATCCCCGGGCAATACGAGCCCGTCCTGGGGACTGCGCCAGCGTATGAGCGCCTCGGCTCCCTGAATACGCCTTGTGATGACGCTTACCTTCGGCTGGTAGAAGAGTTCGAACTCCTGCCGCTCGAAGGCAAGCCGCAGCCTGTGTTCCAGCGCGAGCTGACCGACGCCCTCCAGACGCGCCGTCGAGCTGTAGCGCACATGCTTCCCACCCGTCGCGCGTGCTCCGTGCAAGGCCGCTTCGGCATTCTGTACAAGCACGGTGGCATCCGGAGCATCCTCCGGAAAGAGCGCAAACCCGGTCCTGACGGCCACGGGAATCGAGCGTCCTTCTACCTGGAAAGGTTCGCCGAAAATGGCTTCGGCCTGCCGATATCCAGCCGCCTGGATTTCCTCCTCCGTGCGATCACCCTGCGGGCTGATCAGCGCGAAAGTGCCGCCGGTGAAATGTGCGATCTGATCGGTCTTTGGATAATAGTACTTGAGTCGATCTGCGACATGTCGCAGCAGCAGATCGCCCGTTCTGCGCCCGAAGGAGTCGTTGATGACGCTCAGCCGCTCGATGTCCATCACGACAGCGGCGTAGCGGGGACCGCGGCTGGTGGCACTGGCGACAAGGCGCTGGACGCGTTCGCAGAACAGGGGACGCTTGGCCAGGCCGGTCTGCGAATCGAAATGGGACAGGAAACGTGCCGTCGTATCCCGCTGTATGTACTGGAGCCCGAACGACAGGTTGCCGGCAACCTCCCGCAACATCTCCATCTCCTCCGCGCCGACGATATTCGAATCGCGGGCGCACAGCACCAGCACGGCAATGACGGCGCCATCGATGACCAGCGGCAGAACGGCAACCGACCGCAGGCCGGCGTGGACCATCAACGCATCGAAGTTCACCGTGGCCGACTGGGCCGCCGTATTGCCGCAGACGAATTCCTTGCCTGTCCTGATGACCTTGCCGACGACACTGGATTCGCGTCCAGCCGACTCCGCCACATAGGAGCGCAGCTTCTCTGTCACCTCGTCGTCGATGCCACTCCAGGCCACGGGCTGCATCGCCGCGATGTCAGGCACCTTGGTAGACGCAATCGCAGCGGCATAGCCACCCACGGATATCGCCAGCCGACACGTCTCCCGGAGCAGCTCCTTGCGATCGCGGATCCGCAGTACCAGGCTGTTGACGCCACTCAGCATGTGGAGCACGCGATTGAGCCGCGCGATCAGTGCCTCCTGCCTGACCCGCTCGACATCTTCAGCTGCATCGCTGAGGGCACGGGTTACGGAAGTGGCAAGGCGCCCCAGGTTGTCCTTCAATACGTAGTCAACGGCACCGGAACGCAGGGCGAGAATGGCCCGCTCCTCGCCGATCGTCCCCGACAGGAATACAAATGGCACTGCGGGTGCATGCTGTTGCGCAATTCCCAGCGCCGACATTCCATCAAACTGCGGCAGGGAAAAGTCGGACAATATTATTGTCGGTGCGAATTCATGCAACCCGGCGATCAGGCCGGCTTCGGTCTCGACCCGTCTCCACACGTATCGGATGCCTGCACGCTTGAGTTGATGCAATGCCAGCTCGACGTCGACGACATTGTCCTCGACAAAGAGTATGCGAATTACCTGCGAGGACTCATCACTCATAGCTTCCGTGTCCAACGAGTCTGATCATTCCGCAATCAGCAGCGCGTCTGCATACGTCGCCAGCTGAATACCCACCCCGGCTCCGCTACCGTACCATTACCTGATCCGTCGTCCCGGGACGCCATCTGATATATGGCATGCCATTCGTGACGGACGCCTCAGTTCTGGAATGCACCGCTGCTTCCGTGTTGCAATGCATCAGCAACCCTGCGACCGGTGAGCTGAAAAGCCTGCCACGATGAAGATACCGGCGAGGCAAAGCTGCCACTGGCGGCGGTCACCAAAGCGTGACACAACGCGTTCCCCCGTGATTGACTTGGCGTTCCCGTCTCTGATTTAGTCGGGTGCGAGGGAACCGTAGCGATGCTCTGCGGAACCGCAAGGAGGAAGCGAACGTGGCAACGCCAGGCAGCGAAGGAAACGCGCCGCGCACCGACGACCCGACGGGCAACGAATCTGGTGTGCGGGATTTCCGGCTGCTCTTCGAAAAATCGCCGGAAGTGCTGCTTGTGCTGCTGCCCGACGCGCCCCGTTACACCATGGTCGCGGCCACCGACGTCCGCCTGCTTGCTACCCACACGACTCGCGCAACACTCGGCCACGGGCTGTTCGAAGTGTTCCCCGACAACCCGGACGATCCGGCGGCCAATGGCTCCAGCAACCTGCGTGCCTCGCTGGATCGCGTGCTCGCCACACGGCAACCCGACACGATGCCCGTGCAGAAATACGACATCCGTGATGCCGACGGCGTGTTTGCGCCGAAATACTGGAGTCCAAAGAACCTGCCCGTGCTCTCCGCTGCGGGCGAAGTGCTCTATATCCTGCATCGTGTCGAGGATGTCACCGAACTGGTGCGTGCCAGCGAGCGCGGCGATGCACTGCAGGGCCGCACACGCGCCATGGAGAACGAGGTCATCCAGCGCAGCAACGAACTCGCTGGCGCACTGCAGGAATTGCGCGCGGCAAACCTCAGGCTCGCCGAACTCGATGTCGCCAAGACGGCGTTCTTCAGCAATATCAGCCACGAGTTCCGCACCCCGCTCACACTGATGCTCGGGCCACTGGAGGACGAACTGGCCACAGGCTCCGGCGCGGCGGATGGCTCCCGCAACCTGCGGCTCGAGCCCGTACACCGCAATGCGCTGCGCCTGCTCAAGCTGGTCAACACGCTGCTCGACTTCTCGCGCATCGAGGCCGACCGCGTGAACCTGAACTGCGAGCCCGTGGACCTGGCCGCACTGACGGCGGAACTGGCCAGCACCTTCCGCTCCGCGATGGAACGCGAAGGACTTGCCCTGACCATCGACTGCCCGCCGCTCCCCGAGCCGATCCATGTGGACCGCGGGATGTGGGAAAAGATCGTCCTCAACCTGCTCTCGAATGCGTTCAAGCACACCTTCAAGGGCGGCATCGCGGTCACGCTGCGGTGGTCCGACGGTGAAGTCACGCTCGCAGTGGCAGACAGCGGGGTGGGCATTCCGCCGGAAGAACTGCCGCGGATCTTCGAACGATTCCATCGCGTGCAGGGCGCTGCGTCACGCACCCACGAGGGCACCGGCATTGGACTGGCGCTGGTGCATGAACTGGTGAAGCTGCACGCGGGAACGGTGCGCGCTGAAAGCCAGCCTGGCAGCGGCAGCCGCTTCCTCGTCACCCTGCAAGCCGGAACCAGCCACCTGCCCATGAACAGCGCCGGCCCGGGCAGCACCGCTGCTTCGAGCCAGGTTGCGGCCGCCTATGTGCAGGAAGCCATGCATTGGTCGCCGGCGGCCGCGCAGACTGACCCATTGCCTCACCCTGCTGAACCTGCGGCAACCTTCCCCGGGAATGCCCGGCCGCGGATCCTGTGGGCAGACGACAACACCGACATGCGCGACTACGTCGCACGCCTGCTGAGCCCGGCCTATGAAGTGATCGCGGTGCCCGATGGCCAGGCCGCGCTCGAAGCAGCCCTCATCGCACCGCCTGATCTGGTGCTGTCGGATGTGATGATGCCGCGGCTGGACGGCGTTGGCCTGCTGAAGGCATTGCGCGCCGACGAACGGACGCGGCGACTGCCGGTGATCCTGCTCTCCGCACGTGCCGGTGAGGAAGCCGCGCTCGAGGGCCTGAATACCGGTGCGGACGACTACCTGGTTAAACCCTTCTCTGCACGCGAACTGCTGGCACGGGTGCGCACGCATGTCGAGCTGGCGCGGGAACGTCGCGCCTGGGAACACCAGCTTGAAGACAAGGTGCGGGAGCGCACGGCCGAACTGTCGGCGAGCACCTCCGCCCTCAAATCCCAGCTTGAACGCATGGACCTGCTCGATCACATCACGCGCGCCATCGGCGAGCGCCAGGACCTGCGCAGCATCTTTCAGGTAGTAATCCGCAACGTCGAGGAAAGCCTGCCCGCGCAGGTGTGCTGGATCGGTCTGCTGGGCCCGGAGTCAGCCGGCTTCACATTCAGCGAAGAATTCGTCTACGAACCTGACCTGCGCCGCAGACCGGTGCCGCTGCCGCAAAACCTCGAGCGGCTCGACCCTGGATGCTTCATTGCCGCGCCGCTGCGCGGCGAACGGGGCGTGATCGGCGTGCTGCTCGCCGCGCGCCACACACCCAATGCATTCAGCAGCGGCGAGACCGAGTTCCTGCGCCAGCTCGGCGAACATGTCGGCCTTGCCGTGCGCCAGACACAGCTGCATGAATCCCTGTGGACAGCCTACGACGAACTGCGCCAGACGCAGCAGACCGTGCTGCAGCAGGAACGCCTGAGTGCGCTGGGCCAGATGGCCAGCGGCATCGCGCACGACATCAACAATGCCATTACGCCCGCGATGCTCTACGTCG
This sequence comes from Gammaproteobacteria bacterium, assembly GCA_015655465.1. GTDB lineage: Bacteria > Pseudomonadota > Gammaproteobacteria > Steroidobacterales > Steroidobacteraceae > ZC4RG30. The sequence goes on along the minus strand of JAATEY010000193.1, from coordinate 4,498 downwards.
AGAAGCTGCTCGAGTCGGACCCGGCGCTCAGCCCGCAGGCGCGCCAGTCCCTGCCCATCGTGCTGCAGGCCATCGAGGACGTTGCGGCAACCGTCGCCCGCCTGCGCGAATTTTACCGCCCGCGCGAGACGCAGGCCGCGCTGACGCCGGTGAACATCAATCCGGTGGTGGAGCAGATCGTCGATCTCACCCGCGCGCGCTGGAGCGACATGCCACAGCAGCGCGGCATCGTCATCCATGTCGAGAAGGCCCTCGCGCCCGGACTGCCCGCGATCATGGGCGCCGAAAGCGAATTGCGCGAAGCGCTCACCAACCTGATCCTGAACGCGGTGGATGCGATGCCGGAAGGCGGCACGCTGACACTCCGGACAAGCGTCGATGCGCAGCAGGTGAGCCTCGTGGTGTCGGACACCGGCATCGGCATGGATGAGGAAACCCGGCGCAAATGTCTCGAGCCTTTCTTCACGACCAAGGGCGAGCGCGGCACGGGACTGGGCCTTGCCATGGTGTACGGCATCGTGAAGCGGCATGGCGCGGATATCCGCATCTTGAGCGTGCCCGGCAAAGGCACGGACATGATCCTGACATTCGCCGTTCCGGAACAGTCTGCCGCTGCGGGAACCACTGCGGCGCAGCCGGATGCGGTCCCCACCGGCCTGCGCCTGCTGCTCATCGATGATGACGCGCTGCTGCTTGGGGCCGTGCGCGACACCCTGGAACTCGACGGCCACCTCATCACTACCGCCGGCGATGGACGTGCCGGCATCGACATCTTCCGCAACAACCCGGAGGGCGAGCCCTTTGCGGCCGTCATCACCGATCTGGGCATGCCGCGTGTGGATGGTCGGGGGGTGGCGAAGGCCATCAAGGAAATGTCGCCGACCACGCCCATCATCCTGCTGACAGGCTGGGGTCAGCGGCCGGATTCCAGCAGGGAACTGCCACTGCACATCGACCGTGTGGTCGGCAAGCCGCCGAAGCTGCAGGATCTGAGGGCGGCGCTGGCGCAATGCTGCGCGGGCTCGCTGGCGAGGAGCGCGGGCGGGGTCCTGACTGCCGACGGTCTTGCGCGTGGATTTCCCTGACCGCCGCCGTTGCCGGCAGGCTTGCTTATTCAGAGGTGGCGAACACGGTTGAGCGTCCAGGGCGCCAGGATGCTGAAGATGGGCGGCAGCAATGCCGGCGACAGTATCGCGACGGCGTTCATCGCAGACATCCCGGCAAGCTGCACGCCGGCCATATGCAGCACTGTCAGCCACGCCGCACCGAATGCCGCCGAGGTCGCGACGGCGACGCTGGCGTAGCGAGTTGTCAACACACGCTCCGCGAAGCCGATCCGGAAGACGCAGGCGGTGGTGAACGTGATCGCAGCGAAGAAGATGCAGCGTGCCGCCACGAAGATCGCGTCGACCACGAACGGTGACACCATCTCCTTTCGTTCCGCCAGCGCCAGCAGCGCAAGCGCAAGCGCGGAGAGCAGCAGCGACGATGCCGCAATGTTCATCCGACGGGAATAGCGGGTCCACAGCGCTGCAAGCACGGCGAACGCTGCGACCCAGAGGACGACACCGGCGGCTGCCAGGACCGCCAGTGCGAGCTGCTCGTACCCGGTCAGTGCTGCGACTGCGCCCTCGATTGCAGACAGCCGACTGTACAGAGGTACGTTCCACATCTGGATGAATACGCCGTCGCCCAACAGCGGCATCGATATCGATACGCTTGCGCCGAGCACGATGAGCGCGGCCAGCAGACAGGCCGACCTCACGAGCAGTTTGAGGGTGGCCAACTGCGCAGCGCCCTGCGGCTGGGTCGCCTCGAACGCGCTGATGTACCTGCGTCCCTGTTTCGAGCGAATTCCGAAGGCATTTCTCCCGAGGAACAGGATGATGCACAGCGAAAGCGGTGCAAGGAGCGGGGGCCATGCGCGGGCGTAAAAGCATTCCCTGATCGGGCAAGACACGCTGGAGTCCGCATTGATCGCGGCATCGACAGGGCCGCTGACCGCCGACACCAACAGGATGACGCTCGCGAGCACCACTGCGATCGTCAGCACCGGCAATCCGTTGGACTTGAAGTCCAGCCATATCTGCGCCCGCGTCGACGACGAAGTGGGGCACGGAAGTCGGAACAGATTGACGAGCCACCCCCACAATCCGCCGCCTGCAGTCCAGGAGATGGCAACGTGCGCATCGCCGCGACGCTGCTGCGTAACTGTGGCGACCGTGACGCCGAAAGATGCCAGGCCAATCAGGGCGATCACCGCGTAGTCGGTGAGCGGGAAGTCGAATATCGTCGGCCACAGCTTCGGGGAGTCGTACCAGTCGAAACCATCTGGAAAGTCGGTCAGCCGGTGCATCGCCATCTCCAGGCCTTTCGCGATGGCAGCCACCATCAACACCACCTGGACTGTCCTGTTGCGTGCCGACCATGTCGCCGCCACCACTACCAGAGTGAGGGCCGCGATCCATGCGGCGACGGGCAGCAGTGGAAACGCATGGCCGGAGGCAACCCTCAGGACAAGCGCCGATACGAGGTAGATCGCCCACGACGCGGCGGTGAGACATGCCATCGGAAGGCCGACGACGACTGCCGTCCGGACCGGATGGGTGTAATGGAGATAAAGCGGAAAGCCGCGCCGCTCGCCACTGAGCATCGCCATCGACCGCCACCCAACGAGATGCGGCAGGACGAGGAGGATCATGGCGGGCACCGCGCCCGAGTCCATGATGACCTCATGCCTTTTCGGATCGTCTGACGGCGCAAGGGCAGCATGCAGGGTCAATGCGGCGAGTCCCCCAAGGATGCCAAGAGCAAGCTTCCACGCGGCTTCGACGCGTGTTACCCGCCATGTCTCCCACAGAATCGCGACGAAGGGTGAGCGCATGATCAGGCTGCCTCCACCTGCGAGCGGGTGCGGCCGGCGTGCGCCAGGAAAATTTCCTCGAGCGTGGCATCGCGCGATTCGACGACTTCACCGCCCTGCGCGAGCACCGAATGACGGAACTGCTCGGGCGATCCCGTGTGGACGACGCTCCACATGCGGCCACTGCCTTCTGTCACCAACGCGGTATCCAGAGCGGGCGGTCGATCGAAGTGCTCGCCGAAGCGCAAGCGACTGCGCTGAAAGCTGCCGCGCACGTCGTCGAGCACGCCGGTAAGCGCCACGCGGCCCTGATGCATCAACGTCACGTGGTCCGACATCCGTTCCACTTCGTCGAGCAGGTGCGACGAGAAGATCACCGTGCGACCGTCATCGACCACGGTGCGCACGATGGCATCGAGGATGTCGCGACGTACCACGACGTCGAGGCCCGAGGAGGGTTCGTCCAGAACCAGCAGCTCGGGACGATGGGCCACCGCCACGATCAGGCCGGCCTGTGCGCGCATGCCCTTCGAGAGTTCCCTGACTTTCCTGGCCGGATCGAGCGCGAATGTGTCGAGCAGCTCTCGCGCGTACGGCGCATCCCACGTCGGATGGAAGGCTTGCGTGTAGCGCATCAGCTCTTCGACGCTCATCCACTCCGGCAGCTCACGCTCCTCGGACAGATAGCCGACGCGGCGGAGCACACCGACAGGGTCGCGAACCGGGTCGAGACCGAAAATGCGCACCGAGCCGGTCGTGGCGCGCAACAGGCCGAGCAGATGCTTGAGCAGCGTCGTTTTGCCCGCGCCGCTTGCGCCCACGAGGCCGTGGACCTGTCCGGCCGTAGCGCGGAACGCCACACCATCGAGAGCGGTCTTGCCGCCGAACGATCGCGAGAGGTCATTCACTTCGACAATTGCCTGTCCCATTGCTGTCTCTCTGCTGATTGTCATTGCTATCTCTTCCCTTCTTCCGCCGGCTCAGCGGTGGTCCCGTCCATCGCCGCTTTGCGCTCCCGAACCATCCGGAGAATTTCATCTGCGGTGAAGTTCAACTGATGCGCCTCGGCCAGCAGGCCGTCGATACGCTGCTCGATCACACGGCGCCGTTCCCGGAGCGTCACCTGCTGCGGACGCCCCTCCGAAACGAACGTGCCCGACCCACGGCGCTTGTGAATGACCCCGGAGGTCTCCAGCTCGCCGTACGCCTTGACGATCGTGTTTGGCGTGACCTTCAGCTGCAGCGCCAGCGTCCTGATGGGCGGCAATTCTTCGCCGGGCTGAATCAGCCCGGATGCCACCAGGTATTTGACCTGGTTGACAATCTGGCGATAGATCGGCACGCCGTCAGTGAGGTTGATGGTGATATCCAAAGGGGCTGGCTGCGGTCCGTATCAGTTCAAGTGTATGGGTATACTGATACAATTTTACGGCAGCCGTCAAGGGCTCGGGGATGGAGTCTTCAGGGGTGCGCAATCCCGCCGCGTTGATCCATCAACACGTGACGATCGATTGGCACCATCGGCGCCCGGGGTTTGTTGTGCGCCCGCGTTACATCGAATGCTCGCGGCAAGAGGGGTCAGCCGCGAACTACTTTGCGACTGCCTTGCGAACTATCGAATCAGTCAGACAGCTC
>JAATEY010000392.1 GCA_015655465.1 Gammaproteobacteria bacterium | reverse complement strand
GCAGCAGGTCGACGATCAGTTTCAACTCATGCAGACATTCGAAGTACGCCACCGCAGGCTGGTAGCCGGCTTCGACCAGGGTCTCATAGCCCTTCATCACCAGCACGGTGGCGCCGCCGCACAGCACCGCCTGTTCGCCGAACAGATCGGTCTCGGTCTCTTCCTTGAACGTGGTGGCCAGCACGCCGCCGCGGGTGCTGCCGATGCCATGCGCATAGGCCAGCGCCTTGCCGAAGGCCTTCTTCGAGGGATCCTGGGCAACGGCGATCAGCGCCGGCACGCCACGACCCTGCTGGTACTGGCGACGCACCAGGCCACCCGGGCCCTTCGGCGCGATCAGCACCACGTCCAGATCCTTGCGGGGCTTGATCTGCTTGAAGTGGATGTTGAAGCCATGCGCGAACAGCAGCGTGGCGCCCTGCGGCAGCGCATCCTTGATCTCGGCGTACAGCGACTTCTGCGTGGTGTCGGGCACCAGGATGGCAACGAGCTTCGCATCCTTGACCGCATCGATCGGAGCCAGCACCGTCAAGCCATCGCGCTTCGCCTGGTTGAAGCTGTCGCCCTTGCGCACACCGACCACGACATCGAAGCCACTGTCCTTCAGGTTCAGCGCATGGGCACGGCCCTGGCTGCCGTAGCCGAGAACGGCAATGCGCGCACGGCGCAGGGCTGATTTGTCGACATCCTTCGGTCCAAATAGACGCATTGCAAAACTCCGGTATGGGCTCGTGACAGAGCCCGCAAGTATAACGCCATTTCGGCTATTTGCTGACGCGTCAGCGAAGCGAATCGCCTAGAATGCCGGTGTGCAAGACGTTCCATCGACCCGCGACGCAAATCCGGCCGGCACGCTGCCGTTGCATTGCATCAGTGATGGCCAGTATCCGGCCTGGCGCGGTGAGCAATCCGAAACCCTGCGAAAATGGCTGGATGGCAGCGGCTTCGCGCCCGAGCGCGGACGCTGGATGCTGCTGCCGGATGCCAGTGGCCAGGCCGTTGGTGTGCTGGTGGCAACTGGCAAAGAACCCTTCGACAATCGAGCGGTGTTCTGGCTCGGTGCGGCATTGGCCGATCGATTGCCTGTGGGGAGATACCGGTTGGCTGGGCCGCTGCCCGCCGAACAGGCATTCGTGCTGGGCTTCCTGCATGGCGGCTATCGTTTCGCGCGCTACAGATCCGGCGCCACCTTGCAGCAGCGCCCGCAACTGGAATTTCCCCCGTCGGTGGATGCGCGCTATGTGCAGGCAGCCACCGGTGCCTCGAATCTTGCCCGTGACCTCATCAATACGCCTGCCAACGACATGGGTCCGGATGAGCTGGAGCATGCGGCTGCCAGGCTCACCGAACGCAGCGGTGGCGAGCTGCGCGTGGTGCGCGATGCCTCGCTCGCCGGGCAGTTTCCGCTGATTGCTGCCGTGGGGCAGGGCAGTCCGCGGGCACCGCGGCTGCTGGACCTGCGCTTCGCACGCGTCGGTGCGCCGCGCATCACGCTGGTGGGCAAGGGCGTGTGCTTCGACACCGGCGGCCTCGACATGAAGCCGTCGGCGGGCATGGCGCTCATGAAAAAAGACATGGGCGGGGCGGCCTGTGTGCTGGGCGCCGCGCAGATGCTGCGCGAGCTCGATGTGCCGATAGATCTGCGGGTGCTGATTCCTGCCGTGGAAAACAGCGTCGACGGCAACGCCTTCCGCCCCGGCGATGTCTGGCGTTCGCGCAAGGGCCTCTCCGTCGAAATCACCAACACCGATGCCGAAGGGCGTCTGGTGCTGGCCGATGCGCTGGCGCTGGCCAGCGAAGCGACCCCCGACCTGCTGGTGGATTTCGCCACGCTCACCGGTGCCGCGCGGGTGGCACTGGGGCCGGAATTGCCGCCGGTCTACAGCGGCAGTCCGGAACTGGTACGCGAGCTGCTGGCGCATGCCGACGCCGTGATGGATCCGCTGTGGCCGATGCCGCTGTGGGATGCCTACGACGAAGACCTCTCCAGCCGCATCGCGGATCTGAACAATGCGCCCGCGGGTGGCATGGCCGGCTCCATCACCGCCGCGCTGTTCCTGCGGCGCTTCGTGGCTGACCCGGGCCGCTGGCTCCATCTCGACATCTACGGCTGGAATGCCAGGGAGCGCCCGGGTCGCCCGCAGGGCGCGGAGGCACAGGGAATCCGCGCCGTGGTGGAGCTATTGCGGCAGCGATTTGCATGAAGGAGCGGGGACCGAGCCAGCTGGCGCTGGCCCTGTACCGTCGCGAACTGTTTCCCTGGGCACTGGCGGGCTGCACCCTGGGTCTGGTGGAAGGCGCGACCGCAGCCGTGCTGGTCAAGCGCAATTTCACCGGCCTGGTGCCGCCGGAAGCCGTGAATCTTGCGGTGGCGTTCGTCAGCGGCTCACCGGCGCTGGCCAACATGACCAGTTTCCTCTGGGCCAATCTTGCGCATGGCCGGGAAAAGGTGCGCCTGCTGGTGTGGCTGCTGGCGGTGTTCGGGGTTGTGGTCGGTGTCATCGGCCTTTCCCCCCGGGCTTCCAGCGGCCTGGTCCTGACGCTGCTGTCGGTGCTCGCGGCGCGGGTGATCTGGGCCGGTGTGCTCACCGTGCGCGCAGCGGTGTGGAGCGCTAACTATCCGCGCGCCGTCCTGGCCCGGACCACGGGCCGCATCGTCGTTGCCACTTCACTGGGAATGGCAGTTACCGCAGCGCTTGCCGGCCTCGTGCTGCAGACGCGGCCGCAGCATGCATCCCTTCTCTATGTCGTGGCCGGCATTGCCGGCCTGCTCGCTGCCTGGTTGTGCCGGCGGATACGGGTACGGCAATCGTTCCGGCTGCGCCAGGCGGAGGGCGTCGACGGGGGCACCGAGGTATTCAGCCTGCGGATCCTGCGTGAAATCCTGCGCACGGACCCCGAGTACCGGCAGTTCATGACCTGGCTGGCCCTGTATGGCGCGGGCAACCTGATGATCACCGGCCAGCTGGTGATCCTGTTCACCGACCACCTGCATCTGCCGGCGGCACAACAGGTGGGCATGCTGACCATCCTGCCGCTGTTGTGCGTCCCGCTGTTCACGCCGGTGTGGGCGCGATTGTTCGATTCCGGACACGTGATCGAATTCCGCGCGCGCCAGTGCTGGT
>JAATEY010000113.1 GCA_015655465.1 Gammaproteobacteria bacterium | reverse complement strand
TTGCTGCCTCAGATCTCCGTGGCGAGCTGGCCGAGGATGTCGGCGTGCCTGGCGGCGTCGATCTCGCGACCCAGCACTTTCGCGGCGGAACGCACGGTCAGATCGGCGACCTGCTTGCGCAGTTCCTCGCGCGCCTTGGCGGCGTCGAGTTCGATCTGCTGCTTCGCGGACGCGACCAGGCGGTCACCTTCCGCGATGGCGCTCTGCTTCGCGGCCTCGATGACCTCGTTCGCGCGCTTGGACGCGGCGTCGACGATCTGGTTGGCGCGGTCGCGCGCCTCCCGGATCACGCTTTCGGCGCGTGCCTCGGCCTGCGCGAAATCCTGCTGCCCCTTCTCGGCGGCCGCCAGGCCCGTCGCGATCTTCTTCGTGCGCTCATCCATCGGGCCGAGGATCATCGGCCAGACGAATTTCATGACGAACCAGATGAGCAGTGCGAACACCACCATCTGGACGATCAGCGTGAGATTGATGTTCACGGCGGGCTCCCGGCAGCTGTTACGGCGTTACGCCGGCCAGGAACGGGTTCGCAAACGTGAAGAACAGCGCGAAGCCGATGCCGATGAAGGTCACCGCGTCGAGCAGGCCGGCCACCACGAAGAAGCGACCCAGCAGCATCGGACCCAGTTCCGGCTGGCGGGCAGTGCCTTCCAGCAGCTTGCCGCCCAGCAGGCCCACGCCGATGGCGGTTCCCAGTGCGCCCAGACCAAAGATGATGCCAACGGCCAGCGCCGTCAGGCCTTGTACGTGTGCAATGTTTACGACGTTTTCCATCATGTCCTCCAGAAAAAACTTCGAATCAGAATCGCCAAACCCCAGGGCCTAGTGAGCCTTCTCGCTCGCCATGCTCATGTAAATGATAGTCAGCTTCATGAAAATGAAAGCCTGCAACGGAATCACGATCACGTGGAATGCGGCCCAGATCGTGCCGAGCACTACATGCGCCAGTACAGCCAGCGCGCCACCAACGACCGGGAAGTTCTCGAGGCCCAGCTTCAGCGTGAACAGTGCGATCAGCAGGAACACCACTTCGCCGGCAAACAGGTTGCCATAGAGCCGCAGCGCCAGGGACACCGGCCGCGCCATGAACGGCACGAACTCCAGCACGAAGTTGATCGGGATGAACAGCGCCTGCACGAACGGGTTGCCGAAGTGGAAGGGATGCAGCGTGAATTCGCTGATGAAGCTCTTCGCGCCCTTGATCTTGAAGCTGTAGAAGACCACCAGCAGGAACACCGTGATCGACATGCCGAAGGTGATGTTCAGGTCGGTGCTGGGCACGACCTTCATGTGCTCGAAGCCCATCGGCTCCGTCAGCGTCGACATGAGGTCCACCGGCAGCCAGTCCATCATGTTGAACAGCAGCACCCAGCAGAAGATCGTCAGTGCCAGCGGCGCGATCAGCTTGCTGGTGCCGTGGTAGGTCTCGCGAACCTGGCCGTCGACGAACTCGACCATCATTTCAATGAAGTTCTGCAGCTTGCCCGGGACTCCTGCAGTCGCCTTGCGCCCCACCATGTAGAAGGTGCCGATGAACACCAGCGCGAGGAACACCGACCAGAACACGCTGTCCCAGTGGATCACCGAGAAATCGACGAACGCCGTCTGTTCCTTGTTCGCAAGGAAGCCGATGTGGTGGCGGATGTACTCGCCGAAAGAGGGGACTTCGTGTTCAGCCATGATCCGTTATTGACGACTCTTGTCAGTAAACCCGCAGTAAACCCGACCCATCACAACTGCCCGCCATCCAGCCTGCGCATTGCCCGTGGCAACACGAACCACTGCACCAGGAACGTTGCGGCGAACACGCCGAACAATGCTCCGGGCACCAGCATCCTCTTCAGTGTGGCGAGCACCAGCACGAACAGGACGATGGTCACGGCGATCTTCGCGGCTTCGCCGACATAGAACGCGCGTATCAGTTCCGCAAGCTCCCGCCTCTTGCGGCGGAATACCAGCAGCGCCAAGGTCAGGTTCGACGCCGCGCCAATGCCGCCGCCGATCGCCGCCGATAGCGCCGTGTCACGGCTCCACTGGACCAGGCAGACCAGAGCGATCACCGCGGTAAGTGCACCTTGCGCCACTACGACGCCGTAGGCCACCCGCCGCAGGCCCGGCAGTTCTACCGCAGCCACTGTTCGGCTCCCTTGTCACTGACCGTCAACAAAAGGCCACTTCCTGCAATTTCATGCGGGAAGTGGCCTCGAAAGCGGAACGGATTATAGGGAGCGCCTTGGGTCAACTCAAGAAAAATCGCTGCACGGGCAACGGTTCGCCGGCGCTAGCGGATATGACCCAGGATGCCGTCCAGTTCGTCGAGACTATTATAGGTGACGACAAGGCGGCCTCTGCCCCCGGACCCCTGCTGAATCAAGACCTTGGCGCCGAGGCGCTCGGTCAGGTCCTGCTGCAGTGCACGCACGTCGGGATCGATTTGCTGCGATGCGGTATTGCCACTTTTCGAACCCCTTTCCCGGGCTGGATCGGTCAGTTGCCGTACCAGCGCTTCGGTCTGCCGCACCGACAACCCGTCGCGTACGACCTGCTGCGCCACCTCGATCTGCTGGCGCTTCTGGATCAGCGGCAGCAAAGCCCGCGCATGGCCCATTTCTAGCTGGCGCTTCTCGACCATGTCTGCGACTTCGGCGGCCAGTTCCAGCAGGCGCAACAGGTTGCTGACTGCGGCCCGCGACCGGCCAACGGCCTCCGCTGCCTGCTGATGGGTGGCGCCGAACTCGGCGATCAGGCGCGCAAGCGCGCGCGCTTCTTCCAGCGGATTGAGGTTCTCGCGCTGGATGTTCTCGATCAGCGCTATGGCAATCGCGGCCTCGTCGGGCACGCGGCGGATGACAGCGGGAATGGTCGCAAGTCCCGCGATCTGCGCCGCGCGCCAGCGACGTTCGCCGGCGATGATTTCGTAGCGCGGTGCGCCGGGTGCGGCGCCTGCCAGCGGCCGCACAACGATGGGCTGGATCACACCCTGGTTGCGGATGGAGATGGCGAGTTCTTCCAGTGCTTCCTGGCGCATGTCGACGCGGGGCTGGTATTTGCCACGCGTGAGCTGATCGACGGGCACATGCGCGAGTTCATCGCCACCGGCGCGCGGCGTGGCGCCTGCATCGCCGGCATCCGCCGTGGCAACGGGCACAGCCGCAACCGCTGCACCGACGCGCGACTTCGAACCGCCGAGCAGGTCAGCAAGTCCACGACCCAGGGAGGGTTTCTTCTGCGTCACGAGCCGCGCCTGCCGCCGGGACCCCGGAAACCAGGCTTTTTCCCGCTCACGGCGCGATACCTGCAGCAGCAAACGCACCGGAACCCACACCCGCGCGCTCTTCTTCACGACGGATCATTTCGCCCGCCAGCGCCAGGTATGCTAGCGCACCGCGCGAACCCCTGTCATCCAGCTGCATCGGCCCGCCGAAGGATGGCGCTTCCGCCAGCCGTACATTGCGGGGAATGACGGTGCGGAACACGGTCTCGCCGAAATGCTGCAGCAGCTGCGCGGACACTTCGGTGGAAAGATTGGCGCGCGGATCGAACATGGTGCGCAGGATACCCTAGATGTGCAGGCCGGGATTCACCGCCTCGCGCACCTGCTCGATGGTGGCGGCCAGCTCCGAAAGCCCTTCC
>JAATEY010000190.1 GCA_015655465.1 Gammaproteobacteria bacterium | reverse complement strand
TGACGTATTCTTTGCCCTGCGTCTTCAGCTTCATCGGATCTCCCTTCTTCTCCGGCCGGTACTCGGTGAAGATGACCTGCGAGGTAGCCGTGGCGCCGTGCACGATGACCAGCGGATTGTCGATCGTCACGTTGAAAGGAAGCCTCTCACGCGGGGGCGCAGGGGCTGCAGCGGGTGTCGCGCCGGCTGCGGGGGCTACCGCACCGGCCGGTGGCGCTGCTGCGGGGGGACGGCCGTAGGCCTGCTTGATGCCTTCCCTGCCCTTGTAATGTTTCGTGCCGAGGATCAACTCCCCGTCTTCGGCGTAGAAGCTCTCTTCGCTCTGCCGGCTCTCCTTGCCGAAGTTGTAGTAGTAGCGGGTGATCTGGTCCAGGATCTGCTGGCGGTCAATCAATGACTGCGCAGTCACCTTCTCCCCGGCTTGCGTTGCCGGGCTTGCGGCCAGCGCAAGTCCGCAGACACCCAATGCAGCCAGCCAGACACTCCGACGATCAGCGATGGTTTTCATGATTACCTCCCCGGTTTTCGGGACAGCCTAGGCCAATCCCGGAAACGCGGCAAGGCAGATCCTGTGTGCAGACCTGCATCGAGCGCGACGTGCGCCAGATCCGCGATCTGGCCACCTTCCGGCGCGTGGCAGCAAGCTCACGCTCATCGAGGTCAAGTCGTCACGGACAGTCTATCCGGGCGCTGCAAAGGGCTTGCGCAGCCTAGCCGAAGCAATTGGCACCCGTGCCGGCACGGGTATGGTGGTGCATGCCGGCGATGATGACGCGGAAAGCGGCGGGGTGCTTGCTCCTGGCGTGAAATCGCTGAGTGTCGCGTCGCTGCTCGATGTGCTGGACTGAGCTGTTTCGCTGGCGACAATGGCGCCGCCCTGAACCTTCCGGCCAGACGAACCGGGATTACCTGACTGGTTCAATGCGCAGGATCGCGCCCTGTTCCTCGTCGGTGGCAACGTAGATCAGGCCATCCGGGCCTGCCTTCACGTCGCGGATGCGCTGGTGCAGGTCGCCGAGCAGCGTCTCGCGGCGCAGCTCTTCGAACTTCTCGTTGATCAGGATGCGATCCACGCGCCCCGTGCCCGGCACCTCGCTGTAGCGCACGCCGGCGACGAACAGGTCGCCCTTCCATTTCGGCAGGGCATTGCCCTGGTAGAAGCTGAGGCCCGTGACCGAGATGGAAGGCGTCCAGTAGAGGATGGGCGCCTCGAATCCCGCGTGCGTGGGCTGGTGGCTGGCCTCGTTCTGCCACGGGCCCGTATAGGTGCGGCCGAGACTGACGATGGGCCAGCCGTAGTTGCGGCCTGCCTTGATGCGGTTGATTTCGTCACCGCCGTTCGGCCCCATCTCGCTCAGGTAGACCTCGCCGGTAACCGGATGCACGGTGAGGTCGGAGGTGGAGCGATGGCCGAGCGTGTAGATCTCGGGGCGATAGCCTTTCTTGCCGACGAAGGGATTGTCGGCGGGCACCGTGCCGTCATCGTTGAGGCGCAGCACCTTGCCGGCCAGCTGGCCGGGATTCTGCGCCAGATCGCCGGAAAGACCGCTCACGGCGATGTAAAGCTTCGCGTCGGGCGTCATCGCTATCGCCACGGGGCCGAAGAAAGCGTCGCCGACCCAGACATCCTTCACTTCGGTCAGGCTCCCGTCGACATACTTCGCGCGCGCGACGGCCGAGACCAGGGACTTGCCGTCCTGCGGCGCCTTCGAATACGAAAGGTACAGCCAGCCATTGCTGGCGAAGCGCGGATGCAGGGCGATGTGCATGTAGCCATGCAGGATCGCCGGGCCATCCTTGCCCTGGAACAGCGCCTTCGGACCGCCCGTTACGGGCAGGACCGCCATCGTGTCCTTCGCGATGCGTTTCATGTCGCCGGTGCGCTGCGCGATCAGCAGATCGCCATTGGGCAGGAAGGCAAGGCCAAAGGGCCAGGGCACGCGCGCCAGCACGGTGACGCGGATGTCCTGCTGTTCAGCGGTGTTGTACGTGAACGGCCCTGCGGGCAGCGGCTTTCCCTCGAGGCCAGTGGGCGCCACGGGATACCCTTCCGGACCATTGGGAATGGCGCGCTGGGCATGCATGAGGCAGGGGGCCAGCAGCAATCCGGCCAGACCCAGTACGCGCAGCATCATGGGGCTGGTTCGATGCGCAGGATCGCGCCCTGCTCTTCGTCGGTGGCCAGGTAAATCAGGCCATCCGGACCCGACTGCACATCGCGGATGCGCTGGTGCAGGTCGGTGAGCAGGGTTTCGCGGCGCAGCTCTTCGAATTTGTCGTTGAGCACCACGCGGTCGACGCGACCGGTGCCCGGAATCTCGCCGTAGCGCACGCCGCTGACGAACAGGTTGCCCTTCCACTTCGGCAGCGCATCGCCCTTGTAGAAGTCGAGACCCGACGTCGAGATGGAGGGCATCCAGTAAAGCAGCGGCAGCTCGTAGCCCGTATGCACCGGCTCGTTGGTCTTGGCCTGCCAGGGGCCGGGATAGGAACGGCCCAGGCTCACGATGGGCCAGCCATAGTTCTTGCCCGGCTTGATCCAGTTGATCTCGTCGCCGCCATTGGGGCCCATTTCAGCAAGGAAAACCTGGTTGTTGACCGGATTCACCGTCAGGCCCAGCGTGGTGCGATGGCCCATGGTGTAGATCTCGGGGCGATATCCCTCCTGGCCGACGAAGGGGTTGTCCATGGGCACCGATCCATCATCGTTGAGGCGCAGGATCTTGCCGGCCAGCGTTTTCGGATCCTGGGCGGCGTCGCCGAATCCGCCGCTGTTGCCGATCCACAGCTTCGCATCGGGGGTCATCGCGATGGATTCCGGTCCGCCGGTGATGTTTTCGCCGACCCAGATATCCTTGAGGTCGGTGAGCTTGCCGTCGGCATAGCGCACGCGCGCGACGGCGCTGGTCCGCTTTTTATCCGCCAGCGGCTTCGTGTAGATGATGTAGAGCCAGCCGTTCTGCGCGAAGCGCGGATGCACCGCGATGCCCATGTAGCCGTGCACGGTGGAGCCGGCCTCCGGTCCCACGGCCGGTGGTCCGCCGGGCACTTCCAGCAACGCGGTCGTGCCCTTGGCGATGCGCTTGATCTGTCCGGTGCGCTGCGCGACGAGCAGGTCGCCATTGGGCAGGAAGGTGAGGGCGTAGGGCCAGGGAAGGCGCGCCAGCACAGTGACCTTGATGTTCTGGCCTTCTCCGGTTCGATATGTGAATGGTCCTGCGGGCAGTGGCTGGCTCAGGCCAGGCAGTGCCGGCGCAGCCGCGCTGCTCGTGTTTGCAGGCGCCTGGGCCAGTGTCAGGGCAAGAGCCATGACAACAGCAGCGATACAACGACCGGGCATTGCACTCATCGGGATCCCCACGCGATTTGAATTCTGGCTTTGCAGACAATATAGCGCCGGGGCATCGTTTCGGCATCAACCGGAAGCCTTCGATTGCATTGCCCACGACACCATATAAGCTTCCGCGCGATGCAAGCGCCTCTGGTAATTGCCGTGCGCGGAGCCTGAGATCAGGAAATGCTTGAGTATCTCGGTGTAGCCGCCTCCGCCATGGTTGCCGGCATGTGTATCTTCACGGCCGCGCTGCTGTTTGATCGCAAGCCGCCCTGGCGCGGACGAGCCCGCGGGCTCGCGGTATTCATGCTCGTCACGGGTCTTGGCTCCGTCCAGGACGTGTTGCTGGCGGCAGGTGTGCAGCGCGTGGCGCCGCACTTCATCGGTCTTGCCTGGCCCTTCGCGATGCTGAAGGGCCCGGCGATCTACGTCTATGTAAGGGAGATGACGAGTCCAGCATCGCCGACCTGCACCCGCCGGAACCTGCTGTCGTTCGGCTGGCCGCTGCTGCTGGGTATAGCCCTGGCAACGCCGTTCTATCTCCTCGACGGGCAATCGAAGATCGACTTCATGGCGCGCGGCGAGGCCGCGCTGTCTGCCGACCGCAGCCTCGCGGCGCTCGGCGTGCTCGGCATTATCGGCCTGTCGCTGGCGATTTCCCTCGCCTGCCTGGTCGCGGTGTTCCGCCTGCTGCGCCGGCACATGCGGCGGGTGCGCGACCTGTTCTCGAACATCGAGGACAAATCCCTGAGCTGGGCGCGCTGGGTGCTGCTGATCCTCTCTGCCGCATGGATATGGGGTGCCGCGAAATCCGGCGAGAGCGTGCTGGGGCTGGCACCCGGCTGGCAGGAAGCCGTGGCATCGGCGCTGGAGCTCGGCTGGTTGGGCGCCCTGTGCTACTTCGGAGTGCTGCAGCAACCGGTTTTCCCGGAGCAACCCGGGGACCTGGAGAAACCCGGGGAAGTGGAGCCGGCACCGAAATACTCGCGCTCCGCGCTGGATGCCGCCCGCATGGAACGGATCGCGGACAAGCTGCAGCGCGCAATGGACCAGGACCAGCTGTTCGCGGACGCCTCCCTGTCGCTGCGCGATCTGTCCGACCGGCTGGGCGTGTCCGAAAACTATATCTCGCAGACCCTGAACGACCAGCTCGGCCGGAATTTCTTCGACTTCGTCAACGCGTCCCGCATCGAAGCGGCCAAGCGCCTGCTGCGCGAAGACCGGAAAACGGTGCTGGATATCGCCCTGGCGGTGGGGTTCAACTCCCGTTCGACCTTCAATGCGGCCTTCCGGAAACATGCCGGCAGCACTCCCAGCAGGTTTCGCGCGTCCGGTCCTGACCGTCAGGACACTGCACACTGACGAACGGGCCCGTCCGGACGACGCAGGCCACGCATCCCGACACAGTCACCTCCGAACTGCCGCATAGGGCGGCAGTACCAGGGAGGATGAACATGTTTGCAAGAATCATGATTTCGGGACTGGCCTGCGCCAGCGTCTGTGGCCTCGGCATGCTCACTGCGGTCGCAGTGGCCCACGAGGCGCCATCAGGCCAGGCGGAGCCGCGGCATCGGTTTTCCATAGGGGTAGGCCAGTGGGGAGTGCGCAGCCCCCTGGAAGGAACGCCACGGGACGACGCGCAGACCGGGTTCTTCCCGTGGATCTCCTACGAGAACAAATGGCTGTCGATTGATCCGTCCGAGGCCGCGGTGCGCGTGTTCAACAACGGGCAGGTCACCATCGAGGGCCTCGTGGCACCCCGCTGGCTGCAGGTCGATCCCAAGGACAGTTCGATTCACGGCGACCTGCGGCGCCGGACCAGCATCGATGCAGGCACCAGGCTCAGCCTGACCACCGGTCGCACGATGTTTTCGCTGGGCTATCGGGGCGATATTTCCGGCCGCGTCAAAGGTCATGAAGTGACGGCCGAGACGGGCATCGACCTGCCGTTGCCTGGCGGCGGTGACCTCGGTCTCAAGGGTGGTGCCTATTGGCGCGACAGCAAACTCGGTACCTCGCTCTACGGTGTGTTTCCCGACGAGGCGCGCGCTGACCGGCCCGCCTTCACAGTCAGGCAGGGATTCACGCCATTCGCGGGGCTGAAGCTGGGCTATCCCATCGCTGGTGGCTTGCAGGCGGTCTTCGCGGCGGAAGCGGAGTACCTGCCCGGCAGGGTTGCAGCCAGCCCCATCATCGCGAGAAGGGTGGTGCCCTCGGCCATGTTCGGCCTGTTCTACACCTTCGGAGGCAGGTAGCCATGGCGCGCGCGTCCTCGCGCCTCTGGCTGGTCCTGCTGTCGATGTCGGTCTTCGCCGTGGTGGCGAAGGCGCTTGGCTACCTGACAGCCACGCCCGAGGCGTATGGCTTCGCAGAACAGATCCCGGTGTATCGCGAGCACCGCGTCTGGCTGCTGCTGCACATCGTCTGCGGTGTGCTGGCGCTGACGAGCGGAACGATGCAGCTGCTCGTGCTGCGGGTCCGGGCGCCGGCCGCGTTCCATCGATGGACGGGCAGCGTTTACGCGCTGTCCGTCATGGGTGCCGGCATCGCAGGATTGCGGCTGGCGTTGACAGCCTGGGGTGGCATAGCGAACACCGTTGCCTTCGGGCTGCTCGCCGGCCTGTGGATGCTGGCGACCATGCGGGCCGTTGGCGCCATCCGGCAAGGTGCTGCCGCGAGTCACCGCATCTGGATTGCCAGGTCCTTTGCGCTGACCCTTGCCGGGGTCACCCTGCGGGCGGAAGTCGGGCTATTCCAGGTCCTGGGTCTGTCTTTCGAGGAGGCCTATCACGTCGCTTCCTGGACCTGCTGGGTGTTGAACCTGCTGGCGGTCGAGTGGTCATGCAGCTACCCCGGCAGGTCGCGGCAGAATGCGCTCACCGCGTCCGCGTAGGCCGCTGGGTCATCGAGCTGCGCGAGGTGGCCGGCGCCGGGCAGTTCCACTTGCAGCGCGCCCGGTATGGCCGCCTGCAGCATGCGTCCCGCCTCGCGCCGCGCCGGGCTGTCGAGACTGCCGTTGAGAATCAGCGTGGGCACCGCGATGGCACCCAGGTCCGGTGCGCCCCCGCGTGCGACCGGTCGCAGCAGGTCGTGGCCGGCGTAGCGCGCGACGATGCTGGCCAGCAGCTGCCTGGCATCCGCGTCGTCCGTCTGCAACTGCATCAGGGGATGCTGCATGATCCCGGCCTGCAGCGCCGCCCGCCCCCTGGTTTCCAGCAGCCTGCGGTATTCAGCCAGCGACAGTTCCGACTCGGTTTCGAGCGCCGGCGCGCCGTCGAGCAGCAGCGCCCGCACGCGTTGCGGATGCCGAAGCGCGAAGTGGATCGCCAGCCGCGCGCCCTGGGACATGCCCAGCAGAATGGCGCGATCAATCGCCGCCGCCTGCAGCAGCGCAAGCAGATCATCGACATTGCGATGGATGTCCGGCTGCCCTTCCGACCGCCCGAAGCCGCAACGGTCGAAGCGCAGCATCGTGAACCGTGGCGCCAGCAGCGCGGCGAGGGGGTCCCAGTATTCGAGGTCCAGGGCCCAGCCATGCAGCAGCGCGATGGCGGGACCCGAGCCCTCCAGCCGCCAGCGTAGCCGCGCCCCGTCGCGTGCGAGGTATCGATCAGGTGCGTTGTGCGTTGACATCGGAAGCGTCGGCGACTCAGGATATTCGTTTGACCGCGGCATCTTGTATAACGAATTGTTCTTTCGGGGGTCCAGCAGACAATGAAGATCGGTCGCCAGGAGCATCGCAGCTCGGCGCTTTCCACATCCAATGCCGACACGATCGTTGTCCGCGGCAAGGACCTCTGCCGCGACCTCATCGGACAGGTGAGCTTCACGGACTACCTGTGGTTCCTGCTGTCGGGCGAACTGCCGCAGCCGGCACAGCGCCGTGTGCTCGACGCCACGCTGGTGGCGATTGCCGAGCACGGACTGGTGCCCAGCGTGCAGGCCAGCCGCATGACCTATGCGGCGGCGCCGGAAGCCCTGCAGGGTGCAGTGGCCGCGGGGCTGCTCGGCTGTGGTTCGGTGATCCTCGGCGCGGCCGAGGATGCGGGCCGGCTGCTTGCTGATGTGGTCGCGCGCAGCGCGGATTCCGATCCGGAGTCTGCTGCTACCGCGGCGATCACCACGCTGCGCGTAGCACGCAAGCCGGTGCCTGGCTACGGCCACCCCTTGCACAAGGGCGAGGACCCGCGCGCCACGCGGCTGTTCGCCGTCGCCACGGAGGCGGGCCTGCCGGACGCGCATCGCCGCGCCGCGAAGCAGATCGAAGTGCTGCTGCCGGCGATCACCGGCAAGTCGCTGGTGATGAATGTGTCGGCTGCGATACCGGCGGTACTGCTGGATGCGGGCTTTCCGCTGGGCGCATTGAAGGGCGTGCCATTGCTCGCACGCACCGCGAGCCTGGTCGCCCATCTGCTGGAAGAACAGACGAAGCCCATCGGCTTCGTGCTCTCGAACGCGGCTGCAAAAGCCATCGACTACGACGGCCCGGTACCGCCGGGCTTCGTGCGGGGAGATTCATGAAGGGTCTGGATGTACTGAAGGGTGTGAAGATCGTCGAGCAGGGCACGTTCATCACCGGGCCCTGCTGCGGCATGATGCTGGCCGATCTCGGTGCCGACGTGATCAAGATCGAGAGCCCGGATGGCGATCCCTACCGCGCCTACCAGGGCGGCAACTATTCGGCGCATTTCCAGGCCTACAACCGCAACAAGCGCAGCCTCGCACTGGATCTGAAGCAGGCCGGGGACCGGGTCCTGTTCGACACGCTGATCCGCGAGGCCGATGTATTCATCCAGAATTTCCGGCCCGGCACCGCCGACCGGCTCGGCGCAGGCGTGAAGCGGCTGCAGGAGCTGAATCCGAAGCTGGTGTATTGCTCGATCAGCGGTTTCGGCGCCGATGGTCCCTATGTCGACCGGCCCAGCTATGACTCGGTGGCGCAGGCGCTGTCGGGTTTCCTCAGCGTGGTGGTCGACGAGAACCGGCCGCGCTTCCTGGGCCCGGCGCTGGCCGACGCGATCACCGGCATCTATGCCTCCTATGGCGTGCTCGGCGCGCTGTTCGATCGCGGTCGCACCGGTCGCGGCCGCATGGTCGAGGTTTCGATGCTCGAGGCCATGGCCCATTTCACCGTCGAGCCCTACGCGGCGTATTTCGCGCTCGGCACGGTGCCGCGCTCCAGCGACCGGCCGCGACTGGCACAGGCACATATCCTGCGTACCGGCGATGGCGGCTTCATCGCCATCCATCTTTCCTCGCTCGAGAAGTTCTGGACTGGCCTGGTTGCAGCACTCGACGCGCCGCAACTCACCACCGATCCGCGTTTCGCGACGCGCCTCTCCCGCATCGACAACTACGACGCGCTGGGCCAGGAACTCGACCGGCTGTTCTCGCTGCAGCCCGCGGAGTACTGGGAAAAGCGGCTGGGCGCGAACGATGTGCCCTACGCGCCGATCAACCGCGTGGATGCCGCCGTGAAAGACCCGCAGGTGCAGCATCTCGGGCTGATGGTGCCCATCCAGCCGGTGCACCAGGCTTCGCATGCGGTGCGTCCGGCCGTGCAGTTCGACGGCAAGCGCGCCGACATGGTGCGTCCTGCGCCGCTGCTGAATGAACACGGCGCGGCGATCCGCGCGCAGCTCGGTGCGTCCCAGGCATGGCCCGCGCTGGACTGAATTTCCGGATTCGACCAACAAGATAAACAGGAAGGACGACAGATGCTGTTCCCCACCACGCTCGTCGGCAGTTATCCGCAGCCGGAATGGCTGATCGATCGCAAGAAGCTCGCGGGACGCTTTCCTCCGCGGGTGCGTGCGAAGGAATTGTGGCGGATTCCCGAGGAATACCTCGAGGAAGCCTGGCAGGACGCCACGCTGCTGGCGATCCGTGCGCAGGAGAGTGCGGGCATCGACATCATTTCTGATGGCGAAATCCGTCGCGAGAGCTATTCGAACCGCTTCGCTACCGCGCTGGATGGCGTGGATATGGAAAACCACGGTGAAGCGCTGGACCGCAGCGGCCATCCCAACCCGGTGCCGCGCGTCACCGGACCGATCCGCCGCCGCCATGCGGTAATGGTCGACGATGTGAAGTTCCTGTCCGCCAATACACAGCGGCATATCAAGATCACCGTGCCTGGCCCGTTCACCATGTCGCAGCAGGCGCAGATCGACCATTACGGCGGCAGCCGCGAGCTGGCAGCCATGGATTATGCCAAGGCGGTGAACGAGGAGATCCGCGACCTGTTCGCCGCCGGTGCCGACGTGGTGCAGATCGATGAGCCGTACATGCAGGCCCGCCCGGAGGAAGCCCGCAAGTTCGGCCTCGCGGCGCTGAATACCGCGCTGGAAGGCATCACCGGCAAGACCGCCGTGCACATCTGCTTCGGCTATGCCGCCATCATCCACGCGCGTCCGGGGCCGGAAGGCTATTCATTCCTGACCGAACTTGCGAATTGTTCCTGCAAGCAGATCTCGATCGAGACGGCGCAGTCGCATCTGGACTGCAGCGTGCTTGCGGGCCTGCCCGGCAAGCAGATCATCCTCGGCGTCATCGACCTCTCCGACATGACCATCGAGACGCCGGAGACGGTGGCTGCCCGCATCCGCCGCGCGCTGGAATTCGTGCCTGCGGAGAACATCATCGTTGCGCCGGATTGCGGCATGAAGTACCTGCCGCGCGAGGTTGCCGACGGCAAGCTTGCGGCCATGGTGGCCGGCGCCCGCATCGTCCGCCAGGAACACGGCTGAAGTACACTTCGGATCCGCGCAAGCTCAACGGAGCAGGAGAACATTCATGGCCATTTCAGCAAAGCTGCCTTCGCGGCTGCACCACACTGCCTACACCTCGAAGGATCTCGAAGCCACCCGGCATTTCTACGAGGACATCATCGGCCTGCCGCTGGTGGCCACCTGGTGCGAGAAGGACGAACTGTTCGGCAAGGAGCGCGTCTACTGCCATTGTTTCTTCGCGCTGGCCGATGGCGGGGCGCTGGCCTTCTTCCAGTTCGCCAACAAGGAAGACGAGCAATTGTTCTCGCCCACGATTCCGCCATCGCTGTTCCATCACATTGCGCTGAACGTCGATGCGGAGGCGCAGGCGGGCATCGAGAAGCGCCTGAAGGAAGCCGGCTTCACTGCGCCGAAGATGTACGTGCTCGAACACGGCTACTGCCGCTCGGTGTATGCCGAGGATCCCAACGGCATGATCTGCGAGTTCACCCACGATCATCCGGATGCGGACAAGATCAATGCGCTGCGGCTGAAGGATGCACACAGCGAACTTGCGCGCTGGCTGGGTGGCGACCACTGCAACAACAACATGTTCCGCTGAAGCGAAGGAATCCCCGTGCTGCGTAGCGTCGACCATATCCTCACCACGCATGTGGGCAGCCTGCCGCGTTCGCAGGCCGTCACCGATGTGCTGTTTGCCCGCGAGAACAACGGCACGCTGCCGCCGGACCCCGACAAGGTGATACGGGATGCGGTGGCCGCCGTGGTCGCGAAACAGGTGGAGGCCGGTATCGACGTCGTCAGCGACGGCGAGATGGGCAAGATCAGCTACGCCACCTATATCAAGGACCGGCTGTCGGGTTTCGATGGTGACACCGCGCGCGAACCCGGCCAGGACCTGGTGGAGCATCCGCGGCTGCTCGAAAAGCTCGCGAAACTGGGCTCGACGGCGAAGTACCGCAGGCCGCGTTGCGTCGCCGAAATCCGCGTGAAGGATCTCGGGCCCATGCAGGAAGACATCGCCAACATGCAGGCGGCGATTGCCGCTGCGAAACCGGCGGAAGGGTTCATCAACACTGCATCGCCGGGCACCATCGCGCTGTTCCAGCCGAACGAGTATTACAAGACGCAGGACGCCTATCTCGAAGCCGTGGCCGAAGGCATGCGTGCCGAGTACGAAGGGCTGACGCAGGCGGGCCTGCTGATCCAGATCGATGCGCCCGACCTTGCGATGGGCCGGCACACGATGTACCGCAATCGCACCGAGGTTGATTTCGTCGGTCTCGCCGCGCGGCACATCGAAGTGCTGAACCATGCACTGCGCAATGTGCCCGGCGATCGCGTGCGCATGCACGTGTGCTGGGGCAATTACGAAGGCCCGCACACGCATGACGTGCCGATGGAGAAACTGCTGCCGGTGGTGATGAAGGCCAAGCCGCAGGCCATCCTGTTCGAGGCGGCCAACCCGCGGCATTCGCATGAATGGAAGGTATTCCGCGACCTCAAGGCGCAGATACCGGATGACAAGCTGCTGGTTCCGGGCGTGCTCAGCACCACCACGAACTACGTCGAGCATCCCGAGCTGGTGGCCGAGCGGCTCGAGACCTTCGCGAATGTCGTCGGCCGCGAGCGTGTGCTCGCCGGTACCGACTGCGGCTTCGGCACCTTCGCGGGCTTCGGGCCGGTCGATCCCGACATCGTCTGGCTCAAGCTCAAATCGCTGGTGGATGGCGCGGCCATCGCATCGAAGCGGCTCTGGGGCCGGCGCTAGCCGGGCCTGGTTACAACAATGAGCACACTGCCTGTCAACATCGACGACCGCATCGTCTGGGACACCTGGCTGTCGCTGTTCCACTTTCCCGTGGTGTCGGTGGCCGACGAGGTGGGCACCTTTGCGGCGATCTCGGCGCGCGGAAAAAGCACCGCGGAGCTGGCGGCAGAACTCGGGCTCGACGCGCGCGCGTTGCAGGTTCATCTCGGCATGCTGGCCTCGCTGGGTTTCGTCGAGCGGCGCGAGGGCCTGTGGCGCGCGACGGCGGCCACCCGCACCTGGTTGCATCCTGAAGCGGACGGCTATGCCGGTCCGCTGTTGCAGCGGTTCAAGGAGCGCCAGCCGTTTCATGGCCAGCTGCTGGAGACCTTGCGCACCGGTGACCGCGCCGGGCAATACCCCTCAGTCGCCGCGGAATGGGAGCGCGGCGAGATGCCGCCGGACCTGGCGCGGATGATCACCGCCTTCATGAATGCGCACAGCCGTGCATCTTCCACCGCCGTGGCGATGCAGCCCTTGTTCGGCGCAGTTCGTTCGGTGCTGGACGTGGGCGGCGGCTCGGGCATCTTCGCCATTGAACTGGCGAAGGCCTGGCCCGCGCTCGCCGCCACGGTGCTGGAGATCAACACGATCTGTGTCGAGGCAGATGGCTACATTGCCGCCGCAGGCGTCGCCGGCCGCGTGAAGACCCAGCCGCTCAACATGTTCACGCAGGCCTGGCCGCAGGGCCACGATGCCCACTTCTTCTCGAACATATTCCACGACTGGTCCGACGAGACCTGCCGCCTGCTGGCGCGCAAGTCCTTCGAGGCGCTGCCCTCCGGGGGCCGCATCCTGCTGCACGAGATCCTGATGGACGATGACGACAGCGGACCGCTGGCGGCAGCGGCATTCTCGCTGCTGATGCTGATTGGAACGAAAGGGCGGCAATACAGTCTTCCAGAGCTGCGGCAGTTCCTCGAGTCGGCAGGTTTCATCGATATCGAGGCGGCGCGCACTGGTGGCGGCTACTATTCGCTGGTCAGCGCACGCAGGCCTTAAGGGGCGGTTCAGCGCGCGCGGGGCAGACTATCGACAGAGCTCCGGACGGGGGGTACAGAAATGCGGATTGCGAACAAACTGGCGGCAGCTGCAGGCTTGCTGATCATCATCGGAACAGCTGCCGTGCAAGGCGCTGCCGATCCCGGCTTCAAGAGCGTGGGCCGTGGTGCGCCGCTGGTGGTGGATCTGAACCAGCCTCCGCCCAATCCCAAGCCCATCCAGGTGCAGGATCCGGCAGTCCAGCAGACCCTGCAGCGCGATCAGTGGCAGGTGGGTCCTGCTTCATTGCGTGGCGGTTTCGGTGGGCCTCCTCCGGGTGGACCCCCCGGCGCCGGCGGACCTCCGGGCGCCGGCGCTCCCCCGGCTGCTGGCGTGCCTCCTGCAGCGGGCGCTCCCCCCGCGGGCCGGCCGCCGGTGGTGGCTGGCCAGCCTCCCGTAGCCGGTTCGCAGGGAGTTGCTGCGGCCTTGTTTGCCAGCGCCACGGGTGGCAAGGCGCCGCCGGGCGTCACGCCGCTGAAGGTCGACTTGTTCACCACCAGGGATTTCTACCAGGACCGCGCGCTGTGGAGCGATCCGCGCTATTTCCGCTGCAACAGCCCGTATGGCGCGGAGTCGCAGCGGGGCGCAAACGGTGCGGCACTGGCCGGCAATGATCCGAAGAACGCGCCCTGGGGATTCTGCGAGCGTGACTATCCGCGCGCGGCCATCGTGAGCCCTTATCCCTTCAAGACCGCCCAGGCTCATTACGAGGCGCTGCTGGCGGAGACGAAGAGCCGCGGCGGCCCCACCCAGCACACCTACGCGACGGTGCCTGGCGATTGGACCGGACGTTACAGGCCGGGCGGGCAGGACTGGTACGGCAGCATGCGCGTCAACCAGATTCCGACCATCCTGTCGCTGCTGACACCCGAGTACCAGAAGCGCATGGTGCAACTGCTGTATCAGGAAGGCGTCAACGCCGCGTCGCAATGGCCGTCGCAGTACTGCTGGCCGGAAGGTTTCATGCGCCGTTTCGATCCTGTTGCCATCCAGCCCGGTATCAACCCGCACTACATCCTCGTCACGCCGCAGCTGGTGCAGATCTCCACCGGCGTGGCGCGCAATTTCGTCACCAACATCAATGTCGGCCGCTCGTTCAACATGGCGGGGGTTGCGGCGGGTGGAGTGCCGCGCTTGGGCGCAGACGTGCCACGCTGGTACGGCGACACCATCGGTTTCTGGGACAAGGACGCGCTGATCACCTGGACGTCGAACATCCAGGGCTGGATGGTGCACGGCAAGTTCGAGTTCTCGAGCAAGCTGCAGACCATCGAGATCTACACGCCGAACCGCGATGCACAGGGCCAGCTCACGAGCCTGGGCCACGAGGCCATCTTCTACGACCCCGAGTCGCTGGTGGAGCCGATCCGCATCGTGCGCACGCTGACCCGCATGGGTGGCATGGACCAGGGCAATCCCTACGCCTTCATCGAGTGCGTGCCGAACATCTACGCTATCAAGGGACATGCCACCGGCATCACGCCGGGGCAGACCATCGAGTACGAGATCCCCGACATGTATGGCCGGCCCTGGGCGGCGACCTGGTCGAAGTACTTCGAACCGGGCATGAAGGATCCTGACAAGGCCAAAGAGGACGAGATGTTCAACTTCGACGACGCCGCGCCGGCGGCAGGAAAGAAGCCATGAAGCGTTCCTCCCTGGTGCGCGCCGCGGTGGCGCTGGCAGTCGTGGCGGCATTGCCGCTGCAGGCCCATCACTCCTTCGCGCCCTACGACATGCAGATGGTCAAGGTCGTGACTGGCGTGGTCACGCGCGTGAACCCGGATGCAAACCACCTGCAGATCTTCTTCGCCGCGATGAATGCG
>JAATEY010000388.1 GCA_015655465.1 Gammaproteobacteria bacterium | reverse complement strand
GTCCGACATGTCCACCAGTACCTTGCCAATGATCGCCTTGGCGACATTCGACAGCGGCACCGGTCGCGGCGAACCGTTCTTGGTATCCGGCAACAACAGCACGCTGTTGCGCAGGTCGATCCGCTTGCGCTCGATGCGCACAATCTCGCCACGACGCATGGCGGTTTCGAGCGCCAGTTTGACAACTGGCACGAGGAACTTCCCGCGGGATTGCTCGCAAGCCGCCAGCAACTGATCTTCATCTTCCCGAGGCAGTCGCCGCGACCGTGCCAGCGGCGCGCGCAGCCGGCGCACCATGTGTACGGGGTTCTCCGGCATGTAGATTTCCCACTCGCGTCGCGCAGTCTGGATGGCATGCGACACGATGGTCAGCTCGCGATTGACTGTGCTTGAACTGACCACTGCCGCCCGCTCGTCGCGAAACCCCGCGATGTGCGAACTCTTGAGCACAGACATGCGCAGATGGCAGATCGAGTACTTCAGGATGCTGCGGATGTGAAGCTCTTCGGCCGCTTGCCCCTTCTTCGTAGGCGATACTTCCCTCACGTATCGTTTGAGCACATCCCCGAGAGTGTTGCCCTCGGCTTCGGTGCGATCTACGAAATCGCCCCGATCCATCTTGTTCTCGATGTCCCGCGCCCACGTTTGCGCGAGCACCTTCGTATTGAAACTGCGAGTCTGCGCAGGAAATCCCGCGCGACGAACCTTCACCCGCCAGAATCCTTTGCGTCGTTCGTAAGTTGCCATTTGATGGACCTCAACAAGCTGTTGAAACAAGAGCTTGGACTCCACCCCACTTCGACAACTGTCCCAAAAGTGTCCCAAATGACCAGAAATGCTGGTTTTGGAGCGAAAAAAGGGACTCGCGCGAAAACGCAAATCCCTTTTCTCTCAACACGTTAAGGCTGGCGCGCCCGACTGGATTCGAACCAGTGACCCCTGCCTTCGGAGGGCAGTACTCTATCCAGCTGAGCTACGGGCGCATTGCAGTTGGGGGCGGAAGCCTACCTAAATCGGGCCGCTACAGCCAGCCGCGCTGCCGGAACCACAGGTAGGGGATCCCCGAGGACAGCGCCATGAGCGCCAGCGCCCCATAGAACCCCCAGGGTTCCTGCAGGTAGGGGATGTGCTGGAAATTCATGCCGAAGATCGCGCCGATGACCGAGGGCGGCAGCAGGACCACGGTCACCACCGAGAAGATCTTCAGGATGTTGTTCTGGTCGATGTTGACCATGCCGAGCGTGGCATCGAGGATCAAATTCAGGTTGGTGCCGAGGAAGCTGGCGTGGTCGCTCATGGCGAACACGTCCTTCGACAGGGTGCGCAGCCGCGTGCGCACATCCTGGGGCATGGCGATGGTCGACTGCTGCACGAAGGCGAGCAGGCGGGCGAGACTCGCGAGACTCTCCCGGGCCTTGGCAATGAGCTCGCCGCACTGGCCGATGCGTTCGAGCAGCTTGCGGTAGTCGCGCTGCGAGCGCTGGTGCTTGCTGCGCAGGTTCTGGCGGTTGAATATTTCCGCCGAGGCGGCGTCCATGTCAGCGCCCACGCGTTCGATCACATCGGCAATGCGGTTGACGATGGATTCGAGCAGCCCGGCGAGCACGGCAGGCGCGTTGGTATTGGCCAGCGGATGCCGCTCGGTGTGCGCGACAAAACGGCGAAAGGGCAGCGGATCGACATAGCGGTTGGTGACCAGCCGGGTGCCTTTCAGGATGAAGGTGACCTGTGCGTTTTCGGGCAGGCTGGTATCGAGTTTGGTAACGACCGTGGCGGTCAGATACAGCGCGCCAGCCTCTTCATACAGGCGGCTGGAAGACTCGATTTCGCGCATTTCCTCGCGCGTGGGGATGTCGAGGCCGAGCCGGACTTCAACCAGGTGTTCTTCTTCATCCGTGGGTTCGAACAGGTCGAGCCACACGGCCTCTTCGGGCAGGGGCGCATCGCGGTCGCGCTCAAGGTGCTTGAGTCCGGCTGACGCGAGGCAGTAAACGGACAGCATGCGTGAGCGCCCGCGCCCCCGCGGTCAGTGGCCCTTTTCGACGGCAGCCAGATCGGTGATCAGCTGCAGCAGCTGCTGACTGCCGCCGGCCATGCCGACATCGGTCTGGTACTTGCCGTTGATGATGATCACCGGCACCGATTCGACGCGGTAGCGGCGGGTGAGTTCGTCGGCGCGTTGCAGGCGGGTGCTGACGCCAAAGCCGCTGTACTCCCGCTTGAAGTCGGCTTCGCTGATGCCATTGGCCTTGGCGAAGGCCAGCTGGATGGCCTGCGTCTCGGCTTCATCGCCGGAAAGGGAAAGCAGCATGTTCTTGCGGACATGGATTGCGTCGAAGGCCGTGCGGACCAGCTCGGGCCTGCCCAGCACCTGCAGCGTGTAGAACAGCTTGGCGTGCATCCGGTGCTTCCAGTCCCACATCACGTGTTCCTGCAGCAACTTGATGTAGGGGGGCTTCTGCTTCGCCCACTTTTCAATGTCAGGCTCCAGGTCACTGCAGTGCGGGCAGCCCAGCCACATGATCTCGAGCACTTCGACCTGCCCGGGCTCGGCGGAAGTGCCCTGTGCGGGCACGATGGGCTTGTAGTGTATGCCGGACTTCCAGCGGCCATTTGGCAGCTGCACGTTCTCGGGCATGGCCGTGATGCGTTCCAGCGATGCGTCGCCGGTGCTTTCTTCCGCGCCGGCAGATTCCTGCGTGGCGGTAGCTGCCTGCTTGAGCTCGGCGTCGGTCGGCGCTGCTGTGGGAGCCGCAGGTTCCTGCGCAGTGGCGCCTGGTGCGGGCGTGGTGGAGGTGCCGGAATTCTTTGCGCCGCAGGCGGCAAGCAGCGCCGCCATGGCGCCCAGCAGCAGCAGCTTCTTCATGACTAGCGGATTCCCTGGATGTAGGAAGCCAGGTTGCGCCGATCCTCGGGCGTGAGGCGTCCGGCGATGACCTTCATCATCTGTGCGTTGGGGCCGGCCTGCGACTTGCCGGCTGTATCCTTGGTGTAACGCGTGTCGGTGGAGTAGTCGTTCAGCTGTTTGACCGTATACACCGCATGCTGTGCCTGCAGCGCAGGGAAGCCGGCAGCCGGATTGCCGCGACCGACCGGGCCGTGGCAGGCCACGCAGGCAGGGATGCCGCGTGCGGCATCGCCGCCGCGATAGAGTTTTTCGCCGGCCTTCCAGTACGACGGGTCCGCTTCATTTCCGGTTGGCGTCTGGATGGAAAAGAACGCAGCAAGGTCGGCTACGTCCTGGTCGGTCAGGTCCTGCACCATGGGCAGCATCAGGGGATTGGGGCGCTTGCCGGTCTTGATGCGCTGGATCTGGTCGCGCAGATAGTTGGCGTTCTGGCCGGCGATCACGGGCCATTCGGGATTGGCGCTGTTGCCGTTGAGCCCGTGGCAGGCCGTGCAGGTGGCGGCCTTGGTGGCGCCGGCAGTGGCGTCGCCGGCGTCAGCAGCGACGGCGGTGCCAGCTGCGAAGCCCAGGGAAAGGAAGGTAACGGCAACAAGGCGGCGTGTGGCAGGCAGCATGGAATGGGTCATGGGTCCTCAGAACTCCCGAAGGCGGGCCGAATATCGTTTCAATTGTACACTGCGCGTTGTTTTTTCAGCTCGCTTCCGCCCATGAGCCAATTCCCCGGTGTGCAATTCCTGACCAGCGCGGCAGCGCCAGCCCAGTTTCCGCCCGACCGGGGGTGGGAGATTGCCGTCGCCGGACGCTCCAATTGTGGCAAATCCAGCGCGATCAATGCCTTGCTGGGCCGCCACGGGCTGGCGCGCACCAGCCGCACGCCGGGCCGCCCCCAGCTCTACAACTATTGCGAGCTGGCGCCCAACAAGCGCATGGTGGATCGGCCCGGCTACGGGCATGCCTCGGTGCCAGGCGCCATCCGCGCGACCTGGGGCCCCATGGGAGACGCGCTGCGGCGCCGGGAAAGCTTCGCCGCGGTATTGCTGGTGGTCGACAGCCGGCGCGGGGTGGGGGACCTCGACCTGGGATTGCTGGAGTGGGCCGGCCGGCCCCCCGGGCGTACCCATGTGCTGCTGAGCAAGGCAGACAAATTGCCCAGCGGGCAGCAGATAACGGCGTTGCGGGAGGCCAGGGCGGCATTGGAGGGTGTAGCCAGCGTCCAGCTGTTTTCGGCCCACAAGGGCACAGGTCTGGATGACGGACGCGCGGTGCTGCGGCGCTGGATGCTGGAAAGCAAAGAAATAACCCCGGCGGATTAACCGCCGGGGCCAAAATGACTACCAGACAGGTCTCAAATGCCTGGCAGCCGACCCGCTCAGGGAGGGAAGCGGGGAGCGTTTGTGGCGCTCATATAGTCAGAGTCGGGTGCCGCTTTGAAGTTCCGCCGGTGCTGAAGATTTTCAATGGCGCGGGCCGGGGGCGAGTGGCTAGTGGGCTTCGTCCCAGTTATTGCCGGTGCCGATATCCACTTTCAGGGGTACGGCAAGCGTTTCCGCAGCAGTCATCTGCTCACGCAACATGTCTGCAACAATCGGGACTGCGTCCCGCGCCACTTCGAGCACGAGTTCATCGTGCACCTGCATGATGAGTCGCGCAGGCAGTTTGCGGGCGCCGCATTGCGCTTCGACTTTCAGCATGGCGAGTTTGATGATGTCGGCGGCGGTGCCCTGCATCGGCGCGTTGATGGCACTGCGTTCAGCGTATTGCTGCAGCTGGCGATTGCGTGAGCGGATGTCCGGCAGGTACAGGCGGCGACCGCGCACGGTTTCCACGTAACCCTGTTCGCGCGCCTGTTCGCGGGTGCGATCCATGAATGCCTTCACGCGGGGGTAACGTTCGAAGTACAGATCCACATAGCGCTGGGCGCTGCCACGATCGATGCCCAGCTGCTTGGCGAGTCCGAAAGCCGACATGCCATAGATCAGTCCGAAGTTGACGGCCTTGGCCGAGCGGCGTTCATCAGGCGTGACTGCGTCGATCGGCTTGCCCATCACTTCTGCCGCGGTGGCCTGGTGCACGTCGCGATCTTCGGCGAAGGCGCGCAGCAGTGCCGGGTCCGCGGACAGATGCGCCATGATGCGCAGCTCGATCTGCGAGTAGTCGGCAGCCATCAGCACATACCCGGGTGGCGCGATGAATGCCTGCCGGATGCGGCGGCCTTCCGGGGTGCGGACCGGAATGTTCTGCAGGTTCGGATCGGTGGAAGAAAGCCGGCCTGTCGCCGCAACCGCCTGGTGATAGCTGGTGTGCACGCGGCCGGTGGTGGGGTCGATCTGCTCGGGCATCTTGTCGGTGTAGGTGGATTTCAGCTTGGCGAGGCTGCGGTATTCCAGGATCAGGCGCG
>JAATEY010000086.1 GCA_015655465.1 Gammaproteobacteria bacterium | reverse complement strand
TTCCTTGTTGCGCATGCAACGCTGGTCTGGCTCGACTACTCCTTCAAGGAATCCATCAGCGCACCGGCGGTCATGTGGCCGTCGGCCGGACTGCTGTTCGCCGCACTGTGGCTGTCGGACCGCAGGTTCTGGCCCGCATTCCTCGCGCTGCATGTGCTGGTCGAGTTTTCGTTTGCAGCGCTGATGCAGGATCCCTTCGTCCCCGGCCTGGCAATCCTGTTCGTGCTCGCCAACGCCATCGACGCGATTGCCGGCGCGAGCATCGCGCGCTGGCTGATCCGTGACCGGTCGCAGGTGCGGACGACGCAGACCCTGCAGTTCATCTTCGCGGCCGCCGTGGGTTCGCTGGTTGGTGCCCTGCTCGGGGCGACAGTCAATTCATCGGGCTTCTACTTCGCGCAGGACACCCTGCAGCAGATCCAGGTGTGGTGGGTGGGCAACTGGCTGGGGTCGCTGGCGGTGGCGCCGGTGGTGTTCTGCTGGTGCATCCCGGTGCGCAAGGATTTTCCGGAGCTGGCACTGCGATCGCGGGTCGAGGTGCTGGTACTTGCCGTGTTGCTCACGTTGGCCAGCTTCTATGTGTTCAACTCCCTGCCCGGCGGTGCCGCCTCGCTGCTGCAACTGCCGGTCATCATGCTGGCGCTGCTGGTATATGCCGCCTACCGTCTGCCGCCGCGGTGGGCAGCCACGCTTGCCATGGGCATGGCGCTGCTGTGCGCCGAACTGGCCTCCGAATTGAAGGGGCCGTTTGTCGCAGCGGATCCGTTCAGCCGTACCGCGCAGGTGCAGGCCTTCCTGGTTACGGCGGCAGCCCTGACCTATGTGCTGGGCACCGCGCTGACAGAAAAGCGGATTACTCTGGGCCGCCTGAGCGAAAGCGAATCGCGCTACCGCAATTTTGTCGAATTGAGCACGGAAGCCGTGTGGCGCGTCGAGCTGGCGCTGCCGATGCCGGTCTCGCTGCCACCCGAACAGCAGCTTGCCTGGTTGCGGGAACATGGCCGGGTGGCGGAATGCAATCTTTCCTTTCGGCAGTTCGATGCCGTGGATCCGGCGCATGACACCGCCATGTGGCGCCGCGAGGTGCCCTGGAGCGCCATCTACGAGCAGCATCTCGAGCAGGCAGCCAGGCAGGGCTTCTGCATGGATGGCCTGCGCTTCACTGTCAATCTGCAGGGCAAGGTGCACACCTTCCTCTCCTCCTTCAGCGGCGTGGTGCACGACCAGCAGTTGCTGCGCATCTGGGGTGTGGCGCGCGACATCACCGATCTTACGGATCTCACCGCGCGCCTGCTGCGCGACCAGGAGCGGCTGAAGTCCTATGCGCGGCAGATCATGACTGCGGAGGAAAAGGCGCGGCGCGTCACCGCGGTCGACCTGCATGACGGCATCGGGCAGTCGCTGGTGGGCATGGCCATGACATTGCAGGTGGCGCGCGAACATGCGGCACCGGATGTGCGCATGCTGCTCGACGAGGTGCGGATGCGGCTGCGCGAGGTACAGGAGCGCACGCGGCACATGATCTCCGACCTGAGTCCGCCGGGCCTCTATGACCTTGGGCTGGTGCCGGCGTTGCAGTGGCTCGCGGTATACGTCCGCGGCCACGACCGCCTGCATGTGGATCTGGATACGCGTCTGCGCGAGGACGCGATCAGGCTCGATATCCGCGTGCTGGTGTTCAAGCTGGTGCGCGAGCTGCTGCGCAATGTCATCAAGCATGCGGGCGTCAACGCCGCCAGGGTCAGCGTGCTCGGTGATGCGGATGCGCTGCAGGTGGAAGTTTCCGATGCAGGCAAGGGGTTCGAGTGGCAGCTCGACATGTTCGGCGCGCGCAGCGGCGGTTTCGGGCTGTGGAGCATCGCAGATCGCGTGCAGGAAGCAGGCGGCAGGTTCACGGTCCACACCGCGCCCGGCCGCGGTTCGCGCTTCGGGATGGTGTTTCCGTTGCGTGCGCAGGCCACTACGGATGAATATCAGCAGCTGGTTGCGGCGGGTTACAAAGGATGAGCATGAGCGGTGTTCCGGATGGTGAGCTGTGCATGGCGACCTGCGATGTCCTGCGGTGCGAGGGGCGCTGCTGCTACGACGGCGTGTACCTGCAGCCGGGCGAAGAAGAGTTCCTGCGCGAGCTGGTGGAAAAACTGCCGGAACTGCGCGCCAAGGTGCCGGAGCAGTTCGTCGTGGATGGTTACTGGGACGGTGAATTCCTGGGCCGCAAGACGGCCACGCGGCCGAATGAATATCGCAGCGCGGATTTTCCGGCACATTTCACCCGCACGCGCTGCGTGTTTGGCGACAGCCAGGGTTTCTGCGAGCTGGAAAAATTTGCGCGCAACAACGGCCAGCACCCGTGGTCCTACAAGCCCACTACCTGCTGGATGTTTCCGCTGCAGGATGAAGACGGCGCGGTGGCCGAGCCGGTGCGCGGTCAGGCAGATGATCCATACTTCACCAGGGATTACCCTGGCTATGCCAGCTGCCTGCCCTGCGGGAGGCACGATCCGGCGGGCAAGCCCTGGCGCGAGTCGCTGGCGCGCGAGATTTCCTATCTGGAAGCTGCGCCACGCCCACCGAAGCTGGGTACGCCAGGAAATACCGTGGATGAACTGCTGGCGGCGATACAGCCGGGCAGCAAGAGCTGCTGATTGGTGTTCGACCAGGCGCTTGCCCGCGCGCTCCAGGATTACTCGGTGTCTGGCGATGGCGCAGGCTGGATCGGCAGCAGCTTCGGCTCGTCAGTCTTCGCGGTTGCCGGCTTTGCCACAACCCTGGGTGCACGAGTTGCCACGCGTTTCACCGGTACTTTTGCACGCGCCACTTTCCTGCGAGGTGCAGGCTTGCTGATGGCAGGTTCCGGCCGCTTCGCAACTGCCGCGGGCGCAGCGCGTTTCCGTACACCTGCCAGCACTTCGGCCCGTTTGCGCGCGCTCTTGGCCGTCTTGACGGCAGCGCGCGCAAGTTTCAGCTGCTCCTTGACAACCTTGACCCGCTGCTTCGCGGCCTTGACCTGCGCACGTGCTTCCTGCACAGCCAACGCGGAACTCGCGGTCTTTGCCGGTCTGGCGGCCACAGGGGAATTCTTGTTCATTGGTCTCTCTCGATAGCGCACACCGGCTCGAAGTGTCACAGATTTGCCAATCGATGGCATGCTGCGCTCCAGCACCAACCGTCGTCGGGGTTCCACGCGCAAAAAAAACCCCGCTTGAGGGCGGGGTTGTTCAGTTCCAGCGTGGTCCCTAGATCAATCAACAAACACGGGTGCTGTACACCCGCAATGGACATCAAAAGCTTCGCCGGCTGGTGCGTGGGCCCTGTCAGAGGTCCGGCCGACTAACCGGCCCGGGCGTTGTTTCGCCCGACTTCCACACCGCGACCCGCCCTGCAAATGGAGCTGTCGCCTACCGTGCCCACTCTGATCGCCTGGGTTTATTTTGTGTCTTCAACCCAACAAAGGGGAGAAAACCTCAACCGATTCAAACAATTAGTGACTGCGTTATTCGCCACCACTTACTGCCTGATGCAAGTGTAGCGCAAAACCCACGGAAAATGCACAACTGTTTGTTGTATGCAACATATTCAGCAGGCGAGGCTCCCTGAGCTCGCGGTCGAGCGCACGGCAAGTAGCCAGCGACTACGCCGCCATCAACGCCTTCACGCGCTTCATCGCCGCAACCTCGATCTGCCGGATGCGTTCGGCAGAAACACCATACTCATCGGCGAGTTCATGCAAGGTCGGCTTGTCTTCGCTGATCCAGCGGCGACGCAGGATGTCCTGGCTGCGCACATCCAGGCGCGCAATGGCGGTCGTCAGACGCTGCCGAACGTCCGCATCCCACTCCGAGTCCTCGGTCTGTTCGGCCGGATCGGCGGCGGGTGCAGGCAGGTATACCGACGGGCCGTAGCTGTCGTCTTCGTCCGACTCTGGTGCCGGATCGAAGGACATGTCGCGCGCCGACAGCCGCTGCTCCATCTCCGTGACTTCGGCCGCAGTTACGCCAAGATCCTTCGCTACCGCCTGGGTCTCTTCATGCGTCAGCCAGTTGAGGCCCTTCTTCATGCGACGCAGGTTGAAGAACAGCTTGCGCTGCGCCTTGGTGGTGGCGATCTTCACCATGCGCCAGTTGCGCAGCACATAGTCATGGATCTCGGCGCGGATCCAGTGCACGGCGAAGGACACCAGTCGCACGCCCTGGTCCGGGTCGAAACGCTTGACAGCCTTCATCAGGCCGACATTGCCTTCCTGCACCAGGTCGCCTATCGGCAGGCCGTAACCGGCGTAGCCGCGCGCGATGTGCAGCACGAAGCGCAGATGCGACAGCACCAGGTGGCGCGCCGCCTCCAGATCATTTTCCTTGTGGAATTTGTTGGCGAGGTCGCGCTCTTCCTCGCGACTGAGCACCGCGATGCGGCTGACGCGGTCGGTGTACGCGTCGAAGCTGCCCAGCGGACCAGCCAGCAGGGTATCGGGACGGGCGACCAGTACGTTTGTTGCGTTCAAGGGTTACCTCTTGGGCCGATGTTAGCACTCCCGAAGTTAGAGTGCTAACGAGGCGGTCGGTTCCCCGCAGATGCAACTATTTATTCAACTAATACAATGGGTTATAGGGTGATTGCCGTGCGCGACGCGTTGAACGACTCATCCCCGCTGAACACCTCAAGGCGCAAGCCCGCGAAAATCGGAGCATGTGACACACCAGCCAGTTTCCTGTGGGCCATGGATATACTGCCTGCGGGTCTCGTCCGACGGCGACAGCACATAGCACATGGGTCTTCCAACCTTAGAAATTCGCCGGGATTTCGATATTCCCCGAACGACCCCCGTAGCCCCTTCGCCGGCATCGCCGGTGAAGATTGGCTTTGGAGGACGGTTCAGCATCAAGGGTACGGCTACACCTCCCCAGACCAGTTCGAAGGTGACCGTATCAAGCCGGGATCAGCGCACGCAGGTCGATGTCGAGCAGTCGATCCAGACCGAGTTCGGCTTCGTCAAGTTCAAGGAGCAAATTCGCCCTGGGGAGCTATCGAAGATCGGCATAGAGATAGGAAGCAAGGCGATACCTCTCACGATCGAGTTCGCCGCCAATGCGGACTACACGCGACCGATCAGTGTCATCGTGAAATGGCCGAATGCAATTCGCCTCGATGGGCTTAAATTGAAGGTCGCAGGAGTTGGAGTCGCGGAGGACTGGACCTTCAGCGGGACCCTGGAGCCCCAGATCGAAATCAACATCGTGATGAATGAGCTGTGGCCCGGCTGGACAACCATCCTTCGCTTGATGGCAGAGCAGGCAAAATCAGCTCTGCAGAGCGGTGCTACAGCGATCAGATCCGTCTGCATTGCAGGTGAAGCCGGGACCGTGAGTGCCGCGGGCGTGGTGGCAGCGGCCACCGGGGCGGCATTGGTTGGTATTGCCTGGACCGCTTTCGGGCTGTATTCCTGCGGAAAGGCGCTCGCGGAAGGGCGGGGTATGGCGGTCCGTTACGCCTTCAGCAATGGCTACGCCCGGATGTTGGCCGAGATGACGGCCGACGACATCAAGGTTGCACGTCAAGTCGCGGCACCGCTGCTGACAGTCGACTGGAAAGGTGCACTCGCTACTCTCGGCAGCGATTTCGTAAGCGGCAAGTCGATAGATCTCGGAGAGCCAATCGCGCGGCTGGGAAAGGCCGCCATCCTGCAGGACATCGATCGCTTCATACGTGAACGAGGCCCGGCCGCATGGGGCGTCGTCAGCAAGAAGCAACAGGAGAAGTACGGCACGCACACCGAAATCCGCAGACGGCACTACTTGACTATTCTTTACGCTCAGGCGGAAAGCAAGGCAGCTAGCCTCGGAATCGGATTCAGATCGTAGGCATGTCCTGATTGCGTTCCAGTCGCGCTTGAGCTGCGCGTTTGCCTCCCTGCCAGCACGTTATCCACCCGCACGCGCGGGAACACACGCCTTGAGCATCTGCAGGGCATTGCCTGCCGCGCCGCCACCCGCGGTGTTGTCGAAGACGCACCAGGCCAGCGTGCCGCGCGGCAGCGCCCGCAGCGCCTGTGCCCATCGCGCCACCCGCTCGACCTCGTAAATCGACCAGTACTTTCGCGGCGACCCGTGCAGGCGGTAGTACACGATTCCCGGCCAGCCACCTGGAAACGCAGCAGCCGGCACCACCGCTGGATCCGCGGCGACGCGGCCAATACGGTGGCGAATCAACAGCTTTTCGGCCTCCAGCTCGAACCAGCTCGCGTGCCGCGGTTCGCACACCACCGGGCCGTCGTGGCGCTCGCGGAGCAAGGTGAAGAAAGTACGCGCCGTCCGGGATTCGAATGCCAGCGAGGGCGGTAGCTGGACGATCAACGGGCCGAGCCGCCGGCCAAGCCCGACCACGCCGTCGAGGAACTCCTCCAGCGGCTTCCGCGCGCCTTTCAACCGCCCGTCATGCGTGATCCGGCGCGGCAGTTTTACCGCGAAGGTGAAGGCTCTTGGCGTCTGCCTTCCCCAACGCGCGTAGGTCTCGCGGGCATGATCCCGATAGAAGGATGAGTCGATTTCTGCGCCGCGGAACACCTGGGCGTAACGCTGCAGATGCGTGCCCTCCCCACGAAAGCGCTCAGCGCAGGCGCGCGGAATGGACCAGCCCGCCGTGGCGATGACGATCACGTCTTCAGCTGCAAGCGAGGGAAGGGCAGCGGGTGATCGAACTCCGCTGCCATTGAGCCGCCGCCAATATCAGGTAGTCAGCTGCGGGCTTTGGGGTCTGCCGCATCGATCAGTTCGGCCTTTCTGGTCTCCATCTCCTCGCCCAATGCCACGAGGTCCATCCCTGAATCCCGCGCTTCGGCAAACATGCCGTCAGGTTGTTCTTCCTCCTTCACGTGATGTTCGATGAGTTCGGAAAGGACCTTCACCTTGGCGTCGAAATACTCGTCCGACGGATCGGACGCCTCGATTTCCGCGATCAGGCGCTTTGCACCCGCATGTTCCACCTCCGCCTCATGGTGCATGTCCTTGTCCTGTGTGGCTGCGAGGAAGGCCGGGTAGAAGACTTCTTCTTCGATGGTCGTGTGTACGGCAAGTGCCTTGCAGATCCTGGCGGCCAGGTCCGCCTTCCTGTGGGCCACTCGCGCCTTCTCGTATTCCTCGAACCAGCCCGAGACTTCCCGATGATCGGCTTTCAGCAGCGCAACGGCATCGCGCGCCTTGGTCTCCGACTTTCGCGGCGCCGGCTTGCGGGTATTGCTCGATGTATGCATTGACTGGGTCATGTGTTTCCCCTGGTAGGTGGCGGGCAGGTGTGACCGGTTGCGGAGCTTCCGGTAGCGGGAGGAACACTAGGGCCAATGCCTCGCTGGCCTTGTAATCCGTGTCCATGCACGGGTGTAGGAGGGAGCCGCATGACGAGCCGCGTAGGAATCATCTCACCTCGACTGACTGCGTCGTGGCCTCCCCCCAAATCGGGAAGTTTGCCTAACGTGTGCGGAAGATGTGCAGGAGCGCACCGATGGCCATGGAATACCTGCACTTCATTCAGTGGCCCGCAATGGCCGTCACCGTACTCGCCACGTGGTTTGTGGCTTCAAGCCGGCGTGGCCGGCGGGAAGCAGGCTTCTGGCTTTTCCTGTTCAGCAATGCACTTTGGGCAGCGTGGGCCATCGATGCACATGCCTATGCGTTGCTGGCCATGCAGTTCTGTCTGGCATTCATGAATGTCAGGGGCTGGATGAAAAATGCGAAACCGGGCTAGCCGCCTTCATCAGGCGCGAGGCTCGATACGCGACAGGTGCCGGGCCGCGACCACCCATGCGCCCAGCAGGCCCAGGAAGCTGCCGCAGCCCAGCAATCCCGCCACCTCGGCGAGCCCCGGCGTCAGCAGCCGGAAGTCGCTGCCATAGCTGCCGGCCAGGCGCGTCACCGGGCCATTCAGCAGATACAGCCCGACCAGCACCAGCAGCGCAGCCAGGATGGCGCCGAGCAGGCCGTAATAGAGTCCCGTATAGAGAAACGGCCGGCGCACGAAGGCATCGGTGCCGCCGACCAGCTTGGTGACCTCGATCTCCGCGCGGCGGTTGTAGATCTCCAGGCGCACGGTGTTGCCGACGATGGCCAGCACGCCGACGCCGATCAGCACTGCCGCGCCCGTCACCACGCCGCGCAGCAGATCCAGGATGGCGTTGAGCCGCTGCACCCAGGCGCTGTCCACCTGCACCAGTTCCACTTCCGGCCAGGCGGTCAGATAGCGGTGCAGCGATTCCATGCGCGCAGTGCTGGTGGCATCCGCGGTGGGGCGGATGTCGAGCGCATGCGGCAGAGGGTTGCTGGCCAGCATATCCAGGGCGCCGCCAAAACCGCTTTGTTCACGGAAGGATTGCAGCGCTTCGTCGGCGGTGACCAGTTTCACCGTGGCAATGCCGCTGCGCTGGCGCAGGCTGGCGGCCAGCTGCCGGGCTTTTTCCAGCGCCACATCCTGCTTGAAATAGACCGTTACATCCACGGCAGTGGCGAAATCGCCGGTGGCTTCGCGCACGCTGATGATGGCAAGGCCCAGTGCCATCGGCAGCGTCAGCGCCACGGCAATGACGAGTACGGTGAAGGCCGTGGCCAGCGGCGCGCGCGCCAGCCGGCCCGCAGCGAACAGTGCGGACTGCAGATGCCGCACAAGCCAGCCGATCATCGCCGGGCTTCCATGGTCGGCACTTCCAGTGGCGGCGTGGCGGAGTCCCGCACGCGGCCGTCGGTCACCACGATCTCACGCAGCCCCCAGGCTTTCACGATGTCGAGGTCATGCGTCGCCACCACCACGGTGACCCCCACGTCATTGAAGCGCTTGAACAGGGCCATCACTTCCAGCGACAGCGCGGGATCCAGATTGCCGGTGGGCTCATCGGCGATGATGAGTCTGGGCTTGCCCACCACCGCGCGGGCGATGCCGACGCGCTGCTGTTCGCCCACCGACAGTTCCAGCGGCAAAGACTGCGCCCGATCCAGCAGGCCCACCTGATCCAGCGCCGCACGCACGCGCTTGTCGATTTCCTTCAGCGGCGATTCGGAGGCGTGCAGCGGCAGCGCCACATTGTCGAACACGCTGCGTTCCGGCAGCAGCCGGTGATCCTGGAACACCACGCCGATCTCGCGGCGGAATGCGGGAATCCTGCGGGAAGACAGCGCGGCGGTGTTGTGTCCATTCACCATCACGAGCCCGCGGGATGGCCGCTCCAGCAGGCAGATCAGCTTCAGTACGGTGCTCTTGCCTGCCCCCGAGCGACCAGTGAGGAACAGCATTTCGCCGGCCGCCACGTCGAAGCTGACGCCTTGCAGCGCTTCGCGGCCGTTGGGGTAGCGCTTGCTGGCGCGATCGAAGCGGATCATGGCACGTTACTTTACACCGGGCCCGGTGCCCAGCAGTGCATCCACGAAGGCTTCGGCATCGAATACACCGAAGTCGGCCGCCTGTTCGCCGATGCCGATGAAGCGGATCGGCAATTTCATGGTGCGCGCGATGGCGACGACTATGCCGCCGCGGGCAGTGCCGTCGAGCTTGGTGAGCACCAGCCCGGTCACGCCCACCGCGGCATGGAATTCCCTTGCCTGCGACAGCGCGTTCTGCCCCTGGTTGGCGTCGAGCACCAGCAGCACTTCGTCCGGCGCCGCTGCATCCACGCGCTGGATCACGCGGCGGATCTTCTTCAGCTCTTCCATCAGATGCGACTGGCTGTGCAGCCGGCCGGCGGTGTCCGCGATGAGCACATCGAAGCCCCTTGCCTGCGCGGAACGCAGCGCGTCGAAGATCACCGCGCCGGGGTCGGTACCCGCGCTCTGCTGCACGATTTCAGCGCCACTGCGCCCGGCCCAGATGTCCAGCTGCTCGGCAGCGGCAGCGCGGAAGGTGTCACCCGCAGCGAGCATCACCTTGTTGCCGGCCTGCGTCAGCCGCATGGCGAGTTTGCCGATGGAGGTGGTCTTGCCCGAGCCGTTCACACCCACCACCATGATCACGCAGGGGCGGCGCCTGCGGTCCACGGTCAGCGGCACCGCACAGGGGCGCACGATCGTCAGCAGCTGCTCACGCAATGCGGCCACCAGCGCATCGGCATCGGCCAGTTCCCGGCGGGCGACGCTGCCGCGCAGGTTTTCCAGGATGGCCTGGGTCGCCTCGACGCCCACATCGGCACCGATCAGCCGCGCTTCCAGATCGTCCAGCAGCTCGGCATCGATCTTCCGGCCACGGAACAGGCTGGTGAAATCGCCGGCGAGTCGGCTGGCACTGCGCGCAAGCTTTTCGCGCATGCGCCCAAAGAATCCGCTTCCTTCGCTGCTGCCGGCCATGCTTTCTTCAATACTCAACCAGGGAGAGGGCTGCGCATTGTAATAGGCTTGCGCCATGAAGCGTGGTGTCAGAGAACTGCGGATCGTGGGCGGCAGCCTGCGCGGCAGGAAGTGGACCTTTCCCGATGCGCCGGGCCTGCGCCCCACGCCCGACCGGGTGCGCGAGACCCTGTTCAACTGGCTGAGTCCGCACATCGCCGGCATGCGGGTGCTCGACCTGTTCGCAGGCAGCGGCGCGCTGGCATTCGAGGCGCTGTCGCGCGGGGCCGCGGCTGCGACCCTGGTGGAATCGGACCGCGCCGCCGCCACCGGGCTGCGTGCCACCTTGGCGCGGTTTGGATTGAAGCAGGCGGGGGTTGAAAATGCCGATGCGCTGGCGGTGCTGGGTGCCGCTGCAGCGGCCAGCTTCGACCTGATCTTCCTTGATCCGCCGTTTGCCGCCGACCTGCTCGCGCCCGCTCTGAAGCTGATCGGGCAGCGTCGGCTGCTGGCCGAAGGTGGCTATTGTTATGTGGAGCTGCCTGCCGATGCCGCGCTTCCACCCTTGCCCGAAGGCTGGCTGGCACACCGCGCCGGGCGCGCCGGCGAGGTCGGGTATCATCTGCTGCATGCCCCGAAGAGCCCTGTACCCCGGAACATTTGATCCCATCACCAATGGTCATCGCGATCTGGTCCGCCGCGCCGCCGGCATCTTCGACCAGGTGCTGGTGGCCATCGCCGCCAATCCCAGCAAGACGCCGATGTTCACGCTGGACCAGCGCGTGGACATGGCGCGTCGCGTGCTGGCCGACATACCGAATGTCGAGGTGGCCGGTTATGCCGGCCTCACCGTCGATTTCATGCGGCAGCATGAGCTGAAAGTGGTGGTGCGCGGCCTGCGCGCCGTGTCGGATTTCGAGTTCGAGTTCCAGCTGGCCAACATGCAGCGGCATCTGCTGAAGAACATCGAGACCGTGTTCCTGACGCCGCAGGAGCAGTTCACCTTCATCTCCTCGACGCTGATCCGCGAGATCGCGGTGTTCGGCGGCAATGTCAGCGAGTTTGTCGATCCGCACGTTGCAGAGGAGCTGCGCAAGAAGAAGCGCGTCTCATGAAGTCCCCGTGTGCAGGCCTGCTGCTGGCGTTGTTGCTGGCGGCGGCTGTCGCAACGCCGGCGGCGGAGCATGCGCCGGGTGCATCGGCCATCGCCAGTGCCCATCCGCTGGCCAGCGAAGCGGGCAACGAAATCCTGCGCGCCGGAGGCAACGCCTTCGATGCCGCAGTGGCAGTCAGTGCCGCGCTGATGGTGGTGGAACCCAGCGGCTCCGGCTTGCTGGGCGGCGGCATGTTCCTGCTGCATCGTGCCAGCGACGGCCGCAATGTGGTGATCGACGCCCGCGAAGTGGCGCCACGCCAGGCCTCGCGCGACATGTTCCTGGATGCAGCCGGCAATCCGGTGCGTGGTGCCTCCACCAATACGGCGCTGGCCGCCGGCATTCCCGGTGAAGCTGCGGGCCTTGCGCTGCTGCAGTCGCGTTACGGCAAGCTCAAGCTGGCACAGACGCTGGCGCCTGCCATTCGGCTGGCGCGCGATGGCTTCGACATGTATCCGCGCCTGCAGGCGGGCGTCGGCGGCAAGAAAGCACAATTGATGCAGTCTGCGCAGGCCGCTGCCATCTGGTTTCCCGGCGGCCAGCCTGTGCCTGTCGGTGCGCGCGTCAGGCAACCGCAGCTGGCGCAGACGCTGGCGATCCTGGCGAAAGAAGGCGTGGAGACTTTCTACAAGGGCGCCATCGCGAAGCAGCTGGTCGATGCAGTGCAGAAGATGGGCGGTATCTGGACGCTGGAGGACCTTGCCGCGTATCGCGCCATCGAGCGCGAGCCGGTGGTTGGCAGGTACCGCGGCGCAACGATCATTTCTGCGCCGCCTCCGACTTCCGGTGGTGTGGCGCTGATCGAAGCGCTGAATGTGCTGTCCGGCTATGACCTGAACAAGGTCGATGGCGTAACCCGCAAGCACCTGATCATCGAGGCCATGCGCCGCATGCATCGCGACCGCGCCGTCTACCTCGGCGATCCGGCCTTCACTGCCGTGCCGGTGCAGCGGCTGACAGATCCGGACTATGCAGCCGGCCTGCGCACTTCCATCCGGCTCGATCGTGCCACACCCAGTGCTGCACTCGAGTCCGCGCCGGAAGCCGCGAACGCCGGCACGAACACCACGCATTTTTCCATCCTCGACAAGGATGGCAACCGCGTCGCCGCCACCATCACGCTCAATGCCGGCTTCGGCTCCGGGCTGATGATCGATGGCACCGGCATGCTGCTCAACAACGAGATGGACGACTTCTCCATCAAGCCCGGCGTGCCCAACATCTACGGGCTGGTGGGCGCGAGCGCCAATGCCATCGAACCCGGCAAGCGCATGCTGTCGTCGATCACGCCGACGTTTGTCGAATCGCCGCGCGGCTACATGATCGTTGGCAGTCCTGGTGGCAGCCTGATCATCGGCATGGTGCTGCTCGCCACGCTGGACTTCGTCGATGGCAGGAGCGCGCAGGAAATCGTGGCCGCGCCGCGCATCCACCACCAGTACGAGCCCGATACGCTGACGTACGAGGTGGCCGCGTTGACTGCCGACGAGGTGGCGGAATTGAAACGTCGCGGCCATGATCTGCGCGCGCGCGACAGCTGGGGCAACCTGCAGGTGGTCATCTATGACGCCGCCACGGGCAAGGTCAGCAGTGCCTCCGACCCGCGCGGCGTCGGCACGGCCGGACTCTACTGATGAAGCAGCTTTCCGTACTGCTGCTGATGTGCTGCGCGGTGGCGCGGGCTGGTGAATCCACGCCGCTGCTCGATGCGGCCTATGCCGGCGATGCCGCGCGGGTCGCGGCGCTCATCAAGTCCGGCGCAAAGGTCGACGAAGCCAACCTGTTCGGCGCGACGCCGATGTCGCAGGCGGCGCTGCGCGGCGATACCGCAGTGCTGAAACTGCTGCTCGATGCCGGCGCCAGTCCCGAGTCGGCCAACAGCGATGGTGAAACCGCATTGATGGCGGTGGCGCGCACCGGCAATGTCGAAGCCGCGAAGCTGCTGCTCGCCGCCGGTGCAAAGGTCGATGCACGCGAGAAATGGGGCAACCAGACCGCGCTCATCTGGGCCGCGGCGCAGAACCAGCCGGCGATGGTGCGCTTCCTGCTGTCGAAGGGCGCCGCGGTGGATGCCCG
The DNA here is from genome assembly GCA_015655465.1 of Gammaproteobacteria bacterium. GTDB lineage: Bacteria > Pseudomonadota > Gammaproteobacteria > Steroidobacterales > Steroidobacteraceae > ZC4RG30. The sequence goes on along the minus strand of JAATEY010000086.1, from coordinate 6,389 downwards.
GTCCGCGGTGCGTGACTGGCCGCGGCGCATGACGGCCGAAGAGCGCCCCAAGGACATGAATCGCGGCGGCATGTCGGCGCTGATGTTCGCCGCGCGCGAGGGAAACATGGACGTAGTCCGGGCGCTGCTGAAGGCCGGAGCCAGTGTGGATTTCACCGATCCGGATGGCAGCACGGCGCTGATCGTGGCACTGATGAACGGCCACTGGGACACGGCGAAACTGCTGATCGATTCGGGCGCCGACGTGAACCTGTGGGACTGGTGGGGCCAGACGCCGCTGTACATGGCCGTGGACATGAACACGCTGCCCACCGGCGCGCGCGTCGAACTGCCCACGATGGACCACGCCACCGGCATGGACATCATCAAACTGCTCATCGCCAGGGGCGCCAACGTCAACGCGCGCCTGAAACTGCGTCCGCCGTACCGCATGGTGTCGCAGGACCGCCTGGCCGACCCCGCCATCGACTACGGCGCGACGCCCCTGCTGCGCGCCGCCAAGGCCGCGGACCTGCCGGCGATGAAGGCGCTGCTCGATGCCGGCGCGCTGGTGGACCTGCCGAACGCGCTCGGTCATACACCGCTGATCGTGGCTGCCGGCGCCACGCGCGGCCGCGCCACACCGACCCGTGGCGGCAACTACACCGAGGCGCAAGCCATCGACGCAGTGAAGCTGCTGCTGGCCGCCGGCGCTGACGTGAATGCCACCGGATACAAGGGCGACCCTGCCAGGCGCGGAGAAACCCTGCGCTGCACCGGCTACGTGATCATCGAGGATTGCTACAAGGGCGAGGCGGCCATGCATGGCGCGGCCCTGCACGGCTGGACGAAGCTGGCCGAAGTGCTCAAGCAGGCGGGCGCAGACCTCGATCCGCTGGACGCGGATGGCAAGTCGCCGCTCGATTACGCAATGGGGCGTTACCGGCTGGGATTCCTCGAGAACGCGCCTGCGCCGCAGCTCAAGGTGGCCGAGGCGCTACGCGCGCTGGGCGCGAAGAAGGAAGCCGCGGATACGCCCCCGCTGCCGCCGGGCGCGCGCCCGATCGTCGTTGCCGAGGTGCCGGCGGTTCCCTGACTTGAGTTCGATCCCGATATGCCGCGCGCAGCGCCCTCGCGCCGGACACAGACGCAAGGCAGAACACTCAACGCCCCGCGTAAGGTCGCGCCAGCGGCTCCCCGATGAATATGCCCTGACCCGGCATGGCAACGCTCTTCCAGTACGCCTCGATCAGGGTCTCCCCGGCCAGGTAGCGGCGCAACAGCACCGGTACATCCGGAAACTTTTCCAGAAAATTGCACGGCTCGACCACCGTGCCATAGCTGCCGGTCGCGCCAGCCGAAATCCATTCCAGAATGCTCATCTGTCTGTTGCCCAGCAGGTCTCCACCCGTGGAAGTCAGGTGATCGCCAATGGCGCCGGGCAGGAACCGATTGCTGCGCAGGTCCGGCACCCGCACGGACCCGGTGAAATAGAACATCACGTCGCTGCGACCCTGGAGCTTGTCGGTTTGCAGCACCCGCAAGTCCAGGATGCTTCCCGACATCGCACGCGCCAATCCATAGCGCGTCGCACGCACATTGCGCTGCGTATCCGAGGTACTCAGCAGGTAGGCGGTTCCGCGCGGTGCGGTCCCGTCCGAGGCCACGCCCCGATCGATCAGCGCCTTTGCCTCTGCGACCGTCCGCGCCGCAATGCTCATGGCTGGACGAATGCCCAGATCGACCGCAGGCGCGGCGCTTTCGGAATCGTAGTAGGCCGAGGGTTGCGTTTGCTGGCACCCCTGGGCGCAGAATGCCGGGTTGTAGCCGAAGGCGATGGCAGTGTTCAGCGACATGCAGTTCACGCGATATGGCGCCACCCAGGTTGTCGCAAACGGCTGCGCCCGGCCCGGCGTGCGCTGGTCGATGATCGCCTTCACGTGGCGAAACTCCCCGACCGACAAATCGGGACTTCCGGTCGGCAGCGCCACGCGGATGACATTTCCGGCGGGAATACCGCGCCGTACCCGGTAGTACTCGCCTACGGCGACGCTCTGTGGATCGTTCGTATTGACGAGCACACCCAGTTCTTGCGCCGTCAATCCCCTTGCAATGGCCGGGTCGATCAGCCCGGCGAGCAATGCGACGCCAATCGGCATCCATCGCACGAAAAAACCGACGACCCTGCAAATGGTCTGCATGGGCCGCAGTCTACCGCACGGTGGCATATCGGCCTGATACCTGCCTCGCCGGGTTCGTGCAGGAATTCCTCAGTGATCGTGCCATTGGTCCGCAGGGTCATCTGATCGGGCAGGGGCTGACGCCTCAGCCCGCAAGAACGCCACCAGCTCGGCAAACGCGACATGGGCGGGATGCTCAAGGTGTCGCCGCATCGGGCAATGCCTCCGGCGCGATTCGCGTCATGTCATTCCATCCGGCCAGATTCGCATTGCACGCGGGCCTCGGCATCGTGCTACCGCGCGGCAAACTTCCGCTGACAGTGGGGGCAGACCGGCTGCTTGAACAGCGGGCCGTAGAGCTCGGCATTGAGCGCGGCGGACCAGAACCAGCGACGCCTGCACTCCGGGCAAACGATGAACCAGACGCCGAAGGCGTAGCCAGCGAGCATCAGGACGGTGCCCATCGTCCAGTTGATGCCGGAGCCGTCCCACAGCGGCGCGAAACTGCCGAGCAGCATCACCATGATCGACAACCACAGTTTCCAGGCCTGACCTGTCCGGGTAACAACGGAATTCCGAAACATTTGTGCCCCCCAATGGAGGTCATGGTGGCAGACTTTTGTTGAGTTTTTGTGAGCGTGCCGCCCGGCGGGTGCCGCAGCGGCGCAACCTGAGCTGCTCGCGCGGCAGCGGGTAGGGCCGGGGCGCCAGCTGCAACCACTCCGGCACGATCATGTAGCATAGGCAAAGCAGCGTCGGTAGCTGGCGACAGCCAGAACTTGCAGAGAGGGAGTGGCTTTTCCAATGACCCGATTTCATTTTCGGGCGTTCTGCGCCGTCGGGTTGGCGGCGCTGGGGTTTTTCCACCGTGACCACGGCGGCGATGATTCCGGGTCAGGGCACCTGGGAGAGCACGCTGCGAGGCCGCGATCTGGATGGCAATGCGGCCACGATCGAGGCGTATTACGACACGGCGCAGAACATCACCTGGCTTGCGGATGCGAACTACGCACGGACCACGGGCTACGACGCGGATGGCAAGATGACCTGGGCCACCGCCACTGCCTGGGCCGCGGGGCTGAACATTGGCGGGGTGACCGGCTGGCGTCTGCCGACCACGGTGGACGTGGGCAACGACGGGGTTACCTACACCAGCGAATACCAGGGCGTGGACGCCGGCTACAACATCACGACCCTCAGCGAGATGTCGCGCATGTTCTATGTCACGCTGGGCGACAAGGCGTACTACAACACTGCTGGAAGTGGTCCGCAGCCTGGCTGGGGGTTGACCAACGCCGGCCCGTTCAGCAACGTCGAGGTCGTCGATAACGCGGAGTATTGGTCGGGCACGGGATACGCGCCGAACGCCGGTTACGCATGGACCTTCAAATTCAACACCGGCCTCCAGAACAACCACCTCAAGGATGCTCTGGGCCCGGCCTGGGCAGTGCATTCGGGCGATGTCGGCGTGTCTGTGGTGCCGGTGCCAGCGGCGGTGTGGCTGCTGGGCAGCGGGTTGGCTGGACTGTTCGGCATGACCCGGGCGCGCCGGCGTTTCAGCGTAGATAACTCAAATCCGACGTTTCTTCGCTGCTGCAGCCTTGCCCTTCACCGGCGTGGACTTGCTGCGCTTCACGGCCTTGGCTTTCGGCGCCTCCACTTCAATCCGCGGCGCACGCCCCGTGCGCTTCGGCAGCTTGCCCTGCTGGTGCAGTTCCATCGCCCGCCACATGTACCAGGCACCCGCTGATCGATACGGCTTCCAGCGCTCGCCATAGGCCAGCAGCGCCTTCGGCTTCGGCATGCCCTTCAGGCCATAGGCCAGCTGAAACCCCTTGCGCACGCCGAAGTCATCCGCCGGCATCACGTCCTGCCTGCCGAAGTGGAACATCAGCAGCATCTGCACCGTCCACCGGCCGATGCCGCGCACGGCGATGCAGTGTTCAATGATCGCCTCGTCATCCATCGCGGCGAGTGCGGCATCATCAGGCAGGCGACCATCCAGGCAATGCGCGGCGAGATCCTGCAATGCTGCAATCTTGGCGAAGGAGAAGCCGGCGCCGCGCAATTGCGCAGGCGTTGCTGCGGCCAGTTGTGCAGGCGAGGGGAACTGTCCGTCATGCTGCGCGATCAGCCGCTCGATCATCTTGCGGGCCACCGCGCCAGAGATCTGCTGGCTGGCAATGGAGCGCGCCAGCGCTTCAAACACCGAGCCGCGCGCGCTCTTCCTCAGCTCATATCGCGCCCACAATGAAACAATGGAGGCCACGACTGGATCGCTGGTCTCGAAATGTCGCAGTAACCGGGCTTTCATCGGCAATCTCCTAGACCTGGCAGCCCGCACAGAAATATGTAGAGCGCTGTCCCTGCACCCGTTGCCGCACCAGTTCGCCGCAACGCCGGCATGGCTCGCCAGCCCGCTCATACACATACAGCTTCTGCTTGAAATACCCCGGCTCGCCCCCCGCACCGACGTAGTCGCGCAGCGTCGTGCCGCCGTGGCGGATCGCCATCGACAGCACCGCCTTGATCGCCTTCGCAAGCAGGGTGCACTCCGCGCGCGTCAGCGACTTCGCCGCCCGCCCCGGGCGGATGTGGGCACGGAACAGCGCCTCGCTCGCATAGATATTCCCCACTCCCACCACGATGTGGCTGTTCATGATCGCAAGCTTCACCGCAATCCGTCGCCCGCGTGTCGCCCGGTGCAGATACTCGCCATTGAAGCCATCCTCCAGCGGTTCCGGCCCCAGCTTTGCCAGCAAGGGATGCCCTGTCGTATCCCCCTCGCCATGATGCAGGCTGCCGAAGCGCCGCGGGTCGTTGAAGCGCACCGTCCAGCCTGAATCCAGCTCCAGATCAAAGTGGTCGTGCTTTTCCAGGGCCGTGGAGTCCGGCAGCACCCGCAGGCTGCCCGACATCCCCAGGTGCAGCAGCAGATAGCCCCGATCGAGCATGATCAGCAGATACTTCGCGCGCCGCCGCACGCCGCGCACGGTCTGCCCCTGCGTCCAGCGGGCGAGGTCGTCGGCCACGCGCCAGCGCAGCCGCGGCTCGTGCACCGCCACGCGCCTGATCTGGCGACCCGTTACATGTGGTTCTATGCCGCGACACGTGGTCTCGACTTCCGGTAATTCAGGCATGGCTCAAGCATGCCATGTCGCGTCGCAAGAACCGAAGTATGTCTGCCCACGTTTGACGCCCGGCATTGACAGTCAAGCACGGTCGTTGTACAGCTCAATGGCTGTCGGGCGCGGCCTGCGAGAATACCGGCAAACAGCCGCATGAAAATGGCGCTGGCGATGTCACCCGGGAAGTCTCTGGTGTTCTGTTCCCTGGTAGCGAGTGTGCTGCTGATCGCAGATGGCGCAGATCAGGCAGGGCATGATCCTCGGCCCGGAAGCGACAGGCTCCCGCTCATTCGCGCGCCAGCGCATCCACCGGATCGAGCCGCGCCGCATTGCGCGCCGGCAGGAAGCCGAAAGCGATGCCGATGCTGGTGGAGCACAGGAAGGCAGCGAGTATCGAACTGATCGAGACCATCATGGTGAAATTCGGCACCACTGCCGACACCAGTGCCGAGATGCCCATCGCCAGCAGCACGCCCAGCCCGCCACCCACCAGGCAGACCAGCACTGCCTCGATGAGAAACTGCTGCAGGATGTCGCCCTGGCGGGCGCTGACTGCCATGCGCACGCCGATCTCGCGGGTGCGCTCGGTGACCGACACCAGCATGATGTTCATCACGCCGATGCCGCCGACCAGCAGCGAGATGCCCGCGATGGAGCCGATCAGCAGTGTCATCGTGCGCGTGGTGGACTGGATGGTCTCGCGGATGTTGGCGGTGTTGTTGATGAAGAAATCCTTGCGGCCGCCGTGCCGCAATGTCATCAGCCGGCTGATGGCCTCTTCCGCCGCAGCCATCGGCGTATCGTCCGCGACCCGCACCGTGATGCTGGAGACAAATGGCCTGCCCGTGATGCGACCCATGACCGTCGTGTACGGCATGAATATCGACAGGCTGCCGGTGTCGACGAAGCCACCGGTCTGCTTCTGCGTCACGCCGATCACGCGGCAGGGCACGTTGTTCAGCAGCACGACCTGGCCGATCGGGTTCACGCGCTTGTCGGGAAAGAGCTTCTTGCGCGTGTTGTCGTCGATCACCAGCACCTGGTCCAGCTTGTATACGGCCTGCGGACCGAAGAAGCTGCCCGCCGCCAGTTTCGTGCCGCG
>JAATEY010000156.1 GCA_015655465.1 Gammaproteobacteria bacterium | reverse complement strand
TCAAGACCGGTGGCAGTGGCGAGGTGCTGCGCCTGGGCGACGTGGCGCGCGTGGAAATGGGCGCGAACACCTATGCGCTGCGCGGCCGGGTGGATCACGAAGAGACGGTGACGATCCCGATCTACCAGGCGCCGGGCTCCAATGCGCTGGCGCTGGCCGGCCAGGTCCGCTCGGCGATGAACCGGCTCAAGGCCGGTTTCCCCGCCGGCATGGACTACCGCATCATCTACGACCCGACGGTATTCGTGCGCCAGTCCATCGACAGCGTCATCGTGACGCTGCTGGAAGCCATCGCGCTGGTGGTGCTGGTCGTCATCCTGTTCCTGCAGACCTGGCGTGCGTCCATCATTCCGCTGGTGGCCGTGCCGGTGTCGGTGGTCGGCAGCTTCGCGGTGCTGCATGCGCTCGGGTTCTCGATCAACACGCTGTCGCTGTTCGGGCTGGTGCTCGCCATCGGCATCGTCGTGGACGATGCCATCGTGGTGGTCGAGAACGTCGAACGGCATATCGCCAACGGCCTCGCACCGATGCAGGCGACCATCAAGGCGATGAGCGAAGTCAGCCGGCCGATCATCGCGATCACGCTGGTGCTGTGCGCGGTGTTCATCCCCGTGGCCTTCGTCCATGGCCTCACCGGGCAGTTCTACAAGCAGTTCGCGCTGACGATCGCCATCTCGACGGTGATCTCGGCATTCAATTCGCTGACGCTGTCGCCGGCGCTGGCCGCGCTGCTGCTGAAGCCGCATGGCGCAAAGAAGGACTGGCTGTCGAAGCTGACCGATCGCGGGCTCGGACGCTTCTTCGGTCGCTTCAACCGCGGCTTCGAAGCCGCGAGCCACGGCTACCAGAGCGCGCTGTCGCTGACGGTGCGCCGCACGGGCATCGCACTCGTCCTCTATGCGGGCCTGCTGGGCCTCACTGCGCTGGGATTGAACAGCGTCCCGACGGGCTTCATCCCCGGACAGGACAAGCTGTACCTGGTGTCGGTGGTGCAACTGCCGGCGGGCTCGACCATCGACCGCACCGAAGAAATCGTCAAGCGCGTCGCGGAGATCGGCCTCAAGGATCCGGGCGTCGAAGGTGCGCTGCAGTTCGCGGGCATGTCGCCCAACAACTACAACACGCAGACGAACTCGGGCCTGGTGTTCTTCGCGCTGAAGCCCTTCAAGGACCGCGAAGATCCGGCGAACGCTGCGGGCGCGATGGCTGCAAGGCTGAATGCGCAGATGGCCGGCATCCAGGAGGCTTTCATCGGCGTGTTCCCCCCGCCGCCCATCCAGGGCCTGGGCAGCATGGGCGGCTTCAAGCTGAACGTGCAGGACCGCGGCAGCCAGGGTTCGCAGGCGCTGTACGAAGCCGTGCAGGAAGTACTCGCGAAAGCGGCGAAGGACCCCGTGCTTGCGGGCGTCTATTCCACCTACCAGGTCAACGTGCCGCAGATCCGCGTGGATGTCGACCGCGTGAAGGTGAAGCAGCAGGACGTGCAGATCACCGACGTGTTCCAGACACTGCAGGCCTACCTGGGTTCGGCCTATGTGAACGACTTCAACCGCTTCGGCCGCACCTACCGCGTGATGATCCAGGCGGACGCACAGTTCCGCAACGACGCGGATGACATCCTCGCGCTCAAGGTGCGCAATGGCGCGGGCGAGATGGTGCCGCTGGGGTCGATGGTGAAGCTGTCGCAGTCCTACGGCCCGGACTTCGTGGAGCGCTTCAATGCATTCCGTTCGGCGGACATCACCGGCGGCGCATCGCCCGGCCACAGTTCGGGCGAGGCACAGGCGGCGATCACGAAGATATTGAACGACACGCTGCCGCAGGGCATGAGCTTCGAGTGGACCGAGCTTGCCTACCAGCAGCAGTCGGCCAGTGGTACGGCGCTGCTGATCTTCCCGCTATGCGTGCTGTTCGTGTTCCTGGTGCTGGCCGCGCAGTACGAGAGCTTCAAGCTGCCGCTGGCCATCGTGCTGATCGTGCCGCTGGCGCTGCTGGCGGGCCTCATCGGCGTGATGCTCAAGGGCGGCGACAGCAATGTGTTCACGCAGGTGGGCTTCATGGTGCTGGTGGCACTGGCGTGCAAGAACGCCATCCTCATCGTGGAATTCGCCAAGCACCTGCAGGAAGACCAGCAGCTGACGCCGGTGAAGGCGGTGCTCGAGGCCGCGCGCCTGCGCCTGCGGCCCATCCTGATGACCTCCATCGCCTTCATCGCCGG
>JAATEY010000372.1 GCA_015655465.1 Gammaproteobacteria bacterium | reverse complement strand
GTAGATGCCGAAGGGAATCGCGGTCACGAGGATGATGCCCAGGTATTTGAAGCCGTTGAACACATGCATGAACTCGGGCACCGGTGCCGAGAAGCCAAGCGTCGACAGCGAGTCGCCGAGAGCCTTGCCGCTCAATCCGCCGTAGTTGAGGCCGAGCGTGGTCGAGCCCCACGCGATCAGCGTGCCGACGAGCAGCGCAACGAGGCCGGCCGGTATGCCCGTGAAGTACTGCACGCCGCCGAACCAGCTGGCGAGGATGACCGCGAAGCACACCATGCCGATCACGGGCGTCGTGACCATCTGCATCGCCGGCGACAGCGAAATGAACGTGATCGAGATGCCCGCGAGCGAGCCGAGCAGAGCGGCGCGTGGCGTGATCTTGCGGATCCATGGCGCGATGAAGCCGCCGATCATCAGCACGAAACTCTGCACGAACACCCAGGTGAGTCCCGCGCTCCAGGCCTCCAGCGGATCATTGGTCTTCAGCAGGATGGGCAGCATCACCACGAAGGTGACGACGAACATGTGCGGCACGCTGATGCCGGAGGGCAGGGCGCAGACATCGCTGCGACCAGTCTGCTTTGCCAGCCGGTAACCCAGCCAGGCGTAGTACACCGTGCTGAGGAACAGCATGGCACCGGTTGCCGGCAGGATCTTCCCGAATACCAGGTCGTCGGGCAGCTTCAGTGCGAAGCGCAGCAGCCCGGTGACCACCAGCAGGTTCACCAGGATATTGGTGCCGAAACCAAAGAAGGCGTTGAGATCTCCGGGTACCCAGAGTTTGGGGCGGAATTCTGCGGTGGCTGCGCTCATTGCACGTCTTCCTTCTTGTTTGTCGAAACGGCTACTTCAGGGCTGCGATGACCCGCTCGCTGGGAGCGACCCATCCGAAAATTCCGCCCTGGGCAATGACCATTGCCAGGCCCATGCGGTGAAACTCGGGAAAGTAGGAAGCGCAGCAATCTTCCACCATCAGGCATTCATAGCCGCGGTCGTTCGCTTCGCGCACGGTGGTGTTGACGCAGACTTCGGTGGTGACGCCACATACCAGCAGCTGCTTGATGCCGCGGTTGCGCAGGATGGCGTCGATATCCGTGGCGAAGAAAGCACCCTTGCCGGGCTTGTCGACCACCGGTTCGCCCGCGATGGGGTAAAGCTCCGGCACGATGTCGTGCCCGGGTTCGCCCTGGATCAGGATGCGGCCCATCGGTCCCGGATCGCCAATGGTTGTTGGCAGGTTGCCGCGCGCCTTCTTGGACGGCGGCAGGTCGGTCAGGTCAGGTCGATGGCCTTCGCGCGTGTGGATCACCAGCATGCCGCTGGCACGTGCGGCGGCGAGCAGCTGCTGCAGCGGCGCGATGGCCTGGCGCAGCAGGCTGACATCGTTGCCGAGCATGGCGCCGAAACCACCCGGCTCGAGGAAATCCCGTTGCATGTCGATGATGACGAGGGCGCATTGCGCCTTGTTCATCAAGAAGTCATACGGTTGGGCCGTAATGGTTGTTGGCATCGGCGTCCCTGTGCGGTGCGTGAGGGACGAAGCAAGTTGCATGCCATGGCAGGCAGAGTCGCCAGCGCCCCGAGAGGGCGCATGGCTGCCGCGCAAGTCAGGTTACAGCCCATGGCGATGCAAGATGCTTGTGCAGCGGCCAAGCGGCGCGCGCCAGTGTGGTGCACGGCCGCGCCATGCGCCCGCGTTTGCACGTGGAGTGCCGCAGGTACTGTATTGTTGGTGACCTGTGGCATGGCTGTTTCCCGTCGTACTGGAGGCAAAATGTCCCTGCGTGTTGTTCTTGCAGTCTTTGCGACTGGGTTGCTGGCAGGTTGTGGTCTGGCCGGCACCGGCGGGGCCGCCGCCGTCAATGGCGCGGCTTCGGCTGAAGAGGCCAAGGCGGCGCATAAGCAGCTGGACAAGGTGCAGGCCGACCTTGATGCAGCCCAGAAGAAAGCTGCCGAAGCCCGGGAGGCGGCCGACGCTGACAGGTGAGGAAGTGCTAGCATCGCTGCAAGCCCGGCGCAGGTAGTCGCCGACAAAAGGGCAGGAGGGACCATGCTCAGACCTGGTATCAGGCAGCTTGCCGGCGCGTGGATGGCGGTGCTGCTGTTGATTGTGGGGATGCCGGCTTTCGCCGCGGGTGCAATGCCGAAGGCGAAGTCGGACAAGGACCCGGAAGCTTCGCGAAGCTCCCAGCAGTGGCGCGCGGTGACGCCCGAAGAACTCGCCATGACGGCTGAACCCAGGGCGCCCGGAGCTTCGGCTGTCTATCTGTATACGCAGGTCGATCGGGACGACACCACGTCCAGCGAGCTGACTTATCGGCAGATCAAGGTGCTGTCCGAAGAGGGCCGCAATCTCGCCAACGTCGGCATCAACTACAACAAGGAGCAGGAGTCGATCCTCGACATAGAGGCCCGCCTGATTCAGCCTGATGGAACGATCGTGCCATTCAGCGGCACGGTCTACGACCGGCCATTGGCGGCGAGTCGCGACCTGGGCTTCTATGCGAAGAGTTTCACACTGGAGGACGTTCGTGTCGGCAGCGTGATCGAGTACCGCTTCCGGCACCGGTACGACAGCGTCGGCCGGCTGTACCACTCACGCTGGCTGCTGAGCCAGGACTTGTTCACGCGCTATGCGAAGTTCTCGCTGCGCATGAGCTCTGCCGCCGGCGTTCGCTGGAGCTGGCCGGTTGGACTTCCGGAGGGCACCGTTCCTCCGACGCTCGAGAAGAATGTGGTGCGCATGGAGATTCGCAGTGTGCCCGCATTCATGACCGAAGACTACATGCCGCCGGCCGGCGAACTGGCATTGACGGTCAACTTCACCTACGTAAGCGACCGGAAGCCGACCACCGATCCGGTGAAGTTCTGGGCCGACTTTGGCGGCACCAACCTGCTGTCCATGGAGCGGTTCATTGGAGATGCCAAAGACGTCCGCGACCGGCTCGACGGCATCATTGCGCCGGGAGACAGCAATGAACAGAAGGTCCGGAAGATCTATGACCATATCCAGCAGGTGCGCAACACCGACGAGCCGCCATTGGCGGGTCAGCCGGACGAACGCAAGGAATGCCGCCTAGCCCTGAGCGCCAGGGAGGTGGGCAAGTTTGGTTGCGGCAAAAGCAGTCACATCCAGATGTACTTCGTTGCGCTGGTGCGTGCGGCCGGGATTCCCGCTGCTCCTGCATTCGTGGCTTCGCGCAACGATCGCTTCTTCCAGCCGCAATCGATGCTGACCTCAGGCCTCACCGGATTGATCGTGGCGGTGACAATCGATGGGCGTGAGGTGTTGCTGCAACCCGCAATGTCCATCCTGCCTTTCGGCTCCCTTCCCTGGATGGAAACTGCGGTTCCGGCATTCAGGCTCAGCAGGGAGGGTGCGCAATGGATCACCACGCCCATGCCAAGAGCCCAGGACGCCGTGACGCGTCGCAAGGCAAAACTCGTGCTGTCGGAAGACGGTGTGCTCGAGGGCACGGTGATACTCCGGCACGCAGGGCATGAGGCCATCCAGCGGTTGGTCACCCTGCGCAAGGCCGATGACCAGACCCGCAGCGAGGTATTGCGCGAGGATCTTCGTCGGACCCTTGCGGTTCCCGCAGAGATTACCGTGGTTCACCAGCCGGACTGGGCTGCCAGGGGCGGCGTCATCGAAACCGAATACCGCGTGAAGGTACAGCAGTGGGCCGTCACCGCAGGCAACCGGCTGCTGCTTGGCATAGGACTCTTCGGAGGAGAGCAGGCGGGAAAGTTCATTGCGCCGAATCGCGAGCACCCCATCTATTTCGTCTATCCGTTCACCACCGAAGACGAGCTTGAAATAGCCTTGCCGGCGGGCTTCCGTGTGCAGAGCGTGCCTGCGGCACGATCGTCTTCCGACGGCGCACTGGGTTACGCGACCAGCATCGAATCACGGGAAGGGGTGGTCAGCATTCGTCGCTCGTTGAGGCATGATGTTCTGCTCGCAAAGCAGACCCAGTATCCGCGCTTCCGGAGTTTCTACGAACTGGTCCGCACTGGCGACCAGGAACAACTGGTCCTGGCGCACTGAAGGCCCCCGGAGCATGCCGATGCTGTACCGTCCTCTGCTTCGACTGGCCGCAATCATGCTTGTCGCGGTCGCCGGACCTGCATTGGGCAAGGCGCCCGAATGGCTGCGCGACCTTGCGGCTGCGCCCCTGCCATCGCAGGCGCCGGAGGTAGAGGCGGTGCAGCTGTTGAACGCTGTCGAACTGGTGGTGACGCCGGATGGCCGCATGCGCAAGCGCGTGCGCGGGGCAGTGCGGATACTGCGCCGCGAAGGCGAGAGGCGTGCCGTGCTCCAGTTGCCGCAGGACACCTGGCGCAAGGTACAGGAAATGCATGGCTGGACGATACCGGTCAGCGGCAAGGACGCAGAAGTGCGCACGGGGGACGCGATCGAGGCATCCGTCGTGAATGTCGCCGGCAGCGAGCTCATTACCGACCTGCGCATGAAACTGTTGCGGATTCCTGATGCCGGCCCCGGCGCTACGGTCGGCTATGAGTATGAAGTCTCACTGAGCCCGCTGCAGCTGGCCGATACCTTCGGCTTCCAGGACACCATTCCCGTGCGCGAGGCGAGCTACACACTGAGGCTTCCGGCAGGCTGGAACATGTTGCCCACCTGGCTCAACCATGCCGTGGTCGAGTCCGTCGGGGCGGGCGCGCAGCAGTGGCGATGGACGCTGAAGGATATTCCCGCCGTGCCCGTGGAGGCCGGCATGCCCGCGTGGCAGAGCGTGGCCGGTCAACTTTTTCTGGCCTTGTCCCCGCCAGGCGGGACGCCGCAACTCAGCACCTGGGCGGGAATTGGCGGCTGGTTCGTGGAGCTCTCGCGGGACCGTCGCGTTGCGTCAACCGAGATCCGCAGCAGGGTGCTCGGGCTCGTGGCAGGCACATCCTCGGATCTGGAGAAGATGCGCGCTCTGGCGGGCTTCGTGCAGCGCGAGGTTCGCTACGTCGGCATCCAGCTGGGTATCGGCGGATTCCAGCCGCATCCGGCGGCCGATGTGTTCCTGCATCGCTACGGTGACTGCAAGGACAAGGCCACGCTGCTGGCAGTCATGCTGGCGATTGCCGGCATCGATTCGGCGCCGGTGATCGTCAACAGCGAACGCTCGCGCGTGCGAACCGACATGCCTCCCAGCATGCAGTTCAATCACGTGATTCTTGCCATCCGGCTTCCCCGCGAGATACAGGATTCCTCGCTGCTGGCAACGGTGGACCAGGATGGCGGGCGATTGCTGTTCTTCGATCCCACGGATGAGTTGACGCCGTTTGGCCGCATCCGCGGCGAGTTGCAGGGGAATGTGGGCCTGCTTGCCCTTGCGGAAGGCAGCCGGCTGATCACGCTGCCGCAGCTGGTTCCGGACCAGAGCGGGGTCCGCAGGTCTGCGAAACTGGTGCTGAATGAGCAGGGCGTGCTGACGGGCGAGATCACCGAGCGGATCACCGGAGAGCAGGCTCTGCGGCAACGCGGCTTTCTCCGCGCTTCCAGTCGGGAGGGCGATACGACCAGGTTGCTCACAGCGCGCCTGGCAGAATCGCTGGCGTCCTTTCAGCTCACCAGCGCCACACCGCGCAACCGTGATGCGATTGAATTGCCATTGGAATGGGACTATCGCGTTTCCGCCCCCTCCTATGCACGGCGATCTGGCGACCTGCTGATGGTCCGTCCGCGGGTGGTCGGAATCGAAGCCGTCAATCTTCCCGGAGAAGGCAAGCCGCGTGTGCATGATCTGCTGTTGAGCGAACCCCGCCTGAACCAGGACGAGGTCGTGATCGAATTGCCGGCTGGCTATGTCGTGGATTCGCTGCCACAGCCGATCGAGATGGACGCAGGTTTTGCAGTTTATCGCAGCCGCACCGAGATCATTGGCACGCAGCTGAAGTACACGCGCAGTTATGAAGTCCGCGCCTTGCTGGTGCCGGTGGCAAAGATCGAGGATTTCCGTCGCCTGCATCGTGAAATCGCCCGCGACGAGCGGGCCATGGTGGTGTTGAAGAAGGCTGGCTCGTAGCGTTCAGCGCTTTGCCGGGATCGTCACGCGGCGCGCAATCACGCCGTCGCCTTCCAGGTTCGTGATGAAACCTGACTTCTGCAACCGCCGCTTCACTTCCTTCGGCACATCGCGGCCACTGGTCAGCTTGTTGGGCGTACCCGTGTAATGGAACAGCAGGCCGCCGCCGGTGATCACCCGCGCCAGCTCGTCGTAGAACGTCTGCGAATACAGCTCACCGGCAATGCCGAAGCGCGGCGGATCATGCAGGATGGCATCGAAGGATTGCGCGGGCAGTGAGGCGATCTGCTGCGCCACATCCGCATGCTGCAACTTCAGCCGCGGATTGCCATGCGGTGACCAGGGATTGATGGTGCGCAGCCACAGCACGCTGTCGTTCTTCTCGAAGGAGTGCACCTCGGCGGCCATGCCCGTCAGGCACCAGTGCGCGAAGTAACCCAGCCCGCCGCAGCAGTCGAGCACGCGCTTGCCGCGTGGCTGGATCAGCGCCACCTTGCGTCGCGCGTCCTCGAAAGGCGAGATCTTTGCAGTCGGCAGCATCTTGATACCGTCGATTTCAAATGTGGGCGGACCCCAGTCGGTGGGCACCAGCTTGATCAGCGAGCCTGCGAAGCGCGATACCGCTTCAAAGCCGGTGCCATTCCAGCCGTAGACCGTGCGCTCCCTGATCCGGTCGGGGTAGGGGTAGCCTGTTCGCTGCCAAAGCCAGCTGTCGATGCCGGGTTCGACGGTGGCGGTGGTGCGGCCCAGGTCCAGCGACAGCGTGATGCGCGGTTCGCTCCGATCCCGTGCAGCTGCCAGTTTTTGGGCCACTGGCAGAGTCAGAAGTGGCTGTGTTGGGGCGGGGCTCGACATGTGCGCACCATTTTACGGCAGCTGCCCGGCAGGCAAGGCACGGTTCTTGCTCCTGAAAGCCTCAAACAACGCGAGCAATTATGAAATTCGGACCGGAAGGTTATCGACCGCGGGATGTCTTCGACGAACTGGTGGACAGCGAGGGCGAACCGCGCCCGGCCGCCAGGGCGCTGTGCAGATATCTGTCGACACTGGATGCCGGCGAGATGCGCCTGCGTCGCACCGCGATCGATGCGGCCATCGTGACCATGGGAATCTCCTTTACTACTTACAGCGACGGTGAAAACATCGATCGCGCCTGGCCTTTCGACCCCATTCCGCGGGTCATGCCGGAGAGCGAATGGCGGCGCATAGATCGCGGCCTGCGTCAGCGCCTGACTGCACTCAATCTCTTCATCGACGACCTCTACAACGCCCAGCGCATCATCAAGGATGGCGTGTTTCCCGCGGAACTGATTGCCAGCTCCCGCAACTTCCGCAAGCAATGCCGTGGCATTTCGCCCCGTTTTGGGGTGTGGGCCAATATCTGCGGCACCGATCTGGTGCGGGACAGGGACGGCACCGTCTATGTACTCGAAGACAACCTGCGGGTGCCATCGGGCGTTTCGTACATGCTCGAGAACCGCATGCTGATGAAGTCGGCATTCCCCGACCTGTTCAGCGCCTGCCGCATCCTGCCGGTGGATTCCTATACCGCGGCGCTTTACGACATGCTGGCTGCGCTGGCGCCGCGTGTGGATGAGCGGCCGGTCATCGTGCTGCTGACGCCGGGCATCTTCAACTCCGCCTACTTCGAGCACAGCTATCTCGCGCAGCAGACCGGCGCGCAGCTGGTGCAGGGCACGGACCTGCTGGTGGGCTCCGACGACGTGGTGTACATGAAGACCATCGCCGGCCTGCGGCGCGTCGATGTGATCTATCGGCGCATCGATGATGATTTCCTCGACCCGGATGTATTCCGCAGCGATTCGGCGCTGGGTGTGCCGGGGCTGATGCGCGCCTGGGCCAAGGGCAATGTGGCCATTGCCAATGCGCCGGGCGCCGGGGTGGCGGACGACAAGGTCGTCTACACTTTTGTGCCGAAGATCATCAAGTATTACCTCGACGAAGATCCCATCCTCCCCAACGTGCCCAGCTACCTGTGCATGGACGAGAAGGATCGCGAGTATGTGCTCGCCAACCTCGACAAGCTGGTGGTGAAGCCCGCCAACGAGTCGGGGGGTTATGGACTGCTGATCGGTCCGAAGGCCTCGCAGGCCGAGCGCGATGAATGCGCAGCACGCGTGCGCGCCGACCCGCGCAGCTACATGGCGCAGCCCACGCTGCAGCTTTCCACGGCGCCCACCTGGGATGGCGATGACATCGCGCCGCGGCACCTGGACATGCGGCCATTCGTGCTGCAATCGCACGGACTGTATGTGACCACCGGCGGGCTGACCCGCGTGGCCATGCGTGCAGGCTCGCTGGTGGTCAACTCTTCCCAGGGTGGTGGCAGCAAGGACACCTGGATCGTCGGAGAACCCTACTGATGCTGTCGCGTTCCGCCGAAAGCCTCTACTGGATGGCGCGCTATCTCGAACGTGCCGAGAACACCGCGCGCCTGATCAATGCCACGCAGCAGTTGCTGCTGGATCTGCCGCAGGGTGCATCCTTCGGCTGGAAGACGCTTACCCGCATCGTCGGTCTCGACAAGCTGTTCCAGCAGAGCTATGCGGAGCCGGACGAAAGCAGCGTGGTCGATTTCCTGATGGCCTCGCAGCGCAATCCGGGCTCGATCCAGTCCTGCATCCGCTTCGCGCGCGAGAACTGCCGCACCATGCGCGATGTGTTGCCGCGCGACCTGTGGGAACGCGTGAACTCCATGTACCTGGCCTCGCGTCGCTACTCGCAGCCCGGACTCGGGCGCAAGGACCGCCGGCAGATGCTGGAAGAGCTGATCTACGACCGGCATTCGGTGTCGGGCGTGCTGGCCAACTGCATGAGCCACGATGTGGCCTATCAGTTCATCGGCCTGGGCGAACACATCGAACGCGCGGACATGACCACGCGGATTCTCGATATCCACTCCGCGATCATGCTGCCCAACCAGGCCGGCGACTCGGACCCCGAGCTCGGGCTGCTCTGGGTGGGGGTATTGAACTCGCTGTCGGGGCTGCAGATGTACCGGCGCCACGCCGCGAGCGCCGGCAGCGGCGATGGCGGCATCACCGGCGAGCGGGTGATGCAGTATCTGATCTGCGATCCGCATTTCCCGCGGTCGGTCGTGTATTGTCTCGATGCCATCGAATCCCACCTCGCAGAATTGCCGCACAATATGGACCCCCTGCGTGCACTGCGCCCGGCGCGGCGGCGTACGGACCGGCTGTCTGCGGAGGCACTGTCCTTGTCGAGCCAGCATGAGTTTCTCGACGAAGTACAGGGTGACCTGGCCCACATTCACGACGCCATCGCCCGCGAGTACTTCCACCTGCATCAACGGGAAGTAGCAGCTGGCGCGATGCCGTAACGATCCGCCGGAGTACCGACCTGCATGTCCATTCACGTCGCCCTGAACCATGTCACGCACTATCGCTATGACCGGCTGGTCAATCTCGGTCCGCAGGTGGTGCGACTGCGTCCGGCGCCGCACAGTCGCACGCGCATTCTTTCGTATTCCATGCGGGTCGAGCCGGCCACGCATTTCCTCAACTGGCAGCAGGATGGCCAGGCGAACTACCTGGCACGGCTGGTGTTCCAGAGGCCGACGCGCGAGTTTCGCGTCGAGGTCGATCTGGTCGCCGAGATGGCGGTGTTCGATCCGTTCGATTTCTTCGTGGAACCCTACGCAGAGAACTTTCCTTTTTCCTACACACTGGAAGACCGCTTCGAGCTGATGCCGTTCATGCGGCGGCTGACTCCGGGCAAGAACTTCAGCGCCTTCCTCGCCACCATCGATGTCACGCCGCGCCGGACCATCGATTTCCTGGTCGACCTGAACCGGAAGCTGAGCTCGCACATCGCCTACACCATCCGCATGGAGCCGGGAGTGCAGACTCCCGAAGAGACGCTGATCAAGGCTTCCGGCTCCTGCCGCGATTCAAGCTGGCTGCTGGTGCAGCTGCTGCGGCATCTGGGTTTTGCCGCGCGCTTCGTGTCGGGCTATCTGATCCAGCTGACGGCCGATGTGAAATCCCTCGACGGCCCCTCCGGACCGGAAAAGGACTTCACCGACCTGCATGCATGGTGCGAGGTCTACCTGCCGGGTGCGGGCTGGGTCGGACTGGATCCCACTTCGGGGCTGATGGCCGGAGAAGGTCACATTCCGCTGGCCTGTTCGCCGGCACCGGGGTCCGCTGCGCCCATCAGTGGCGGCGTGGACAAGAGTGAAGTCGAGTTCGCGCATGAGATGAGCGTGCAGCGCATATGGGAAGCGCCGCGCGTCACTTTTCCCTATACCGATGAGCAATGGGAGGCCATCAACGCACTCGGGCAGCGCATCGACGCGCAGCTGGCAGCGAGCGATGTGCGGCTGACACAGGGTGGTGAGCCCACGTTTGTCTCGATCGACGATCGTGACGGCGCAGAGTGGAACACCGAGGCCATGGGCCCCAACAAGCGGCGGCTCGCCGGCGATCTGCTGCAACGCCTGAAGACGCGCTATGCGCCGGATGGCCTGCTGCACACGGGGCAGGGCAAGTGGTACCCCGGCGAGCAACTGCCGCGCTGGTCTTTCAATGTGTTCTGGCGCCGTGACGGTGAGCCGATCTGGTCGAATCCGGATCTGTACGCCGAGGAAGCGAAGTCCTATGGTGCGACCGCCGCGCAGGGGCAGGCCTTCCTGGCGGAAGTGGCGGCGCGTCTCGGCCTCGATGCCAGGCACCAGTTTCCTGCGTATGAAGACGTCTGGTACTACCTCTGGCGCGAGCGCCGCCTGCCGGACAACGTGGATCCCTTCGACTCGAGGCTGGACGACCCGCTGGAGCGCGAGCGCCTGCGCCGCGTGTTCTCGCAAAGACTCAATGCAGTGATCGGCCATGTGCTGCCGATGTCGAAGCCCGTGCCGGGTGAGCGCTGGCAGACCGGATCGTGGTTTCTGCGCGATGAGCGCTGCTACCTGATTCCGGGCGACTCGCCGCTGGGCTATCGCCTGCCGCTGGATTCACAGCCCTGGGTGGAACCGACCGAATATCCCTGGGTACATCCGCCCGATCCTTCGCAGCAGTTTCCGCCGTTGCCGGCGTATCGCGTGCTGCAGCAGGCGGTGGTCAATCAGGCCGAGGGAGCAGTCCCCCGCGAAGATCCGCTCACGGGCAAGGAGGGCAAGGAGGGCAAGGAGGGTAAAGGCAAGGGCAAGTCCAAAGCCAGGGCGAAGGCCAAGGCTGACGCCGCCGCCATCGCCCGCGCGCCCGAGAAATTCGAGTCCGCCGCTGCGATTGCCCGCACGGCATTGTGCGCGCAGCCGCGCGATGGACGCCTGCACATCTTCATGCCGCCCACCTCGGCGCTGGAGGATTACCTGGAACTGCTGGCGGCCATCGAGGCCACCGCGAAGGCGCAATCCGTTCCCGTCGTGATCGAAGGCTACGAGCCGCCGCGCGATCCGCGTCTCACCGTGCTGCGCGTCACCCCCGACCCGGGCGTGATCGAGGTCAACGTACATCCGGTGTCGAACTGGAACGAGCTCACCGAGCAGACCGAGTTCCTCTACGACGCCGCACACCACACGCGCCTGGCCTCCGAGAAATTCCAGCTCGACGGCCGTCACTCCGGCACTGGCGGTGGCAACCACTTCGTGCTCGGCGGTGCGACACCCGGCGATTCGCCGTTCCTGCGCCGACCCGATCTGCTCGCCAGCATGATCGCGTACTGGCACAACCATCCGTCGCTGTCGTATTTCTTTTCCGGGCAGTACATCGGCCCGACCAGCCAGGCACCGCGCGTCGACGAAGCACGCAATGATGCCGTCTATGAACTGGAACTCGCACTGCGTGAAGTCAAGCGCATGCAGGGCCTGGGCTGGCTGAAAGATGCGCCGTGGCAGGTGGACCGCGCGCTGCGCAATGTGCTGGTGGATGTCACCGGCAACACGCACCGTGCCGAGTTCTGCATCGACAAGCTGTTCACGCCCGAAGGCGGCGCCGGGCGCCTGGGCCTGCTGGAACTGCGCGCCTTCGAGATGCCGCCCCATGCGCGCATGAGTCTGGCGCAGCAGCTGCTGCTGCGCGGCCTGGTGGCGCATTTCTGGAGCAAGCCCTACCAGCCGAAGACGCTGCAGCGCTGGGGCACTGAACTGCACGACCGCTTCCTGCTGCCGCATTTCGTGCAGGACGACTTCCAGGATGTGCTCACCGATCTCGGCACCAGCGGCTTCGAGATCCCGCCCGCCTGGTTCGCGCCGCATTTCGAGTTCCGCTTCCCCAAGCTGGGTGACTTCATCACGCGCAATGTGGATGTGGAACTGCGCGCTGCACTGGAGCCCTGGCATGTGCTGGGAGAGCAGGGCGCGCCCGGCGGCAACGTGCGTTACGTGGACTTTTCACTGGAGCGCATGCAGGTGAAGGTGCGCAACATGGTCAATGCGCGGCATGTGCTCACCTGCAACGGCATGCAGCTGCCGCTGCACCCCACCGGCACGGTGGGTGAATATGTAGCCGGCGTGCGCTACCGCGCCTGGTGGCTGCCGTCGAATCTGCATCCCTCGATCGGTGTGCATGCGCCGCTGACCTTCGACCTGGTGGACACCTGGATGGACCGCTCGCTGGGCGGTGCGCGTTACCATGTTTCGCACCCCGGTGGCCGCAATTACGTGACTTTCCCGGTGAATGCCTATGAGGCCGAGGCCCGCCGGCTGGCGCGCTTCTTCCGCATGGGGCATACGCCGGGAGGCGCGAAGGTGGGACTGTCTCAGCCGAACCCTGATCATCCGCTCACCCTGGATTTGCGACAGGGGGCCACGTAGTAGACTGCGCCGGCCATGTTGCTCAGCTACCCCAACCTGCAAGGACGCTACGACGAGCTGTTTGCCGCTCCGGGGCGGCCGCGTGAGCCATGGTCGAGGCTTTTTACCGAGCTGACCCTGGCATCGGTGTCGGAGATCGGCGGCATGCGGGCCGCGGCCGAACGGCAGATCCGCGACAGCGGCGTCACCTACAACGTCTACGCCGACCCCAAAGGGCAGGATCGCCCCTGGGATCTGGACGTGCTGCCGCTGATCATCGATGCGCAGGAATGGGCGCAGATCGAGTCCGGCATCATGCAGCGCGCCTGGCTGCTCAATGCCGTTCTCGGTGACATCTACGGCCCGCAGCAGCTGCTGCGCGAAGGATTGATTCCGGCGCCACTGATCTATGGGCACAGCAGCTTCCTGCGGCCGGCATGCAAGTCGGAAGTGCCGGGCAAGACGCACCTGCATGTGTACGCGGCCGATCTTGCACGCTCACCCGATGGCCGCTGGTGGGTGATGGCCGACCGCACCCAGGCTGCCTCCGGCGCCGGCTATGCGCTGGAAAACCGGCTGATCGTATCGCGCACCTTTCCGCATCTGTATCGCGATCTGCGCATCCAGCATCTGGCGCGCTTCTTCGCCACCATGCGCGATTCGCTGCTGCACTACGCGCCCAAGGGTGATGGTCCGCCGCTGGTGGTGCTGCTGACCCCCGGCCCCTACAACGAAACCTATTTCGAACACACCTTGCTGTCGCGTTACCTCGGTTTCCCGCTGGTGGAAGGCGGCGACCTGACGGTGCGCGAGGGCAAGTTGTGGCTCAAGACCATCGGCGGCCTGCGGCGTGTGCACGCGATCCTGCGCCGGCAGGATGGTTCTTACTGTGATCCGCTGGAGCTGCGCAGTGATTCGGCACTCGGTGTGGCCGGGCTCACCGATTGCGCGCGTCGCGGCACGGTGCTGATCGCCAACGCGCTGGGTTCGGGTGTGCTCGAGTCCGGCGCGCTGCTGGGTTTTCTGCCGCGCATTGCCGAACGGCTGCTGGGTCAGGACCTGCAGATGCCCTCGATCGGCACCTGGTGGTGCGGCGAGCCCGCGGCCCTGCGCGACGCGCTGCAGCGCGTGGACCGGCTGGTGTTCAAGCCGGCCGATCCTGCCAACGGCTTCGACGTCATCTTTGGTCACGACCTGGATGCCAAGGGGCTGGTCGAATTCCGCAAGCGCCTCGAAGCGCGGCCCGAAGCCTTCGTGGCGCAGGAACTGGTGAATGTTTCGCAGGCACCGGTGCTGACGCGCGATACCGATGTGCGCGTTGAACCGCGCGGCATCGGCCTGCGTGTGTTCGCCGTGGCGACGCCCGCCGGTTACAGCGTGATGCCTGGCGGCCTGACCCGGGTCTCCAGCAGTTCTGCCGCACGCGTAGTGATCATGCAACGCGGCGGTGGCTCGAAGGACACCTGGGTCATGTCTCCCGGGCAGGTCGATACCAGTTTCACCTTGTTGCGCACCACGGTAACTCCAGCCGACCTGGTGCGTGCACCCGCGGGCCTGCCGTCGCGCCTGGCCGAAAATCTCTACTGGCTCGGCCGCTATCAGGAACGTTGCGACGACATCGCGCGCCTGCTGCGCCAGACACTGGGCCTGAAACTGCAGGACAGTGACGACGAAGAGAATGCACAGCAGCCGCTCCAGGAACTGGCGCGGGCGACCGGCCTGATCAGCGACGACGATGACATCGAGCAGGCGCTGCTTACTGCGGCCCTGTCGGTGGACGAGCCCGGCAGCCTGCCGTCCAACCTGAAGTCCCTGCAGCAGGTGGCCTTCCATCTGCGCGAGCGCATGTCGCTGGACAACTGGCGCGTGCTGAACAATGTGCTGCAGGATATTCCCGACAGCGACGAGCAGGAAGTCAGCACCGCGCTGGAGTGGCTGGATCACGTGACCGTGCGCCTGATGACGCTTTCCGGCTTTGCGCTCGATGGCATGACGCGCGACAACGCCTGGCGTTTCATGTCCATCGGCCGGCGCCTCGAGCGGCTGGTGTTCCAGTGCGCCGCGCTGCAGTGTGCGTTCGACCATGACGGCACGGCCGGCCTCACCTGGCTGCTGCGTCTTTCCGATTCCGCCGTGACCTATCGTGCGCGCTACATGACCGGCCCCGAGTGGCTGCCGGTGCTCGACCTGATCGTGGTCGATGCCAGCAATCCGCGCTCCATCCTGTTCCAGGCGAAAGGCGTGCTCGGCTATCTGGAGGTGCTGCAGACAGCCTATGGCCCCTGCGGTGCCGAGCTGCTGCGCGACCATGTGCGATTCCTCATGGAAATGGATCGCGGCCAGCACCTGAACCCCGAAAGCGAAGAACTGCGCGACACCATCACCGGCCTGCGCAGTGCCGCGCTGGAACTGAACGATCGCCTCACGCAGCGATTCTTCAATGTGGGCCAGGCACGCAACTGGTCGTCGCTGAGACTGTGATGCTGAACGGCAACTCAGCGCGTTACCGCGTCGTGCACGAGACGAGTTACAAGTATTCGTCGATGGTCACCAGCAGCCGGCAGATCGCGCACCTGAGTCCGCGCGAAACCAGCTGGCAGCAGGTGATCTCGCATGAGCTCGAGATCACGCCAAACGCCACCGAGCGCACCGAAGGCATCGACTTCTTCGGCAACCACATGGTCAGCCTGTTTGTCGATGAACCTCACCAGATGCTGATCGTGCAGGCCGAATCCGAAGTGGTCGTGTCGCGTTATGCGCCATTGCCCGGCGCCGCCTCGCCCCCATGGGAGCAGTCGCTGGCCGTGAAAGGCGAGTGGGGCCCCGGCACCGATCTGGAAATCGAGAGCTACCGCATTCCGTCGCCCGCCGTGCCGCTGCTGGCTGCCGCGCGTGCCTATGCCGCGCCCAGCTTCACGTCTCGCCGCCCCTGGCTCGAAGCGCTGCTCGATCTCACGCAGCGCATCCGCAAGGAATTCGTCTACGACCCCGAGGCCACCACCATCACCACCAGTGTGGAGGAAGTGCTCAAGACGAAGCGCGGCGTCTGCCAGGACTATGCGCACCTGATGCTGTCGTGCCTGCGCACGCTCGGCATTCCCGCCCGCTATGTCAGCGGCTATGTGCTGAACCGCTCGCGTGCCGACGGCACCAAGCTCACCGGCGCCGATGCCTCGCATGCCTGGGTTGCTGCCCATTGCCCCGGGTTGGGCTGGGTGGCCTTCGACCCTACCAATGGCAAGATCGCCGACATCGAGTTCGTCACCCTGGGGTGGGGGCGGGAGTTCCTGGACGTTACCCCGCTGCGCGGTGTGGTGCTCGGCACTGCCAGCCAGCAGCTTTCCGTGGCTGTGAGTGTGACGCCGATCCCGGAGCCGGCCAGCGTCGCCCGCGCCTGAAGCGGGCGAGGCCCGCACGGGGCCGCTCGCCGCCCCGAAAAGCGCTGTTTCTGCCTTGCCCTTGCCCCGGCAGGCCCCTAGAATGCGCCTCCCCATGCGCCTGTAGCTCAGTTGGATAGAGCGTCTGGCTACGAACCAGAAGGTCGGGAGTTCGAATCTCTCCAGGCGCGCCAATCAATCAAGTACTTGGGCGGTAAACCCGGGTACTCAGTTGATCGAACGTAGCGGAAACGTAGCAGCGTTTGCTACGTTCCTGCTCCGCGGCTCGCCAACCAGGCCTGCAAGGGGTTGCCGTTCGATGCGACTGGCCACGGCGCCGAGCTTCTCGGGCGCCAGGTGTGCATACCGCAGCACCATCTCGTAGGACTTCCAACCTCCCAGCTCCATCAACTCCGGCAGCGAAGTGCCGCTCTGCACGTGCCATGAGGCCCAGGTGTGCCTCAAGTCGTGAAAGCGGAAGTCCTCGATACTGGCACGCGCTTTCGCCTTCTCCCACGCTGAGGAGCTCTGCTGGATACGGTGACCCGCGAAGGTGAAACACCAACGCGGGTGCTGACCGTGCACCGATTCGAGCGCTGCCAAGGCGTCCGCATTAAGCGGAATGCCCCGGCCGTCGCCCGATTTCGTCGTGCCATGATCGAGCCACGCTACTTTGCGAATCAGATCCACGCGGCTCCATTCGAGCCCATGAATCTCTCCCGCACGACAGCCGGTCGCCAGTGCGAACTGCACGATCGGTTTCATGTGAGCAGGCAACGTCGCCATCAACCGGTCCGCCTCATCGCGCCTCAGAAATCGCACGCGCCGCCGGGGTTCCTTCAGCATCCGAATTTTCGGAACCCCGCGGAGC
>JAATEY010000091.1 GCA_015655465.1 Gammaproteobacteria bacterium | reverse complement strand
GGAATCACCGTGATGGACGAGCACGTTCCTGGCGGATATCCCACGGCAGCTACCGAGGCAGCGAACCACGACACGGTTTATGTCGGACGGATCCGCGAGGATATCTCCCATGAGCGCGGCCTGGATCTCTGGGTCGTGTCCGACAACGTGCGCAAGGGTGCAGCGACCAACAGTGTGCAGATTGCCGAGATTTTGGTGCGCGAGTATTTGTGAGTTAAGTTATATTGCTGTGACTTGCGTCAATGCGAGATATCGAATCCAAGCTTGTGTTTTCCATCGGGATTCGATCGTCGAAGGGTCTCTTGGGGAGTCCTGATGCGTTTTAGAGTTGTGAGCACGGCAGCAGCGCTGCTGGCAGTTGCGCCTGGTGTCGCCCTGTCGCTGGGGCTGGGGGATATCCAGCTCAGGTCTACCCTCAATGCGCCGCTCAACGCGGAAATAGAACTCGTCGCCACGGCAGAAGAGTTCGCCAGCCTGCGCACGCAGATTGCCTCGCGCGACACCTTTGGCCGTTACGGACTCGAATATCCGGCATTCGTCAGCGGCATCCAGGTGCGCCCGGTGCGCCTGGCAGATGGTCGCAATGTCATCCGCTTGACTTCAAGCGTACCGATGACCGAGCCGTTCGCAACGCTGCTGGTCGAGGCCACATGGGCCAGTGGCCGCAACCTGCGTGAATACACGGTGCTGTTCGATCCACCAGCGTTTGCGCCGGCAGCGGCAGCGACGCCGCCTCCGCCGATTGCTGCTCCCGCGGTGGGTACTGGCGAGCGCAGTGCGCCCATCGTGCGTCCGGTGGCTCCGGCACCGGCAAGTCCTGCTCCTGCTTCCGCCCCAGCGGCAGTGGCGAACAACGCGGGCAGGGGTTCGGGTGAGTACGTCGTGCGTGGTGGTGACTCACTGTCTGCCATCGCCGGGAGACAGTACGGCGCCGGCGAAGCCGAGCGCGCCATGATCGCGATCTATCGCGACAACCAGAACGCCTTCGACGGCAACATCAATCGCCTGCGTGCCGGCACGGTACTGCGCCTGCCCGACAGCGCCGCGGTGGCTGCCGTGGATCCGCGTGAGGCAGCGGCTGAGGTGCGACGTCAGGCAGCCAGCTGGTCCCGTGGCGGAGCGGTCGCGGTCGCGGCCGCGCCTGTCGCCGCGGCCGATCCGCGCCTGCGCCTGGTTCCTCCCGCAAATCCCGGCACTGCCGGCAGTTCATCCGCTGAAGCCCAGGTGCTGCGCGACCGCGTGGCTTCGCTGGAGTCCGAGCTGGCTGAATCGCGCCGCCTGATCGAGGTGCGCAATGCCGAACTCGCGCGGCTGCAGAGTGCTGCTGCGCCTGCAGTGACTGCGCCACCTGTCGAGCCACCTGCTGCACAGCCGCCTGCTGCGGAACCGCCCGTTGCAGCGCCTGCGCCCGCCGTGGCCGAGCCGGTGGCCGTGCAGCCACCGAAGCCGGTGCCTGCTGCCAAGCCTGCTCCGGTTGTGGAGGATACCGGTCCGTCGCTGCTCGAGAAGCTGCTGGGCTTCTGGTACGTGCCAGTTGGTCTGCTGGTGCTGGGGGGGTTGGTAGCGCTGGGCGCGCTGGGTCTGCGTACTGCGCGTCGTCGCCGCGAGGAGGAGGCTGACAGCCTCGTGCCATTCGCTGTCGCTCCTGCCCCGAGCCCGGTCCGCGATACCAGTTCCGACACCTTTCCGCTGCGCAAGCCATTCAGCGATGCGGAGGATCGCAGCATCCTGGTCGAAGAGTCCGGTACGCACGAACGTCCGAGTTTCGCGCGCAAGGACACCCGCACGGTTGACCTGGATGATGGCACCGCCAGCATGGCGGTGCCGGTGGTCGATGCAACCGCTGCGCTTGAACAGGGCGATCCGCTGGCCGAGGCGGATTTCCACATGGCCTACGGTCTCTATGACCAGGCCGCTGACCTCGTCAAGATGGCGATCCGGCGCGAGCCGACGCGTCGTGACCTGAAACTCAAGCTCCTCGAAGTGTTCTTCGTGTGGGGCAACAAGGACCAGTTTCTCCAGACTGCCCGCGAACTGGCCGACACGCGTGATGCGTCGGCGCCGGGCGAGTGGGAGAAAGTCGTCATCATGGGCAAGCAGCTGGCCCCGGAAGACGCGCTTTTCAGCCAGTCCTATTCGGGCACCGGCACTTCGGCCGTCGACCTGAATCTCGAGGGTGGCCAGAACCTGATCGATTTCGATCTGCACGGCGAACCGTCGGTTTCGCTGACGCAGGATGGCGGCGTGGACATGGATCTCGGCGCGGCGGGGCGCGACGGCGATGTGAGCGACATGACAGGGAGCCTCGGCGCCCTTGACTTCATGCTCGATGACCCTGCACGTGGCGGTGATCTGGCACTTGGCGATGACCTGTCGCGGACCGCAACCACACGCCAGATGTCGCAGCCCGGTTTTGCCGGCTACGACGAGGGCCCTACGCAACGTTTTGAAATCGACGCTCCGACCGTCGAACAGCCCTTGATGGACGATGTCGGGGATACGTTGATCGGCAAGCTCGACGCACACTCGAATTTCATCGGTTCGGACCAGACCGCTGAACTTTCCATCGACGACCTGGGTCTCGATCTCGGCAAGTTCGACGTCACTGGTACCAATGCCAATCTGCTCGACGATTCGCAGCTGGCGCGGGTGCTGGAAGCCGCGGATGCGCCGACCATGCTTGCCGGCATCGACGAGACTTCGCGTCGCCTTGTCGGCGATGCGCACGATGCCAATCAGCCCACGGAGTTGCTGCCGCTGGGAGAATTCGATGCCGGGGCGACTTCGCGGGTGTCGGTGCTGGATCTGGAATTCGACCTCGATGCCAGTGCCGAGACCGGCAAGAGCACGGTGCTGGACGAAAGTGACTTCAACCTCGATCTCGACGTGGGTTCGCCGGAGCAGCCGGGCGAGGGTGAATTCCAGCGCACCCAGCGCATCGACCCCGCGCCGGTTCTGGAACCCGACCAGACTGAAAACGATCTGGAACCGGTCACCATGAGTGAAGTGGGCACCAAGCTTGATCTGGCGCGCGCCTACATGGACATGGGCGATCCGGATGGCGCCCGCAGCATCCTCAGGGAAGTGTTGCAGGAAGGCTCTGCCAACCAGCGACAGGAAGCCCAGCGTCTGATCGATTCAATTCCGGGCTGAGCAGCCAGCCTGGCAGCACGGCTGAAAGGAAATCCATGGCGCGTATTGCCGTGGGGCTGGAATACGACGGCAGCAGTTTTGCCGGCTGGCAGCGGCAGGTCGACGCGCCTTCCGTGCAGGAAGTGCTGCAGGCCGCCCTGGCAGCAGTCTGCAATCACCCTGTGGAAGTCACCGGCGCCGGCCGTACCGATGCGGGTGTGCATGCCCGCGACCAGGTGGCGCATTTCGAATCCGACGCGGCGCGCGCGGAGCGGGCGCTGCTGCTGGGCACCAACTCCAATCTGCCGTCGGCGGTGGCGCTGCGTTGGGTGCGCTTCGTGCCCGATCACTTCCACGCCCGTTATTCGGCGCAGGCGCGCAGCTATCGTTACTGCATCCTGAACCGCGGTGCGCGATCTGCGCTGGCCTGTGGCCGCACGGCGTTCGTGTACCAGCCGTTGCAGGTCGAACCCATGATCGAAGCTGCCCGCATGCTGATCGGACTGCACGATTTCAGCGCCTTCCGGGCCGCCGAATGCCAGGCGCGGTCGCCAGTGCGCGACCTCAGGCAACTCACGGTGCAGCGGGTGGGTGACTTCGTGCTGCTGGAAGTTACCGCCAACGCGTTCCTGCACCACATGGTGCGCAATATCGCAGGCCTGCTGATTCACATCGGACGAGGCGAGGCCCGGCCGGCGCTTGCAGCCGAGTTGCTGGCGGGTCGCGACCGTCGGTTGGCGCCCGCCACGGCACCGGCCGCCGGCCTGTATCTCTGGCGGGTGCACTATCCGGCGGTATTCGGCCTGCCGGACGATTCCGATATCATGCGATCCCCGGCGGGTTGTCCGGCGGACCTGATGGGGTAGGCATGTCCTGGTTTGAAAAAATCGTTCCCTCGCGCATCAAGACCGAGCGCCGCGTGCGTTCGGTCCCGGAAGGGCTGTGGATCAAGTGCCCGGCCTGCGATGCCGTGCTCTACCGCGCCGAACTCGAGCGCAACCTGCACGTCTGCCCCAAGTGCAGCCATCACATGCGCATGCATGCCCGCGAGCGGCTGGAGCGCTTCCTCGATCCGGATTCGGGCGCCGAGATCGGCGCAAATGTGCAGCCGGAGGATCCGCTGCGCTTCAAGGACAGCAAGCGTTACAAGGATCGCCTTGCCGCCGCACAGAAAAGCACCGGCGAAAAGGATGCGCTGATCGCGCTGGCCGGGCGGCTGCATGGCGAGCCGCTGGTTGCCTGCGCCTTCGAATTCGGATTCCTGGGCGGCTCGATGGGTTCGGTGGTGGGAGAGCGCTTTCATCGCGCGGTCAATCGCGCCATCGCCGATCGCGCGCCGCTGGTGTGTTTTTCCGCCACCGGTGGCGCGCGCATGCAGGAAGCGCTGCTGTCGCTGATGCAGATGGCCAAGACCAGCGCCGCACTGGCGCGGCTGGCGCAGGCGAGGCTGCCCTATGTGTCGGTGCTCACCGACCCCACCACTGGTGGCGTTTCGGCCAGCCTTGCCATGCTGGGCGACATCAACATCGGCGAACCACGCGCATTGATCGGATTCGCAGGTCCGCGAGTCATCGCGCAGACCGTGCGCGAGACGCTGCCCGAGGGTTTCCAGCGCAGCGAATTCCTGCTGGAGAAGGGCGCCATCGACATGATCATGGATCGCCGCGACCACCGGGACCATATCGCGCGTCTGCTGCGCCTGCTGATGAAGCAGCCGACACTGGTCGTCGCGCCGTCCGAAGGCTGAAGACGGAGCATCGCGATGTCTTCCCCCCGCAGCCTCGATGATTGGCTGCGCATCCAGGAAACCGTGCACGGGCAGGGCATCGACCTGGGCCTCGTGCGCGTCCGTGCCGTGGCCGAACGGATGCAGCTGCTGCCCTTTGGTCCGCGCACCATCATCGTGGCGGGCACCAATGGCAAGGGTTCCACCGTTGCCTGCCTGGAAGGCTTGCTGCGCAGCCTGGGTCACCGGGTCGGCGCATTCACCTCACCGCATCTGCTGCGCTACAACGAACGGATTCGCGTCGCCGGCGCAGAGGCCGGCGATGCGGAACTCATTGCGTCATTCGATGCCATCGATGCCGCGCGCGGCGACACAACGCTGACATTCTTCGAGTACAACGCGCTGGCGGCGCTGCATGTGTTCCGGGAAAGGCAGGTGGATATCGCCGTGCTGGAGGTCGGCCTGGGTGGCCGGCTGGATGCCGTGAATATCGTCGATGCGGAAGCGGCCATCGTCTGTTCCATCGGGCTGGATCATGCAGACTGGCTCGGCACCGATATCGAAGCGATCGGACGGGAGAAAGCCGGCGTGTTCCGTAGCGGCGCCATCGCCGTGATTGCCGACGCCGCGATGACGCCCTCGGTCGAGGCTGCAGCGCGGCGCCTTGGCGCGCGGCCTGTGGTTGCCGGGCAGGATTACAGCTGGACGCCGGCTGTGTTGGCTTCAGGTCAGTGGACGTTTCACGGCAATGCCCTGACCCTGGCCGGTCTGCCGCCGCCGGCATTGCCGGGAAGAATGCAGCTGGCGAACGCTGCCGCAGCGCTGGCGGTGCTGGCCGCGATGCGGCTGCTGCGTCAGGAGGATCTGCCTGCAGTGGCGCAGGCACTGCGCGCAGTGCGGCTGGCCGGGCGTTTCCAGATCGTTCCCGGCCCGGTCGAGTGGATACTGGACGTGGCGCACAATGAGCCCGCCGCGCGGGTGCTGGCGCAGAACCTGCGTGATCGTCCCTGTGCGGGAAAAAGCTGGTGTGTCACCGCCATCCTGGGTGACAAGGATGTAGCGGCTGTGGCCGGGGCACTGGCCGATGTCGTCGATGCATGGGTGCTTTGTGGCATCGACGCGCCGCGCGGCCTGTCGGCCGCCGGGCTTGCCAGCCGTTCGCCCGTGTTCAGCGATGCGCAACTCGCTGCCGACATTGTGACCGGCATGCACGCCGCGGCTGCGCGCGCGCAGCCAGGCGACCGGATAGTGGTGTGCGGCTCGTTTCTCGCGGTGGCGCCGGCCATGCAGCAGCTCGGGTTGTACTGAGCGCATGCGTCTATAATCAATACGTGGAAGGTCCTGTCAAAGAGCGCCTGACTGGTGCGCTGATCCTCGTGGCGGCGCTGGTGATCATCGTGCCGGAGATGCTTTTGGGACCCGACCCGAAAACCGGCGCTGCGGTCACACCGGCGCAGCCGGCCGATGCGGGCGCACCATTGCGTACCTACAGCATGGTGCTCGATGGTTCCGCGGATCCGCACGCAGCAGGGCAGGCAACGCCTGCTACCCAGCCGCCGACGGCAGAACCGCCGGTCGAAACGACCAGGCCAGTGGCAACGGCCGGAGAACCCGCAACGTCTGCAACAGCAAGCGCTCATGCGACTGCTGTCCAGCTGTCGCCGGCCGTGGCGGATCCGCCAGTTGCCCCGGAGCAGCCAGATCCTGTGGCGTCGGCTCCATCGGCGGGCAGGTGGTGGACCCAGCTCGACAGTTTTTCGGTGCGCGACAATGCGGATCGGCTGGCAAGCCAGGTACGCGCAGCGGGGTTTGCCATCGACGTAACAAAGGTCGGTGCCGGAGGCAAGGAACTGTATCGCGTTCGCGCCGGTCCGGTGCGCGATCGTACCGAGGCGCTGGCCCTGCAAGCGCGCCTGGCGGCAGCCGGGCACAAGTCGTCCATTGTTGCGCCTTGACAGCGCCCGCGACTGCAGAAGTGTAGAATCGGGAACCTGCCACCAGATACTGGTGGCTCAAGTTGTGCGGAGCACGTTCTCCCGAATAATGGTCACGCTCGACTACATCATTCTCGCCATCGTCCTGACTTCCGCCGTCGCCGGCCTCATCCAGGGATTCCTGCGTGAAGCCTGTTCACTCATTACCTGGGTGCTCGGCGTATGGATTGCGTGGAAGTTCGGTCCGTTGCTTGCGCCCCATCTCGGCGGAGCGCTGAGCAAGGACCCCTACGGCCTGTGGGCCGGCCGGGCAATCGTGTTCATCGCGGTGCTGGTCATCGGCGCAATCATCGGCGCCACCGTCAATTACTTCGTGCGCCTGTCCATGTTCAGCGGCCTTGACCGGCTGCTGGGTTTCGTGCTCGGGCTGGCGCGCGGCGTGGTGATTGTCGGCGTAGCCACTATCCTGGCCCAGACCGTCCGGCTGGACGGCGAAGCATGGTGGAAGAAATCCCGCCTGATGCCGCAGCTTGCGCCGGTGGCCGGCGTGCTGCGCTCGATGGCCGGAGATCACTTCAAGCCACATGCCGATGACGGCAACTGATTTTTCGGAGGCAACATGTGCGGCATAGCAGGCATCGTCGGGCGCAGTCCGGTCAACCAGCAACTCTATGACGCGCTGACCGTGCTGCAGCATCGCGGGCAGGATGCTGCGGGAATCATGACCGCCGACGGCGGCGAGCTGTTTGCCAGCAAGGGTCGCGGCCTGGTGCGCGACGTATTCAGCCAGCGCGACATGGATTCGCTGCGCGGCAATATCGGCATCGGCCATGTGCGCTATCCCACCGCCGGTGGCAACAGCGCTTCGGAAGTGCAGCCCTTCTACGTGAATGCACCGTACGGAATCTGCCTGGGACACAACGGCAACCTGACCAATTCCGCCGAGCTGTCGGCCGTATTGATGCGCGAGGATCGTCGCCATCTGAACACCCGCTCCGATTCGGAAGTGCTGCTGAACGTGTTCGCTTCGGAACTGCAGCGCGTCGGCACGCCGCGCGTCACCCCGGGCGACATCTTTGCGGCGGTCAATGCCGTGTATCGCCGCTGCCGGGGCGCCTATGCGGTGGTGGCGATGATCATCGGCCATGGCATCCTGGGTTTCCGCGATCCGCATGGCATCCGGCCGCTGGTGATCGGCCAGCGCCGCAGTGCCCGCGGCATGGAATACATGCTG
>JAATEY010000165.1 GCA_015655465.1 Gammaproteobacteria bacterium | reverse complement strand
TGGCAGCCACGCAGCTGGCGGGTCTTGCCGATCAACTCGGCCATGGCCGGGTGCTGGCCCTCGGCGGCGGCGGCTACAACCGCGACAATATCGCCAGTGCCTGGAATGCGGTGGTGGCGGCGCTGCTGCAGTCCTGATTCCAGGCGTTTCGGGTACCATTGGCGCCCCTTCCCGGAGGCCAGGCAATTCCATGTATTCCGAGTCGATGACGATCGAGCGTTTTGATCCTGATCTGGCGCGCGCCATTGACGGGGAGCGGCTGCGGCAGGAGGAGCACATAGAGCTCATCGCGTCGGAGAACTACGCCAGTCCGCGGGTGCTCGAGGCGCAGGGCTCGGTGCTGACGAACAAATACGCGGAAGGGTACCCGGGCAAGCGCTACTACGGCGGCTGCGAGTTCGTCGACGTGGCCGAGCAGCTCGCCATCGATCGCGTCAAGCGCCTGTTCGGCGCCGACTACGCCAACGTGCAGCCGCATTCCGGCAGCCAGGCCAATGCCGCCGCATTCATGGCGCTGATCAATCCGGGTGACACCATGCTGGGCATGAGCCTGGATCATGGTGGCCACCTGACGCATGGTTCCAGGGTCAACTTTTCCGGCAAGCTGTTCCGCGCGGTGAGCTACGGCCTGCGCGCCGACGATGGCCGCATCGACTACGACCAGCTGGAGCAGGTGGCTCTGGCCGAAAGGCCGAAGCTGATCGTGGCCGGGTTTTCCGCCTATTCGCGGCACCTCGATTTCGCGCGTTTCCGCCGCGTTGCGGATCAGGTGGGCGCCTATCTGTTGGTGGACATGGCGCATGTCGCGGGCCTGGTGGCCACCGGGCTGTCGCCGGATCCGCTGCCCTATGCCGATGTCGTCACCAGCACCACGCACAAGACGCTGCGCGGTCCGCGCGGCGGCCTCATCCTGGCGCGCGCCAATGACGAGATCACGAAGAAGCTCAATTCGCTGGTGTTTCCCGGCACGCAGGGCGGACCGCTGATGCATGTCATCGCCGCCAAGGCGGTGGCATTCCAGGAAGCGCTGCAGCCCGAATTCAAGGCATACCAGCAGCAGGTGCTCGCGAATGCGCGTGCCATGGCCGGCGCGTTCCAGCGGCGTGGCTACAAGGTGGTCTCGGGTGGCACCGACAATCACCTGTTCCTGCTCGATCTGTCGGACCGGAGCATGACCGGCAAGGATGCCGACGCGGCGCTGGGTCAGGCGCACATCACCGTCAACAAGAATGCGGTGCCGAACGATCCGCGCCCGCCGACGGTGACCAGCGGCCTGCGCATCGGCTCGCCGGCCTCGACCACGCGCGGCTTCAAGGAAGCCGAGATGACGCAGGTGGCCGGCTGGATCGCCGACATCATCGACGCCAGCGGCGCCGCGGAAACAGTGACCCGCGTGCGTGGCGAGGTGGCGGCACTGTGCCGCAGGTTCCCCGTTTACGGCAAATGAGGCACGCCCAAACCGCGTGCGTAAGCTGGCATGCATTGTCCATTTTGCGGACATGAGGAAACCAAGGTAACGGATTCGCGCCTGGCGGGAGCCGGCGCGCAGATCCGTCGTCGGCGCGAGTGTCTTTCCTGCGGCGAGCGGTTCACCACCTTCGAAACGGCCGAACTGGTCATGCCGCTGGTGGTGAAGACCGACCAGCGGCGCGTGCCATTCGACGAAGCCAAGCTGCGCAGCGGCATGGTCAAGGCACTGGAGAAGCGACCGGTGAGCCGCGAGGCAATCGACGAATCCGTTACCCGCATCTGCCACAAGCTGCGCAGCATGGGCGAACGCGAGGTGCAGTCACGCGTGATTGGCGAACTGGTGATGGAAGAACTGCACCATATGGACGAAGTGGCCTATGTGCGTTTTGCATCGGTTTACCGCAGCTTCCAGGACGTGGATGCTTTCCGCCGTGAAATCGAGCAGATGGGTCACCGGCGCCGGCGTCCGGCGCATCGCGACCAGCTGTCGCTGTTGCCCGGCGCAGCACCGGATACGGGCAAGAAATCATGACAGTGGAAACTGCCGTGTGGACCGATGCGGACCGGCAGGCAATGGCGCGCGCTTTCGAGCTGGCGCGCCGTGGCCAGTACAGCACCGACCCGAATCCGCGTGTGGGCTGTGTACTCACCAATGGCGGGCAGGTGGTGGGCGAGGGCTGGCATCAGCGTGCAGGCGGTCCGCATGCCGAGGCGCATGCGCTGGGCGTGGCAGGTCCTGCCGCCCGCGGCTCCACCGCCTATGTGACGCTCGAGCCCTGCGATCATCACGGGCGCACGCCGCCCTGCAGCCAGGCATTGATCGATGGCGGTGTGGCGCGCGTGGTGTATGCACTGGATGATCCCAATCCGCTGGTGGCCGGACAGGGCGCCGCCCGGCTGCGCGCGGCAGGCATGCGTGTCGATGCGGGTCTCATGCGTGCCGAATCCGAGGCGCTGAATCCGGGATTCCTCAAGCGCATGCGGCAGGGTCTGCCCTATGTGCGGGTAAAGGTCGCTGCCAGCCTGGATGGACACACGGCGCTGGCCTCGGGCGAGAGCCGCTGGATAACCTCGAGGGCGGCGCGCGCCGACGGCCAGCGCGGTCGCGCCATGAGCTCGGTGGTGCTGACCGGTGTTGGCACCATCCTCGCGGACGATCCGGCACTCAATGTACGCATCGAGGAAAGCGACCGGCAGCCGCTGCGGGTGGTGCTTGATTCGCAATTGCGCACGCCCTCGGATTCCCGCGTGCTGCAACGCGAGGGGCGCGTACTGATACTGGGAACGGTCGATCATGCCGACCGCCGGCGCTCGCTGGAGCGGCAGGGTGCCGAGGTGGTCATCGTTCCGGCGCGTGCCGATCGCCCCGATCTGGTTGCGGTGCTGCGCCTGCTGGCGGAGCGCGGCGCGAACGAGATCTGGGTGGAGGCCGGCGCAGTGCTGGCCGGTGCATTCGTGCGTGAGCGGCTGTTCGATGAACTGGTGGTGTATCTGGCGCCAAGCCTGCTGGGCGCTGATGCCAGGCCGCTGCTGGAGTTGCCCGTGCTGGCGAATCTCGACGACAGGATTGCGCTGCGATTCGCCGAATGCCGCAGCGTCGGTGATGATCTGCGTATCACCGCGGTAGTGGGCTGAGCATGTTTACGGGAATCATCCAGGCGCTGGGCACCGTGGCGCAGCGGGAGGATCGAGGTGGCGACCTGCGCCTGACGATTGACGCGGGCGAGCTGGCTGGCCGGGTCGACCTCGTACGTTTCGCAGTGGGCGAAAGCATCGCGGTCAACGGCGTGTGCCTCACGGTGGTCGCCTTCGATGGCCGCAGCTTCACAGCCGATGTCTCGCGCGAGACGCTGGCGCTTACCACGCTCGGCGGGCTGGTGGCAGGTTCGCCAGTGAATCTGGAACCAGCACTGCGGGCCGGCGATCCCCTCGGCGGGCATCTGATGTCCGGCCATATCGACGGCGTCGCAGAGGTGGTCGGCCTGCATGCCGACGCGCGTTCGTTGCGGGTGCAGTTCCAGGTGCCGGAGTCGCTGGCGCGGTACATCGCGCCGAAGGGGTCGGTGGCGCTGGACGGCGTCAGCCTCACCGTCAACGAGGTGGATGGCCGCCGGTTCGGGGTGAATCTCATCCCCCATACGGTGGAAGTCACGAAGTTCAGGGAGCTGGCCGTCGGTCAGCAGCTGAACCTCGAGGTTGACCAGCTGTCCCGCTATCTAGATCGCCTGCTGGCGCTGCGGGCCTGAGGCCGCGCCAGCCGTTTTTCCGCCGTTGAGTTAGAATCGGGGGGCGCAACCCGGGGAGAGTTCAAATGCAACTCATGAACCATGCTCGTGTACGGATCGCATCTGTGGTCGTGCTGCTGGCGTCGGGCCCGTTGCTGGCATCCTGCGCGGTGGACACGACAGGTGACCCTGGCCGTGACTATTCCCGATTGCGCGAGGATCGTCGTCTTGATCCGGTAGGTACCCAGACCGGGCGTTTGACGGTGGTTGCCCTCGACTTCAACGATGGCAGGCCACTGAACAAGGCCACGGTGGATCTGGTCGGGAGCGCCAGCGCGACGGATACGTATCACTACCGGCGCTCGGCGACCTCGAACCAGTTCGGGATGGTTACCTTAAACAACGTACCCCCGGAAGTGGATGTCATCATAAGACATTTTC
>JAATEY010000231.1 GCA_015655465.1 Gammaproteobacteria bacterium | reverse complement strand
GCAAAACTGTTCAGGGCATTGCGCCGCAGAATGGCGTCGTCATCGACCAGTGGATATACCGAGTCCCAGTACTGGTCCAGCCAGCTCGCCGCAACTCCCAGCAAACCAACGAAGGTCTTGAGACCGTACAGGTGCAACTCGGCGGCAGCCAGATGGGCCAGAAAGCGGATGTCCTTGCTTTGAGCAAGCGCCTCCTCGGAATGCGACTTGATCCGGCGCCAGTCGATGTCGGATGGCGCCGTAATCTGGCCAAACAGCCGGAATTCATCGAAAGACGCGAGCAGCAGCGTATCTTCCTGATTTTCGCCACAGGGCTTGTCGGCCGAGAGAGGTTGCTTGAGCCCTTCGATATCCATACCAGGAACAGCCCTTTTGTCCGCCTGCTGAACAGGCTGCTTGCGAATCCTGAATCTTCCTGTCAGGTTCCCCATAGAATCACACTCAATGCGGCGGCGTGTCAATTCGATGCGCTGTTACCGTCCTGGAGGTCTTTCATGTCCATGGATGTGAAGAGGCGGCTGACCGCACGCCACCCCGGGGTGGTTCTGGTGCTGGCTATCCTGGGCTGTGCCACGCCTGCCTGCACCGCGCTTACCGCCCGGTCCGCGGCACCTGTCACACCGGGCCTGGTCGACGTGGAAACGATCCGCAGCCTGGATGGCCCCTCGATCACCCGCCAGGACTGGATTGCCAGGCTGGGAGCCCCGGACTATGTCAGCGAAGATAATCTGTTCATCGCCTACCAGCGCGGCGCCCCGTTCCGCAATGTGTGGCGGGGGAGCGGCCAGGGAAACCCCGGCGTTGTGCCGACCGGGTCGGACCGCGACATCGTGTGGTTCTACCAGCTGATTGGCGTCTGGCTGACCAGCGATGATCGCGTCCGGAAAACCCGGCATTTCATGGCGCCCTGCGGCGCCTGCGTGCGGGGCCAGAGCCTGCTCCCGGAAAGTGAAATTGATGCGTGGCGTCAATCCGCGGATGGGGCGTTCGCGATACCCGGGGCTGCGCGATAGACCGGCGTCGGCACGCCTGCCATCCGCGCCTTGAGCTGCAGCGCAAGATGCAGCGAATGGAAACGGGCCTGCATGATGTTACCGCCCTGGAACCACAGCCCCCGCTGCGCAGTGGGCTTCCACATGTTGCGCAGTTCGCCTTCCCATGGGCCCGGATCGCCCGCGGTGCCTGAACCCAGGCCCCAGCAGGGCCCGATGTTGCGCGCCACCTCGGGCGAGACAAGCTGGCTCACCCACTCGCTCACCGGTCGATAGCCGGTGGCATAGACGATCACGTCAGCGGGCAGGAATGTGCCGTCGGCCATGCGCACACCGTCTTCGACGATCGCCGCGATTTCGCCATGCTGCACGGGGATCTCGCCGGCGATGATCAGCTCGGAACCACCGACATCGATGTAGTAACCCGCGGCGCGGCGGTAATAGGCCATGAAGAATCCGGTTTCATCTTCGCCATGCCAGAGCTGGAAGCCGCTGTTTTCCAGGCGCTGGTAGAAGTCGGCGTCGACCTGGCGCAGATAGCTGGTAAAGCCTTTCTCGGATGCCAGGCGCGGCCGGAACGGTGCGGCCGCGAACATCAGGTCCGCGAGATCGATGTCGGCTCCAGGCTGGGCGTAGTAGAGGCTGCTGGCACCGGCGCGCATCGTCTCCGCGCGCACGACAATCGTTGGCGAGCGCTGGATCATCGTCACCCTGGCATCGTGTTCCCAGAGGTCGACGCAGATGTCGTGCGCGGAATTGTTCGAACCGATGACCACGCAGCGTTTGCCTGTGAGACCTTCGCCGCTGCCGTGATCGGCCGAATGATATTGCTGTCCGGCGAAGCGCTCTGCGCCCGGAATGACGGGAATGTACTTGCTGCCCGAAAGGCCGGTGGCCAGGACCAGCTGCTGTGGCCGCAGTGTCAGCGTCTCGCCGCCACGCACAACCGTGACCACCCATTCGCCGGCCTTTTCATCGAAGCGCGCAGCGGTGCAAAGCGTGTTGCCCCAGAAATCGGTTTCCATCGCCCTGGCATAGATTTCCAGCCAGTCGCCGATCTTGTCCTTGGATGTGTACAGCGGCCAGTGATCCGGGAAGGGCAGGTAGGG
This sequence comes from Gammaproteobacteria bacterium, assembly GCA_015655465.1. Taxonomy (GTDB): domain Bacteria; phylum Pseudomonadota; class Gammaproteobacteria; order Steroidobacterales; family Steroidobacteraceae; genus ZC4RG30. Next base: position 10,629 of record JAATEY010000231.1, on the reverse strand, counting down.
GAAATGGTCGAGGAAAACGGGATCGTGCAGGTAGAGGGATTTGTAGCGCACGCGCCAGCAGTCGCCGGGTTTTTCCAGTGCATCGATCACCAGTGCGGGCACGCCCAGCCGCTTGAGGCGCGCGGCGAGCATCAGGCCATTCTGGCCGGCGCCGACGATGAGGCAGTAAGGCTGAACGCTGACCCCAAGCGTGCGGGCAGTTTCCTGACGCCTGTCCAGCCAGGTGCGACGACCCTTTTCGGCGTGATGCTCGATGCCGTCGGGGCGGCGCGGTCCGCCGGTTTCTTCATGGCCGATGAGTTCGACCATGGCTGTGAGCAGCACCCAGGCGCGGCCATCGCGCAACTGCACATGGCCCCTGCAGCGGGCGGTCGCGGTGTTGAAGGTAAACCAGCCCTGGGTGTCGTCGGTCATCGGCAGCGCGGGATCGTCGGGTGCGAAGGCGGTTGCGCCGATCGGGCCTGCCTGCGTGCGGGCCATCGCAGCGATTGCGTCCGGGCCGTCGAGCGTGACGATGTCCCAGGTAAAGGCGAGCAGGTCGCGCCAGTAGCATTCCCCGGCGAACAGCGCGCGGAAGTCCGCGGTTGCCGGTGCTGCAAGCGCAGCCTCGAAACGCTGCAGCCACTCAAACATGGGATGCGGTCTTCCCGGGCATCGGATAGTCGGCGGCGTTGTCGACCCAGCCGCGCTCGGAAAAATCCATGCGCGGCGGCGCGAACACATCGATCAGCCGCATGCCCTCGCCTGCAATGCCCTGCGAGGTGTGGATGACTCCCGCTGGAATGATCAGCGTGGAAGGACTGCCCACCTGCAGGTGCATATCAGGCCGCCAGTGCCGCCGGTTTGGCGTCCATGGCACGCGCAGATGGTGGATCCATTCGCCCTCGAGGCCGATGGACCCCTGTTCGAAATCGGCGTGCGAATGCGGCGTCAATGCTGTTTCGTCACGCGGCTCCAGGAAGCGCGCATAGGGCACCATCATGAGCTTGCGGGTGCGGAAGGCGTGTACCAGCCCACCGCGTGCATAGGCCTCCAGCGTCGAGTAGCGGCGCAGGCGATAACCGCCGGCCGGCTCGGGCCAGGGCTCGACCGGGGCGACTTCGGTTGCGCCCTCGGCATAGCGCGCGGCATTGGATGCCTGCCGCGCCAGCACTTCGTCAGCGGTGATGAGCTGAACCACCATACCTGGACGATCGAAAAGGATGGTCCATTCGCCCGGCGGGGTGATGGCGAGATCCTCGATGCCAAGCTGGGCGCTCGCGGCGCCCGCCGAGACGGTGACGCCGCCTTCGAGCGCATAGACGAATTGCTCGTCCTTCATCGCACCGCTGAAGCTGACGCCGGCTTCACCGATGGTGCAGACGACGGCGAAATTGGCGCCACGGGTGATCCAGGAACGGATTCCCTCGCCGGCAAACTGCGGCGCATCCTCGTAGTGGCGCCCGATCGATGCTTCCCTGAACATTCAGGCTTTCTTCTGGTCGGAATTGAAATTTTCGGCAATCGATTCCGGCGGCACGGTCGGCGCGACGCCGCCCATGAACAGCGGCACGAAGGTGCGTTCGATGTAGCGCCATTTGCCGTCGTCGCATTTCACGCAGCGGTCGATGAGATCGGTGATGATGATCGGCGGTGCGGTCGGAAGTATCGGCTTGCCGTCCGCGGCATGCAGCAGCATCACGCAATACGTGATTGCATGCGTTTCATCCGTGAACTCGGCGCGGAAGTTGGTGATCACATGGCGCGAGGTGCGCGCGCCGCGATCGACACGCCAGGAATAGAATTGCTCGATCGCGGCCCGGCCCACCAGCGGTTTGCCGCCGCCGTTGAAAATGCCGTCCTCGACGTACATTTCGGATACGCCTGCCCCACCCTTCATGTCGACTTCGTACCAGTAGTCGATCATGTTCATGTGGAGAACCTGGGTTGCAATGGCTCTTTGTTCTGGTGTCATTGGCGCATCGTATCGCAGAGACTGATGAAAGAACTGCCAGGGCGGATTGCCGTTTTGATCAAATTCAGTCGGCCATCTTCCGGCCGGCCGTTTCCTTGACGCCGAACAGCCAGAGCATTGCCACGGCCAGCGATACCAGCCCGAATACCAGGAAAACCAGCGTGGCCGATCCCCTGGTCTGGAGCACTCCGCCGACAAATAGTGGCGCCAGCATGGATGCTGCCCGTGCGAGGCTGCTGGACGTGCCCAGCACCAGCGAGCGGATCCGCGTCGCGTAGGTCTCGGCCGTATACGGCCACAGCACCATGGAACCGACCGAGATGCCGATCTGGCCGATGATCGCGAGAACAACGAGCTGCAACTTTGCGTCGATGTTCGGGAAGATCATGGCGACGAGCGCAATGCCGCCGAGCGCAGTGCCGAGCATCGGCAGCGGCCGCCGGCCGATACGGTCGATGCTGAAACGCAGGATGAGCGGCAGGATGAAAATGCTGATCGACACGATGGCGTTGTAGCGCAGCGCTTCGGCAAGCGGAATCCTGAACATGCTGACGTAGATCGTGACGATCTGGCTCGAGAGGCCGAAGGAGACCAGTGAAGTCAGGAACCAGAGCAAGGCGGTGATGATGAATGTCGCCCGTATTTCGCGCGCAAACAGCAGTTTGAAGGGCATCTTCTCGCCGCTTCCTGGAATGCGCGGCCGCGCATCCGCAGGCGGGATTGAGCCGCTGCCCAGGGCCGCCAGCGACCGCGCCGCCTCGTCGCTCCGACCGCGACCGGCAAGCCAGCGCGGCGATTCAGGCAATATCCGCGTGAACGGCAACACGACAAGCGGCAAGGCGCCAAGCGCGAACATGATCCGCCAACCATAGGCCGGAACCAGCCACAGGCTCACCAATGAGGCCAGACCAAAGCCGCTGGTCATCAGGAACTGGAACGTGCCGAAGAAACGCCCGCGGGTCGATGTCGGCGCAATCTCGTTGATATAGCTGATGGCAACAGGCAGCGCGCCACCGATCGCCAGGCCCTGGAGCGCACGGAACACGATGAGCTGTGCATGACTGCCGGCCATCGCGCAGACGACAGCGAGCACGCTCATCGCCAGTACCAGCAGTTTGAGGATGGGAAGGCGTCCATAACGCTCGGCCAGAGACCCGAAACCAATCGCGCCCACCAGCTGACCGGCATAGCCAGCTGAAACAATCAGGCTGGCCTGCACCGGAGACAGCCCCCACTCTTCCCTCATGACGGTAAGCGTAAAGGCGATAACCACGCTGTCCCAGGAATCGAACAGCATGAGGAGGCCGATCAGCCAGGGGGCCCTGGAACGCAGCGACCAGGAGCCGGTGCCGTCCAGCGTTTCACCGACCCACGAGGGACCGGGTGGAGTGTCCGCCACCGCGCTGTCAGCCATCAGAACGCCCCCGCCGATGCTTGTTCGAGAATTTGGGTTTCAGGTTACAAGGCGCCAGCGGTGGTGTCCAACGCGATCTGTGCGATGGCGTGGCGTTGGCGACTGGGCGCAGGGCCGACCAACTGGCTGCCGGCCGGGGTCCATTGGATCATGGGCAGATTGCGACGAAGGGTTGGCTATCACTTGTTGTCATGGGCATGGCCTGAAGAGGCTTGTCGCATGATCCCCATATGACGACGTGTCGCACAACTCTGGAGGCGCTCGTGCAAATCAAGTGGTTGTTCTTGCAGATCGGAAGTTGTGCGACACGAATGTCCAGCTATGGAATTCGCTGGACCTACCTAACTATTAGTTGGGCGCCAAGCCGATTGCCGCGCTACTTTGACGCGTCCCTAAATGCTCTAAGCACGGCGTTCATACGAGTCTGCCACCCGGTGCCCATGGCTCGGTACCAAGCCAGTACGTCCGCATCCAGGCGCAGTGCAATCTGCTCCTTGCGCTCACCTGCAGGCATGGGTGGCCGGCCTCGCTTGGCCCGCAACGCCGCCACACCCTTGTGTGCAACGCCTCCCTTCCAGAAGGCCAATGTCGCCTTGCGGTCCTTCGGATCGTAAGGCACGTCAGATTTTGGGGTATTCGCGGAAGTACGCTTCTTGTTCATGGGGTTCGGCCTCTCTACACGAGATCAAGCGGGGTTCGTCTTCGCCATCAGTCCAGACCAGCACGACTACCTTTCCCGGAATCCACCCCAGACTGAGGAAGCGCTGCTCGCCGTCGTAATCGCGAGGATCCTCTTGGGTAATCATCGGGAAGTCGAAGGCGGCATGCCCAACGACCAAGTCGACCTGGTGCTTGCGCTGGTTGGCCTTACGCTTCTTGGGGTCGCGGATCACTGACAATTATTGTATATGCGTTTATTAAGAATGCCAAATCTTGGCGCCCAACAACCGCATGCAGCGATCGGGTCACGATAAAGTGCACGCGCCCGACCTTCATCGTGAGCTTGAGGTCAGCGTCTGTGCGCCGGGCGTGCGGTGCCCAGTCGCTGATGAGTGCCGTTGGGGGGCACGGAACCCTTAATCTATGGAGTTAAGAAAATGAAGAAGATACATTTTGCCGTAGTGGTCGCGTTGGCTCCGATCTTGGTGTTTGCAGCCGACACTCCATTCTTCAAAAACAGCTACGAATGGTTCACTCCTGGTCCGAACAGTAAGCATCTCAAGGTCACCATTGAAGAAGTGGATCGCTCAGATAAGAGCTCTGTTGTTGAGGTATCTGGAGCTACGGCTGGCTCTGACATGTCCTCTGCATTCATTCTGAATGGCATGTGTGACTTGGCCAAAGTAAGACGGCAGCACTTCTTTCAGGCCAAGCAGGTGTTGAAGGATCCGCTGACATTTGAAGTCTCGTTTCTCACCACTGGCCCAACCTCGGCCGCTCCACCAGTAAACGCCATGGCGCCGAACGTATTTTCCGTCGCATACTGTTGAGCAAAGAACTAGTGCACACCGCGCCGCCCAACAAATCCATGCAGCGAGCCGGGACACATGAAGTGCTCGGTCGCGGGCGTGGACACGCCCGCGCATTACAAGTCGGGCGCGACCGCGTACTGAACCGTCAGCGTGCGGTCGCTGATGGGTGCCGTTCGGCGACACTGCCCGGGCCCCTCGCAATCTGTTAAGTTTTCGGAGTGAAGACCACCGCCTACTTTGACGCCATGCGGGCTCGCCCAGATCGCGCAGTGATCACGGACGACTGGGTGCAGCGCGCCGTAACCACGCCAATTCGGGAGTCGAGGCAGGCGGACGGTCGAATTCGGCGCTGGGTTCAAATCCCGGAGATGGAAAATCGCTAGCTTCGGGTTATCCTTCTGGCGGACGGTGAAACCGTCCATAACGCTTTCTTTGACCGCGGGTTTGCCCCATGAAGATTCGCTACTTCGCAGATACTGACACGATGCTCATCCAGTTCCTGGATGCACCGGTTGTGGAGACACGCGATCTTGACGAGGACACGATTCTCGATCTCGATGCGAAGGGAAACATTTGCTCAATCACCATTGAACACGCGTCCAAGCGTGCCGACGCGCCGCACTTTTCGTACGAGCAGATCGCAGCTTAGCGATTCAGTTCGAGTGGCATGCGCCCCGCATACCGTGTCGCCGAACAACCGCATGCAGCGAGCCGGGACACATAAAGTGCACGCGCCCGACCCTCCAGCCAGCTTGACCATCAACGCCCTTGCGCCGCAGGGCTGGCGCGCGGTCGCTGATGAGTGCCGTTGCGCAACACTGCGCTTTGCATGAGGTCTGTTGGGCCAACACCTCTTGCACTGGACGCGTTCCGGACGGCTACGCGAAGAGCCTTCGCTTTTCTCCTTGAGTGCGGCTTCGTAGACGCGCCAATTCCCCAGCAGGACTTCGTCAATCCATACCAGGTTCGCTTCAGCAACGGCAAGCTTATAGTCGCTGTGGAAGGTATCAATGGGGGTCAAGGCGTATCCGCTCATCTGGAAGACCTGAAGGGGACCACTGTGCCCCTGGTGCTGTTCGTTCCTCCAGAGTGTAAAAAGCCTCGGCAGCTCATGCGACGCGTCGACGCTGACCAGGCAGCCCAGATCCAGCTGGAGGCGCAATATCTCAAGGATCATTGCGCGGACTTGCTACAGGGTGATATGACTCGATTCCAAAATCGGGTTGCCGAATGGCGCCGAATCATGAATCGAGACCGGTCTTATCAGAAGAGGGAGTTACCTTGACCGTGTCGCCCAACAACCGCATGCAGCGGCAGAGGCGACAGATGCGTTACCTCCCATATACAGGCGCCCTGACGCTGCTGGCCTCGCATGTTTCGCTTGCGGCCGATCCTGCAATCAGACCAATTGCATTGAGTGCCGCACAACGCGCCGACCTGGTCATGCTTGCATGCAGCGGAACATCTGCTTCAGCCGGGCTGGAAATTCACGCGTGGCGGGTGCGACTGCAGAACAGGAATGCAATCGAAGCAACATTGCTGTGCCCCCTGAAGGACGCCCATGAATATCCGGCATATCGCCAAAGTCGGTGCACGAAGGAGCCCGACAAGGCATGGGTATGCGCGGAAGGACTCGATGCCTTCCATTTTCCGATGGGCCCCCGGAAGGTACTGATCACCTACAAGGCCGGCACGATCTCTGCCGACACCGCCATTGAAATCTCGACGTTCGTAGGCGTGACGTTTGGATATACATTCAACGGGCGAAATCTCCGCGACATGATGCTGCGGGCCGGTCAGTGTCATGTGGACGAGAAAGGTGCCAGCGTCATAAAGGGTGCGCTCAACTATTCACTGAATTGCGGAGAGTCCGGAGTGGTGGTTACAAAGGATTGCACCAAGCGGGCATGCCGCCTCTTTCCCGCCCTGGTCTATGACAATGTCACCGGCAAGGACGTGGGCCACTAGGCTTCACTCGCAATGCGCCTTTGGTCACTGCATCCCCGGTATCTGGACGCCCAAGGCCTGGTAGCGCTGTGGCGGGAAGCCCTTCTGGCCCAGGCCGTACTTCGCGGCCGGACTCGCGGCTACCAGCATCATCCCCAACTGGAGAGATTTCGCGCCCATCCGCAACCTGTATCGGCTGTGAACTTCTATCTGGCGCAGGTGCATGCCGAAGCAACCGCCAGAAGCTATTCATTCGATGCGAAGAAGGTCGGCCCTGTCAGGGACATCGCACCAATCCCGGTTGCAGCCGGCCAGCTCCGGTATGAGTGGATGCACCTGTTGCGGAAGCTTGAACGACGCAGCCCGGAGGCACACCGCGTCTGGCGCAGCACGAAAAGCCCGGAAAGTCATCCCCTGTTCCGGAAAGTCAGGGGGTCGGTGGCTTCCTGGGAGAAAATACAGTGACATCCGATACGTTTGACGAAAGAGGACCCAAGGCAGCCATGGAAAATCAGAATGTGGATCCGGCGCTCTGGCCACTGGTGGAGGGGTTCCCGCCGATAGACCTTGGCCCCGAAACGCTGCCCGGCTTTCGCGCCGCAATGGTGGAATTTTCGGTCATGCCCGAGGCCTCGACACATGCCGATGTCCGCATCGAGGAGGTGACGGCACGGAACGTCCGCTGCCTGCTGTACCGGCCGACTCCACGTGCTTCCACAGGGGCGTTGTTGCACATCCACGGCGGCGGATTCGTCATGGGCAGCCCCGAAATGGATGCGGCCCGCAATATCGAACTGGCGCGCGCGACTGGTTGCACCATCCTGTCGGTGGACTATGGCCTTGCCCCCGAGCATCCGCATCCTGCAGGGCTGGAGGATTGCCACACTGCGCTCACCTGGCTCGCGGCACAGGCGACGGCACTGGGGTTTGCCCCTGGGCGCATTGGCGTGATCGGCGAAAGCGCAGGCGGCGGACTTGCCGCGGCACTGGCACTGCTGGCGCGGGACCGACACTCGGTGGCGCTGGCCTGCCAGGTGCTGATCTATCCGATGCTGGTTCCTCCGGCACAATCGATCGATGCCACCCGGCCTGATCCGCGCACGGGCCGCTATATCTGGACTCGCGCCTCGAACAACTTTGCCTGGTCCGCGTATCTGTCGGGTGCGCCCGCGGACGAGGCGACGATCGCCGGCCTGGCGCCGGATGTTGGCGGACTTCCGCCGGCCTTCCTGGCCGTGGGCGAACTCGACCTCTTTGTGCACGACAATCTTGCGTATGTGGGCAGGTTGCTGGCCGCTGGATGCCCGGTGGAGGCGCATCTTTATCCTGGCGCCATCCACGGCTTCGACCGGGCGGTGGATGCGGCGGTTACTCTGCGCTATACGCGCGATCTGGTTGCATTCGTGCTACGGCATCTTGGCTGAGGCGCCCTCCGCCAGGATTTCGTCGAGCAGGGAGTAGTCGATCAGCCTAGCCAGTGTCTGGCGATCGCGCGGCTGGCGGCCATCGATCCGGGCCAGCCATTTCTCCTGCTCGAGCATGACGTCGAGCAGGTCCGGCACCTTGCCCGCAAGATAGCGGTGATGAGGCCAGGCTGCAGCCACCAGCGTCAGGGGATAGGCTGGCGGATAGACGGACATGCGTTCGACGACGAGGCGTTGCGCCGGGTGTGGGTCGCGAGCCATCGCGTCGCGGGCAGCGATCAGCGCCTTGAGTAGATCCTTGATAGCCGCCCTCTTCCCGGCATCATCGAGCGCCTGCGCGGTGGCATTGAGATTGAAGATCTCCCGATAGACACCGTCGCCGTCGAAAACCACGACATCCTTGCCCAGCGCGAGTTCGGCTTCCTCGGTCTCCGGTGACCACATTGCCAGCGCGTCGATCCTGCCGTCGACCAGCGCCGCGCTGAGATCGGGCAAGTCGATATCGGTCACGGTAACCACGTCTGCGGGTTCCAGCCTGACGGTCTCGAGCATGCGCTCCAGGAAATATGCAGCCGAAGTATTGGCAAGCGTCCCGACGCGTTTGCCCTTGAGATTGCCCAGCTGCTGGATTCCCGCCGAGCGGCGCGCCACGATCCGGTACCGCCCTTCGGTCACCGTCATGATCGCGCGCAATTCGGGATGAGCAACCGAGTAGCGCAACAGCTGGGTTTCCGCATTGGTGGCGACATCGGCGGTGCCGGCGTCGCCATAGGCAGGCGAGACCACACCGTAGAGATTCTGGATGCCGCCCCGTTGCAGCTAGATCCCGTGCGGATAGTGACGATCTGCCGCAAGCAGCACGGGTGCGATCTCCAGGGATTCAAGGAAACCATGGAACCGCAGTGCGGGGGCTTTTTCTTCCGCCGCCACCGCAATGCGCACCGCCAGCAGGGCGAGGACCAGCGAATATTTCAGCACCCCGATCAACTCAACCTCCGAAATAGAAGCGGTAGCCATTCTCGCCGATGGCGCGACGGCTCGCAGCATCGGGCACACAGAGGTTCAGCCTGTCGATCGCCATGCGATAACTCGCGACATGCTCATGGCCGATGAAGGGCGAATCGCTGCCCCACAGCAACTTCTCCGCACCGAAACGTTCGAGCAGATCCTGCGCATACTCGACCGGCAGGCGCCAGTCCGGAAAATGCTCGTCCGGATGGCGGAAGCCCGAAGTCATCTTGACCCATGCATTGCCGCGATCGAGCAGTTGCAACATGCCCTGATAGCTCGGCGCGGCAAGGCGCGGCGCGGGATCGTGCCAGCCGAAGTGGTCGATCACGAGCTTGACGCCCGTATCCATCACGCGACCGGCCACCTCGACCAGCCGTTTGCCGTCGATGTTGAGGTGGATGTGCATGCCCAGATCGCGCAGCCAATGGCACAGCCGCTGGAACCCGTCGCCTGCCAGGTCGGGCAGCGGATTGCGGAAGAACCACTGCAGTCGCACGCCGACAATGCCTTCGGCCTGCAATGACTGCAGCGTGTGCAGGTCCACATCGTCATCGACGATGGCCGTCGCGCGCAGCCGCCGGTGCAAACGCAGGGACCGGATCGAATAGTCGTTGTTGCTGCCGAACAGGCTGGCTGCGGCAATCACGCCATGACGCACACCATGGGCATCGAGGTCTGCCAGGAAATCCTCTGCTGAATATACGTAGTCGGGCCGCTTCCAGGCGTTGCTCGCGAACGGCATGTCCGGGCCCCATACATGGGCGTGGCAGTCGATCAGCGGGGGATCGTCCTCCGGCAGGACCACATCGGCCCGCGCGTTCATCCCAGTGCCTTGCCGTAGAGGCGATACGCCGTGCCACCGAAGAACCGGGCGCGCTCCCCTGCTTCCAGCAGGCCCGCAGATGCGTGCAGCCGTTCGACCTTTTCGCGATAGGGCGCGGGGCTCTGGCCGACATCCGACCCCCAGAGCGCTCGATCGGCACTGAAGCGGTCTGCCAATGCCCGGACAAAGGCGGCGCTGTCGAAGTGCTTCTCCTCCAGCCGGTCGAAATTGATGTCGGTCACCTTGAAGTGGACATTTCCGAGATCACCGAACTGCGCGAGGCTTGCGGCGATGCCGAAATCTGGCGGCGGTGGAATGGCGTAGTCGATGCCCTGCGAGACGGCCCAACGCGTTTCCGGTGTCGAAGCGTGGGGAACTCCGACATGGTCAATGAGGATCGGCAGGTCGCGAAAACGCTGCGCAATGCCGAGCAGCGCGACACGGCCCGCCTCATTGTTCCTGCGATAGAGGATGACCGTGACTGGCAGCGCGAGATCAGCTGCAGCCTGCCAGAGCCCCAGCGCATCTTCGCTGTCAAGCCATGCGGTGTCGTGCTCGGTCAATTGCGGCGCGACGATGCGCAG
>JAATEY010000409.1 GCA_015655465.1 Gammaproteobacteria bacterium | reverse complement strand
GACGCGCGGTTGCAGCACACCGGTCCTGAGAAACTGCGGCACGGTGGCATTGGCATTGTGCGCCAGCACGATGCGATCGATCGGAAAGCCCATGCGCCGCGCCCACAGACAGGCCGCGGCATTGCCGAGGTTGCCGCTGGGAATGATGTACGACGCCTTGTCGCCGGTTTGCGCCCGCAGCGCCAGGCTGCTGGTGGCGTAGTACACAGCCTGGGGCAGCAGGCGCCCGAGGTTGATGCTGTTGGCGGAGGACATCTCCACCTGCTGCCGCAGCGACTCATCCATGAAGGCTTCCTTCACCAGCCGCTGGCAATCGTCGAAGGTACCGCGCACGGCAAGGCTTGTGACATTGTCGCCCCAGCAGGTCAGCTGCTGCTGCTGCGTGGGCGAGACGAGGCCCTTCGGGAACAACACCACCACTTCCATGCCCGGGCGGCGATGGAAGGCGGCAGCAACGGCACCGCCGGTGTCGCCCGAGGTGGCCACCAGAATGCGCAGGGTCCGGCCCGATGCGCGCGGAATGCGCGCCAGGCTCGCGGCAAGAAAGCGTGCACCGAAATCCTTGAACGCTGCGGTAGGGCCGTGAAAGAGCTCGAGCACACGCAACCGGCCCGATGGCGTCAGCGCCCTCAGGGGTGCGGGGAAGTTGAAGGCGTCCCGGGTAATGGCAGGCACGGCGTCGGCCAGTGCATCGCCGGCTGCAAATGCACCGATCAACTGCTGCCCAAGCGCCGGCAGATCACCCGCCGCAACCTGCGACAGATCCGGCCAGCGCTGCGGCACATACAGCCCGCCATCGGGCGCCAGACCCTGCAACAGGGCCTGGCTGAAGGTTACATCCGGGGTGCTGCCGCGCGTACTGGCAAACTTCATTCGCTGCTCACCACATGCGCACCACCCGACTGCACGGGGGCGATCCACTTGTCGGCTTCGATGTGGTGCGCAGCGAATGCCTGCACCATCGCATCGCGCACTGCGCGCGTATCGCGCTCCAGGCAGAGTGCGAACACGGTGGGGCCGGCGCCGGATATCGAGCATCCCAATGCGCCCTTCTCCAGCGCCGCGGCACGCACGTCGATGAACCCCGGGATCAGCACCTGGCGCTGCTTCTCGATGATCACGTCTTCGAGTGAAGCCTTGATAAGGTCCAAGTCGTTGGTATAGCAGCCGGAAATGAAACCGGCAAGATTGGCCGTCTGCCAGACGAAGTCCGACATGTTCACGGTGCGGCTCAGGATGGCGCGCGCCGCCTTGGTGGAAACCTGCAGGTGCGGGTGCACGATGACCGCGTGGATCACCTCCGGCACGGGAATCTGCTTCACGCGCGGGTTGTCGATGCCCACCGTCAGTACCAGGCCGCCGAACAGCGACGGCGAAATATTGTCGGCATGGCGCGAACCGCTGGCCACTGCTTCGCCTTCCATCGCCACCTTCAGCAGCTCGATGCGCGTCAGCGGCGCATCCAGCATCGCGTTCGCGGCGACTACCGCCGCCACGGCGGAAGCAGCCGAGCCACCCAGCCCCGACGACAGCGGAATACCCTTGTCGATCTGCATCTCGAAGCCAAACGACAGCTCGCGCATCTTGATGAGCGCGAGCAGCGCCTGCCCCGCGGTGTTCTTCTCCGCTTCCAGCGGCAGGTCCTGCACCACGCCGCGGATGGAAGTGATATTCACGCCCGGCTTGTTGCTGCGTGTCAGCGTCACGCGATCGCCGACCGCATCCACCGAAAAGCCCAGGATGTCGAAACCGATGGCGACGTTCGCCACCGAGCCGGGCGCAAAAGCGGTGACCCTGGTCGGACTCACAGCCTGGCTCCCAGATAGGCGGACAGCCGCAGCAGATCGGCGAACACGCCGCCCGCCGTCACCTCGGGTCCGGCTCCCGGCCCCTGCACGATGAGCGGATTGTTGCAGTAACGCGCGGTGGCAAAACGCACCACGTTGTCGGTGAGTGCGATGTTGGCAAAGGCATGCCTGGCATCCAGTTCCACCACCCCAACGGTAGCCTCACCCCTGGCAGTGATGCGACCGACGAACCGCAGCACCTTGCCCGCCTGCTTCGCCGCCTGGTAACGCTGCAGCATCGCCGCATCGTAACGGACCAGGCCATCCAGGAATTCGTCGATCGACCCGCCAGCCAGATCGCGCGGCACGAGGCTTTCCACCTGTACATCGCCCATCTCGATCCGCAGTCCCATCTCGCGCGCCAGGATGGTCAGCTTGCGCGCCACGTCGGTACCGGAAAGATCATCACGGGGATCAGGTTCGGTGTAGCCGCGCTGCTTCGCCTCGCGCACGATGGCCGAGAACGGCACCGTGCCGTCATACACATTGAACAGGTAGGCCAGCGTGCCGGAGAGGATGCCCTCGATGCTTTCCACCACGTCGCCCGTTTCGCGCAGGTCGCGCAGGGTCTGGATGACCGGCAGGCCGGCGCCGACGGTGCCCTCGTAGAGGTAATGCGAACCACCCGCACGGCGCGCATCGCGCAGCGAATCGTAGTAGGCCATCTCCGCGCTGTTCGCCTTCTTGTTGGGCGTGACGATGTGGATGCCCTGCGCCAGCCAGTCGCGATAGTGCCGGGCCACGGCCTCGTCGGCCGAGCAGTCGATGATGACCGTATGCGGCAGGTAGTCCACCTTCAGATGTTCGACGAAACGCACCATGTCCGCCGGCACCAGCGCCGCGGCCTCGACCTCTTCCCGCCACTGCGCCAGGTTCACACCGCGATCCGACAGGCACATGCGGCGCGACGACATGATGCCGCGCACCCGCAGGTCGAGCTTGAACTCGCGCGACAGCCGCGCCTGCTGCGAGGCCAGCTGGTCGAGCAGCACGCGACCGACAGTGCCAGGTCCGATCACGCCGATCGACAGCGTGTTGGGCGACAGGTAGAAGCTGGCATGCGTGGCGCGCAGCGCGCGCGTGGCCTGGCGGCCTTCCACCACCACCGAGATATTGCGCTGCGAAGCACCCTGTGCAATGGCGCAGACGTTCACCGCCGCCGCACCCAGCGCGTTGAATACCTTTGCCGACACGCCCGGCGTGCCGGCCATGCCGTCACCCACCACGGCGAGAATTGCCAGCTCGCGCGAAGTCTCCACGCTCTGGATCTGGCCCTCGTCGAGTTCACGCGAGAAAGCCGCGCGCACCACCCGCTCGGCCCGCTCCGCCTGGTCCGCCGGAATGGCGCAGCAGATGGAATGCTCGGAGCTGCCCTGCGAAATCAGGATCACCGAAATGCTTTCCTCGCGCAGCGCGCCGAACAGGCGGTGCGCGGTGCCCGGCACACCGATCATGCCCGCGCCTTCGATGTTGACCAGCGCCACGTCCTCGATGGTGGTGATGCCCTTCACCAGCAGCTCGGAGGTCGGCCTGGCGCAGATCAGCGTGCAGGGGTTGGCCGGCGCAAAGGTGTTGCGGAT
>JAATEY010000155.1 GCA_015655465.1 Gammaproteobacteria bacterium | reverse complement strand
GGAACGAATCCGCGGAATCCGCCAACCTTGCCAAGTCACGCTACATCATCGGCCTGAGCGATGAGATCCGTACGCCCCGGTACTCCATCTACGGTTACGCACAGCTGATGGAACGCTCCGCATCGGAGCCGCCGCCGAATGCCGTGCGGGTGATCCGGCGCAGCGCCGAACACATGGCCAGCCTCATCGACGGCCTGCTGGACATCTCGCGCATCGAGGGCGGGGTGATGAAGCTCAACCGCAACCGCCTGCATTTCGGCGAGTTCCTCGATCAGCTGGAAGACATGTTTCGACTGCAGGCCGCCAGCAAAGGCATCGACTTCAGTTGCGAGCGCGCACCGCACCTGCCCACCGTCGTGCATACCGACGAGAAGCGGCTGCGGCAGATCCTGATCAACCTGCTTTCCAATGCCGTGAAATATACGGCGCGCGGACACGCCATGCTGAAAGTGCGCTATCGCAACCAGGTGGCTGATTTCGAGGTGTCGGACACCGGCATGGGAATCGCCCCGGAAGACATCGAACGGGTTTTCCAGCCCTTCGAACGCGGCGGCGATGCCGAAGTGCGCGCCATACCCGGGACGGGCCTGGGTCTGACCATCACCAAGCTGCTGACGCAGGTAATGGGCGGCGAGATCAAGGTGCGCAGCACGCCCGGCGTGGGCACCACATTCACGGTCCGCGTGCTGCTGTCGGAGGCCATGCAGGATTCGAGCGCGGAGCTGACGCGGCATATCCGTGGCTACCTTGGCGCGCGACGCAGGATTCTGGTCGTGGACGACGATGTCAATCACGTGCAGTTCATGCTGGGGCTGCTGCAACCCCTGGGGTTTGAAGTATCTGCCGTGCATACCGGTGCCGAGGCGGCGGCAGCCGCCGCCGAGACACCCGACCTCATCATGGTCGATCTGTCGCTGCCGGATGCAACCGGTTGGGAAGTGATCCGCCAGCTGCGCGAGATTCCGGCGCTGCAGCGCGTGCGCATGCTGATTGTCTCGGCCAATGCCCATGAATACACGCCCGGCAGCGAAGCGGCATTGCACGACGGCTTCGTCATGAAGCCGGTTGAAGTTTCCATGCTGCTGTCGGCACTGCAGGCGCAGCTGCATCTTGAATGGAGCTACAGCAATGACCAGGTCAATGCGGATACCGCGCTGCAATTCAGCCCGGAGCTGTTTGCACGGCTTGGCAAGCACCTGGAAGACCTGTGGCAGCTGGGCCTGATCGGCCACGTGCGTGGCATCCAGTCGCGGTTGCGCGACTTCGAGGTACAGGAACCGCACGCCCAGCCGCTGGTGCAGGCCCTGCGTACGATGGTGGAGAAGTTCGACATGAAACGCTACATGACAACGATAAAGGGGCTACGTGAAAGCAGTTGAATTGCGCAACGACCCGCGCGATACGGTGCTGGTGGTCGACGATACGCCGGAGTCACTGGGATTCCTCACCGACATGCTGGATGGCGCAGGCTACACCGTGCTCATCGCCACCGATGGCGACAGCGCACTGCGCCTGGTGGAGCAGATCACGCCGGATCTGGTGCTGATGGACGCGGTGATGCCGGGACTCGATGGCTTTGAAGCCTGCCGGCGCCTCAAGCAGAAGCCGCTGATGGCGCATCTGCCGGTCATTTTCATGACGGGGCTCTCGGAAACCGAGCATGTCGTACAGGGCCTTGCGGCCGGCGGCGTCGACTACGTGACCAAGCCCATCGTGGTCGAGGAACTGCTCGCACGCATGCGCGTACACCTGAACAACTCGCGCGTGGCGCAGGGCCCGAATGCGGCGCTGGATGCTTCCGGCCGCTTCCTGCTGGCCACCGATCTGCAGGGCAGGGTGAAGTGGTGCACGCCCAAGGCCAGGGCGCTGCTGGGAGAGCTGTCGCCAGCCGACCCCGCACAAACGCCCGCCCTGCCCGAAGCCTTGCTGCGCCAGCTGCTGGCATTGCGGCATGAGGCCACGGGGCAGGGTGCGCAATGCCTGCTCAGCATCGGCGGGCTGCAGCTGGAATGCGTCATGCTGAGTCCCATCGGACCCGACGAGCTGCTGTTCCGCCTCAGCGAGAAGCGCTCCACCGACGACCAGAACATCCTGCAGCAGCAGCTGGGCATGACCGGCCGCGAGGCCGAGGTGCTGCTGTGGCTGTCGCGCGGCAAGTCCAACCGCGAGATCGGTCAGATCCTGGGCATCAGTCCACGCACGGTGAACAAGCACCTGGAACAGATTTTCATCAAGCTGGGCGTTGAGAACCGTGCGTCGGCAGCGGCACGAGCCGTGCGGCTGCTGGCGCAGTGAGCTTGTCGCGCAGCATGCCTTTGTCCAGGATGAAATCAATCACCTTGTCGAGGCCGTGACCGGTCTTCAGGTTGGTGAATACAAAAGGACGCTCACCGCGCATCTTGCGCGCATCGCGATCCATCACTTCCAGCGAGGCACCCACATGCGGTGCCAGATCGATCTTGTTGATGATGAGCAGGTCCGACTTCATGATGCCCGGACCGCCCTTGCGGGGGATCTTGTCGCCGGCAGCGACGTCAATCACATAGAGCGTCAGGTCCGACAGTTCAGGACTGAAGGTGGCCGCCAGGTTGTCGCCACCGCTCTCCACGATGATGAGGTCGAGCGCGTCGAAGCTGTGCGTGAGTTCGTCGATGGCAGCAAGGTTCATCGAGGCATCTTCACGAATCGCCGTATGCGGGCAGCCGCCTGTCTCCACGCCGCGAATGCGATCGGGCGTCAGCGCCTGGCTCCGCACCAGGAAGTCGGCATCTTCGCGGGTGTAGATGTCGTTGGTAACGACGGCCATGTTCAGCCGTTCGCGAAGGCTCTTGCACAGGCGGTCCACGAGTGCCGTCTTGCCAGAGCCCACCGGACCGCCGACCCCTACCCGCAGAACATCGTACGCATGCATCTCATCGCTCCCCGCGGCTGTGGCG
Organism: Gammaproteobacteria bacterium; assembly: GCA_015655465.1. Lineage (GTDB taxonomy): Bacteria > Pseudomonadota > Gammaproteobacteria > Steroidobacterales > Steroidobacteraceae > ZC4RG30. The sequence continues at coordinate 1,854 of JAATEY010000155.1, read as the reverse complement.
CCGCAAACAGGCCCGGGTGATCGGTTGCCGGGCGTGTAGCAAGAATACGTCATTACCTGTTGCGCCGTGTATTGCACAATGGCCGGGCGCGTCGGGCTCGAGAAGGGGTGGAGTCATGAAAGTGCTGGTCATGGTGATCCTGGTGGTTGTAGTGCCGGGAATAATAATCTGGCTGGCGATGCGCCCGAATACTGGCCACAAATCCCGCGGCAGCGGCTGGGGAACTGATGGCGGCGGTGGAGGCGGTGACGGTGACTACCATTCATCCCACGGACACCATCACTCCGATGGTGGTTGGTCGCATGGTGATTCAGGCGGTGGAGATGGTGGCGGCGGAGGCGACTAGCATCGATCCGCACCATCGTGCGTGGTGAAAATGCTGTCGCATTGCGGTCGCACAGCTGTCACCTCGCTGGCATGCAATGCGCGTGTGGAACAGGCAGCGCATTTTTCGTCTTCATACATGAGATGGCTGGCGCTCATGTGGCAGGATCTCGAGCGGATTCAGGAAAGGCATCCGTGTCCACCCTTCAGCGCCGATGCAATGATGCTGGTCCGGCTGGAAATACTGCTGATGGAACAGGCGGCAGCGCGCTGTCTGGCACGGGGCGACCTGGGGTATGCCGAGCACACACTGATTTCGGAGCTGTTGGCGGATCTGCGTGCTCTGCTCGACCCGCGTCCCGGGATTTCAGCAGCGGACCCGTTGGGGCTGATTCACGCGGCGCAGGACCGGATATTCGACGAGGCGCTCGCGGTGCGTGATACCGCGGACCACAGGCATGCAGTCCGGCATTCCAGCGAAGGTCGATTGGAGCGCTGGCAACCGGAGGGGCAGCACGGCGCCAGAGTGGGCTGACGAGATGTGGTTCTGAATGCACGGTTACGAACCCGATCCATAATTTAACATAATATGCATTATGCGAAGTGCATCGGCGATGTTACACTTGACACATCAACCTACAAACGAGCATAAATCCGGCCCGCGTGACAGGCCGGAACCCAGCGCCGCACTTACGGGCGCTTGGGCTTTCCTGTGGCTTTCAGGTTCAGCCGACCGATGGCCCGATCCAGCGCGTCCGGCGATTCGTCCGCGCCTACCTCGCGCGCCATGTCGCGGAACCTCTGGAGCTGGTCCGTGGTCTTGGGCTTCTTTGCTTTGGCTTTTGCCATGGCGGGGAGTCTAGGCCGTGGGCGTTCGTTACGTGTACAAAGGCGTGGAAATTTCCGAGGAGGTCATTTCGGAGATTTCTCAGATTTTGTTTTCCTCTGGGCAGCTATCCCACGAAGCTCCGTCAGCATGCGCGGTACTATCGATGCGTCTAATTGAGGCATCGGTGGATTTCCTAACCGATTGCTCATGTAGATCAACGCGTGAGCGAGATCTTTGAAGTAGTCTCGCCTGAATTCGACGTCATGCAGGGCCAACTCTCGCGGCTTCTGATTGGTCAAGTAATAGTAAGGCATGAGCTTTGGTTTGCCGCCATTACTTGAAACTACAGAGAAGTGAGCCAATTCATTTCTTTGGCGGTTTGCAGATATCAGGCGTTCGATCAAGACCTCCCAAATTTCCTGTACGTCCGAACTGAGTCGGCTCCAATGCAATCGACCAATGCGATCCAGGATCGTGATCCTTACATCGATACTGTGAACAGATGTCAGGATGCATTCTGCCGAAGGCGCGCCGACTTTCATGATGTTCGCAAAAAGTAGGGAAACCAATACTTCTATTTGCGACCACTGACCAAGCGCCTCACCGATGCTTCGATAGAGACTGTCGAGTTCGCTTGGCTCTCTTTTGTCCGCGGTGCTTTGGCCCAGAATCAATTAGAACTTTGATACGTGAGCCGCTTG
>JAATEY010000097.1 GCA_015655465.1 Gammaproteobacteria bacterium | reverse complement strand
CCGCGGTACTTCTCGTCGAAGAGACGGAAGGGATTGAGTCCCACCACCAGTGCACCGGCGCTGGCACTCTCTCCGGTTCCAGGAATGGGGATGATGGCAGCCTGACCGGCAAGCACATCCCAGCTTCCCGAAGGCAGCGGAGCATCCACGCCGGCCTGCGGCGCTGCCACGAGATGGAAATCCCCGGCGCGCATCGCATCGCCCAGCGCCCAGGGGAGCCTGTCATCCACGCCCACAAAGGCAGGAGCGCCCGGATGACCCGCTTCGATTCCCGCGGTGGCGGCGAGGCGGAACCCGCCTTCCTCGCCAGCGAGATAAATCAGCGCAAAGGGCAGATCCCGGCCATTCGTATGCAATGCCTCGGCGGCGCGCCGGCAGGCCTCGGCAGGATTGCGCGCATCCACACTGCGTGCGGCCAGCTCCCGGAGCAGGTTGATCTGGCGCTCGCCGATGACACGCTGCGTATAGTCGGTGTTGGCGCAGATGATGCCGCCTGCACTGCCGTCATCATCCGGAATCGGACTGTATGAAAAGGTGTAGTAGGTTTCCTCGGGATAACCATTGCGCTCCATGATCAGGAGCTGGTCCTCGACATAGGTGCCCTCGTCGCCCTTCATGGCAGTGGCCAGCATGGGACCGATGTCGGGCCAGATTTCCTTCCACACGATGCGCGTGGGCTGCCCGAGCGCCCAGGGATGTTTGCCGCCGATGATGGATTTGTACGGATCGTTGTAGAGGTAGATCAGCTCTTCGCCCCAGCCTACCCAGATGGGCTGACGCGAAGTCAGCATGATGCGCACGGCAGTCTTCAGGCTTTGCGGCCAGGAGTCCGGTGAGCCCAGCGGAGTGGACGTCCAGTCGAACGCGCGCATCAGCGCACCCAGTTCCCCGCCTCCAGCCAGGAACGAAGCCCTTTCATTCAATCCCATGGTGACGTGTAAGCCTTGTCCTACAAAACCGAACTGACCAATCGGTGCCATGGTATCGGGGCCGGGCCAAGGGTGGAACTGCCTCAGGCTGCGGCATTCCCATTCATTGCATGGAGCTGCTACCGCGACTTTGCCCTGGCGGCATCCACGACCAGGATGGTCTTGCCAATGGCCTGCCCCATGTGCACGAAATCCTGCGCCCGGGCAGCCTCGGCAAGCGGGAAGGTCTTCGATACGGTGACCTTGTACTGACCCTTGTCCGCAAGACGAACCAGCGCGCGCAGCGCATCACCCTCGCTGATGCCGTGATAGATGCCGGTGAGGATCAGGACCACGGTGACGCCGGATGCGGCAATCCTGTCGTCACCCGGCGAACCAATGATCGTTGTGAACCGGCCGCCACGCTTCACGTAGCCGAGAACCGCGGCCGCCTGGCCATCGACGAGATTCAGCGCCGCATCGACATTGCGGACTTTCGCAGCCACGTCTTCCTTGTCGAAGGCGATGAACTCATCGACTCCCAGCAACTTCAGGAACGCCTGCTGCGAAGAGTGCCCGACGGCGATGATCCTTGCGCCATGTGTCTTTGCGATTTGCACCGCCGCCTCGCCCGACCCGCCAGCTGCGCCTATGATGGCCACCCGCTGGCCCTTCGAGACCTTTGCCTCTTCCACGGCGCGATAGCCCGCGATTCCGGCCACCGGTACACCCGCAGCCTGCTCGAAGGTGAAGCCCTTCGGTTTGGCAATGGTCACGTCCACATCCGCCACCGCGTACTCGGCATAGGCACCATCCGCGCGCGCCAGCACGGCATCGCCTGGCTTGAACGCGGTGACTCCGGGGCCGACGCTGTCGATCACGCCCGCGGCATCGTAGCCGGGGATCCGCAGGTCGCGCTTCCAGTCCACCGGATTCACCCCGGCCGCGTAGACCCTGATCAGTACCTGGCCCGCGGCCGGCTGCGGGGTGGGCACGGTTTGCAGCGAGAGGGTCTGCCCTTCCTTCACGATGGCCTGCGAATTCGGGGGTGCAGCCAACGCAGCGCCGCCGACCATTGCACCGGCCAGGACAATGAAACTCTTGCGGATAGCGTGCATGCCGTTCTCCCTCGCGTCGTCTCGCTATTGTGGCTTAACATTCACGCCCCCGGCGCCAGTCGTCCGGGAAAAAACCAACGAGCTTCCGGACAGGGGTTGATAGATGAACCGATTCACGCTGCTGGCCGCCGGTATGGCGCTTTCCGGCATCGCGCATGCCGCCGAGCCGAATCCCTCCGGCTTCGAACTCACCCTGGTCGACCTGCAGGGCCAGAAGAAGGTCCTCGGTACCCTGCCTGGCTCCGTGGTCGCTCCGCGCGTCTCGCCGGATGGCACCCGGGTGGCCTTCGAAATGACCGAGGACACTCCCCCTCCACCGGTCACACGGCCGTTCGTGGCGCAGTTGGACAAGCTGGACCAGAAGCGCGGGATCCAGCCCACGCTGCTGCTCACACGCAATGTCTCGCCGGTGTGGTCGCACGACAGCGACTCGATCGCGTTCCTCTCCACCGGCAATGGCACCGACTCCATTTTCTGGGAGCGCGCGGATGGCTCGATACAGCCGAAGTACCTGGTGGACGGGCGTGCCCCAGACGGTTTGTACGAGGGTGGGCTGCTGGCCTTCATCACCCTGAAGGGCGACAAGGACTACGGCATCTCGCTGCTGGACATCAACACGAAGAAGATCACGCGCATCGACCAGGCCGGCTCCGCGCAGCACAGCAGCGAGATTTCTGCCGATGGGAAGTGGATCGCGTACACATCCGATGAAACCGGCCGGCCGGAAGTGTGGGTGGAACCGATGCCGCTGACGGGCAAGCGCTTCCAGCTCACCAGGCAGGGCGGCAGCCATCCCGAATGGTCGCCCGATGGATCGAAGCTGTACTACGACCAGGACGGAAAGATTTTTCGCCTGGATATATCGGTGACGGCAGATACGCCCAGGGCCGGTGAACCGGTGGCATTGCCGATCACGGGCTTCAAGCAGACCGAACTGCGGCGGCAGTACGACCTGACCCCCGATGGCAAGGGATTCGTGATGCTGTTCCCGGCGCGCGCTGCGAAATAGCGGCGCCATGCGTTACCGGAGGGAAAGAACAAGACATCCAGCATGAGCTCGAATCCCTGCACCTTGCGCCGGCTGCGCTTGCTGCGTCGGGTAATGCCTACACGGAGGCACGGTATCTACGGATTGCCTCACACCTGCGTTACTGCGAGGCTACAGGGTCATACCTCTGCCAGGGACGCGCAGTCCGTGGGACGGCACGATCAGCTCGATGAACGAACCACGTGATCCACATTACTGTCAGACCCGGCCCCTGCCGGGCCGGTGGCGGCCCCTGCTGTTGATCAGCGTGGTTGCCGCCCTGCATGGCTGCAGCACGCTGGGGAGCAGCAAGCACGGCGAAGAAAAGTCTGCCTCGAAAGAGGCTGGCGCTGCTCCACTGTCATTCAAGGTGGATGTGGTCAGCGACAACCGGCGCATTGCCAGACATCTGGAGCGCTACCTCGACATCCAGCGCTTTTCGAACTTCCCGGACCTGCAGGCGGGTGAACTGCGCCGGCTGCTGGGCGAGGCGGAATCCAATTCCCGCGATCTGCTGGCCGCACTGGGCTACTTCACACCGCAGCTGAACCTCAAGGCGGGGGAACCCGCAGGCGAAAGCGGGATGCGCCGGATCGTCATCGAGGTTGATCCCGGCGAACAGACGAAGATCGAAAGCCACGACATCCGCTTTGCCGAGCCGATGAACAGTGATCCCATATCCGCGCGTCAACGCCGCGCGATTCAGCGCGACTGGCTGCTGAAGGACAACGATCCCTTTACGCAGGAAGCATGGGACGCCTCGAAAACCGCCGGCCTGCGCGCATTGCAGCGCGAGCGCTATCCCACGGCGCGCATTGCCGACAGCCGGGCAACGGTGAATGCCGACACCAGTCTCGCCGGGCTGCAGGTGACCTATGATGCTGGCGCCCCCTGCCGCTTCGGTGCGTTGAAACTGGAGGGTGTGGAGCGTTACGACGCAGAGGGCATCCACAACATCGCGCGGATACCGACCGGCGCCGTCTATCGCGAGGAAGATCTGCTGGACGCGCAGCAGCGGCTGGTCAGCAGCGGCTACTTCGACTCCGCCTTCCTGCTGCTCGACAGCAGCGAGCGCAATCCCGACGAGGCCACGGTCATCGCCCAGTTGCGCGAGGCCAAAATGCAGAAGATCGTGTTTGGCATCGGGTTCAGCACCGACTCCGGCCCGCGGCTGTCCGTGGACCACACCCACAACGAGATGTGGCCGCTGGGCTGGCGGGCGCTGAATCAGGTTGAGGCAGGCACGAACACGCAGTCGCTCGCCACGAACTGGACCGACATGCCGAAGGCATCAGGCTGGTCGTGGAACACCGGCCTGAAGCTTGAACGTTCCGACTATGGCGACATCAAGGCCAACAGTGTCTCGCTGACTGGCGGCCGCTCGCGCACGGCCGACAAGACCGAACGTCGCTACTACCTGCAATACGACGCGAGCAACGCCGAGGGCAGCGAGGGCCCGCACAGCAGTTCCTCGTTGATGGGCAACTACGCCTGGACGGGCCGCTATTTCAACGACCGCGTCAATCCCACGCGTGGACACGGCATAGCTGCCGAAGCCGGTCTGGGTCTGACGGTGACGCCGGAGCGCGAGCCGTTTCTCCGGCTCGATGTGCGGGCGCTGCAGTTGTGGCCATTCGGCGGGCGCAACACGGCCGGCAAGCGCAGTCGCCTGGCGCTGCGCGCCGAGGTGGGCGCAGTGTTCGCCGGCGACAGCGTGAACATCCCGGCAAACCTGCTGTTCCTGACCGGTGGCGACACCACGGTGCGCGGCTACAGCTACCAGAGCATCGGCACGCGCCTGGATGACGGCAGCATCTACGGCGCCCGCTACATGGCGATGGGCAGTGTCGAGTGGCAGCGCCCCATCACCGTGTTTGGCGATGCCGGCAACTTCGAGCACACCCTCTTCGTCGACGCCGGCACGGCGTCCGACAAGCTGGGCGATGCGGTCCTGTTCCCCGGGGTTGGCACCGGCATCCGCTGGAGCAGTCCAGTGGGGCCGCTGCAGATCGATGTGGCCTACGGCACGAAGACGCAGAAGTGGCGTCTGCACCTGCGAGTGGGATTCCAGTTCTGATGACCGACGCTGCACCCGACCCACCGACCCGCAGACGCCGGACCCGCGTGTGGCCCTGGCTGGCCGGGGTATTGCTGGCGCTGCTGTTGCTGCTGGCAGGGGCCGGCTGGTGGGCGGGAAGCCAGGGGTCGCTGCTGCGCGCATTGCAGATGGTGCAGCGATTCCTGCCGGAGGATCAGCACCTCGTGTTCAGCGATGCGCAGGGGTCGATCACCGGCGGTGGCCACATCGGCCGGCTGCAATGGAGCAAGCCTGGCACCACGGTGACGATCGACGACCTGCGGCTCGACTGGTCGCTGCGATTGCTGTTCGGCCGCGACCTGAATGTGCGCACCCTCTCCGCCCGCAATGTGCATGTGCGCCTGACCCCGCATCCGGATGAGCCCGACGATCCGTTCACGATGCCGGCGGATGTATCGCTGCCCATCACGATGACGGTGCCGCTGACCATTGCGCGGGTGCAGATCGAAACCATCGATGAGGAAGGGATCTCGAGCATGCAGGTGCTCGACGATCTCGCGGCACATTACCGCTACGATGGCATGCAGCACGCGCTGCAACTCAGCAGCCTTCGCTATGGCCAGAGCCATGTGCAGGGCGAACTGCAACTGCATGCGCGGGATCTGGCACTGTCGGCGCAACTGGTCGCGTCGCTGCGCGATCTCGTGCCGGATACCCCTTTTGCGATGCAGGCGCGGCTGCAGGCCAATGGCACTCTCGCCGGGGGCGATGTCGCAAAACTGGAACTGCGGCTGGATGCCAGCGAGCAACCGCACGACGCGCCACGGCCAGCTGCCGCGCCCGTGGAAGCGGGAGCACAGATTCACGCGCAGGCCACCATCCATCCATGGCGCAAGCAACCGGCGCAACAGGTCGCGCTGCAGCTCAGCGACCTCAACGCACACGCATTCCACGGCCGGGCACCGGTCACGGCATTTCATGGCAGCGCCAGTCTTGCGCCCGTGGCCGACACGAAGTTGAAGGCCTGGGATGCTGTCATGGATTTCACCAATGACCAGCCCGGCGCCTGGGACCGGCAGCAATTGCCGCTGCGCAAGCTCGTGGCACGCGCCCACCTCTCGCTCGAACAGTTGAACATCGAAACGGCGCGGGCCGACCTTGGCGGCCGCAATGCTGCCGGCGCCGTCACGCTGGTGGGCCAGATTCCCCTGCGGCAGCTGACCCAGACCACATTGCAACTCGATCTGCAGCAGGTGGATCTGCGACCGTTGCTGACCACGCTGCCACGCACCGCGTTCACTGGTCCGCTCACCATCAAGCCCTGGCAGCAGGACAGCTGGCAGGCGCAGGCCGATATCCGCAACACCCTGCCCGGTCCGCTGGATCAGGAGCGCGCACCGCTGGAGCGTTTTCTGGCCGATGTGCGAGTAAGTCCCGCGCAATGGCGCATCGAAACGCTGCAACTGCAGATCGGCGCGGGGCGCGCGCAGATACAGGGCGAGTTTGCACCGATGACCCAGGCACTTGACCTGCGTGGCGAAGTGCAGCGTCTGCCGCTGCGGCAGATCCACAGGAAGATGGCCAACGATCTCGCCTCGCAACTGTCCGGAAAACTCGCGGTCGCCGGCACGCTGCAGCAAGGCCTGGCCTTCACTGCCGACATGGCCAGCGACGCGGCAGGCGCAGGCGCGGCACGGCGCGGCCAGTGGGAAATCCGTTCCGTGCAGACAAAGGGCAACTGGTCGCCGACGCGGCTGACCATCGAACGCATCCACCTCGATGCGTTCCAGGCAACGATGGACGGCAGCGACATCGATATGGTGTTGCCCGGGCTGGACTCGATCAAGGCCCGCGTCACCGCCACCGCTCCCGGTGTGAAGCTTGCGGTCGATGCCGCCATGCTGCAGCAGTCCGGTGGAGGCAACCTGTCGGTGCAGCTCGCCTCGGCCGAACAGGTGGTGACCTGGTTGCGGGACCTGCCGCTGGTTGGCGAGCTCCTGCCGGAGTTGCGTGCCAGCGGCGCTGCCAGGCTGCAGGCCGACTGGCAAGGCGGCTGGCGGCAATGGGAGGCTGGCTTCAGGAATCCGGCTTCGCAACCGCGACTGCGCCTGAATGCCATCGCCCACACCGACGGCCTGCATATCGATTTGCCCGCCGTAGCAGGCCAATCGCCCATAAAAATCGATGTGCAGAAACTGGACCTCGACGTGCATGGCAACCTGGCTGCCGCCACGATTGCGGTGGATGGCGATGTGCGGGCCAATGACACCCACGCGCTGCTCGACGTCCAGATGCAGACCACCCAGGTGGCAGGAACTGCCAATGCGCCGCGCTGGAACATCGCAGTGGCAAAGTTCAATGCGTCGGCGACCTTGCCCGACCAGTCCCGGCCCTGGCAATTGCGGCTTTCCGAAGGCCTGCAGATTACCGTGCAGCCCGGCGCCGATATCGAACTGCGCGCCAGTGCCGGCAACGCCACGCTGTCTGCTCCTTCCGGCGGCGGCGAAGACGAGCCGCTGAAGCTGGCTTGGCAACCCATGCTGTGGCGTCGCACTTCCAGCGGCGCCATGACGCTGCAGAGCAAGGGCACCGCCACCGGTATCCAGCCCGCGTGGCTGGATGTGCTGCTTGCAAAGAAGGGTGAAGGCCCGATTGCCGGCGCCGGCATGCGCACCGATCTCTCGCTCAGCGGCGAGTGGGATATCCAGATGACCGACCGCGTGAACATCCGCGCGCACCTGAAGCGCGAACGCGGCGACCTGTGGCTGCTGGAACCTGCGACCGCCGCCGGCATCCGCACATTCGAGGTCGAGATGCAATCAGCCAACGAGGACGTGAATCTCGCGCTGAACTGGGATACCGAACGTGCCGGCATCATCACCGCGCGCGTGGCTACCCGGCTCGCGCGACTGGCCGAAGGCTGGAGCCTGCCGGACACCGCACCGCTGTCGGGAAATATCCAGGCGCGTCTGCAGGATCTGAACACCTGGGCTTTCCTCGCGCCGCCCGGCTGGCGAATCGCGGGCGCACTGGATGCGAACGTCCGCCTGGGTGGCACCGTGCAGGCGCCGCGGCTGGATGGCACCATCGAGGGCAAGGGACTGAACCTGCGCTCGGTGCTGGACGGCGTCGACCTGCACGATGGTACGCTGCGCGCGACATTGAACGGCGCGCGCATGGAAATTGCCGAGCTCACCTTCCTGGGCGGCACCGGCAGCCGCGCCTACGTGCGCGGCTTCAGCGGCAATCGCACCCCGCCACCGTCAGAGCGGGGCCGCATGGCCGTCAGCGGCAGCATCGACTGGAGCAGCGTGGCGAACGCCAGTGAAGCCGGGTCCGGCATCGTCATGGATCTGCGCGCGGAATTGCAGCGCATGCAGGTGCTGGTGCGCAATGACCGGCAGATGACGCTCAGCGGCGAACTGTCGGCCGGCCTCAAGCAAGGCGCATTGCGCATCCGCGGCGATATACGTGTCGATCGCGCATCGATCATGCTGCCCGAAGCCAGCGCACCCACGCTGGGCGACGACGTCGTGGTGGTGCGCAACACGGACCTTGCGAACCCCGGCGCCGTCGAAGCGCGCCAGGCACGAGGCCAGCTCGAGACACGCAAGCCGATGGACATGGAGATCAAACTCGATCTCGGCAGCGACCTCGCCATGGAAGGCCAGGGCATCACCACCCGCCTCGAAGGCGAGTTGACCGTGCGCAGCAACACCATCGGCAGCAATCCATTCAACGTCTTCGGCGAGGTGCGCACTGAACAAGGCCGCTATCGCGCCTGGGGCCAGGCACTGAATGTCGAAACCGGCGTGGTGCGGTTCAACGGTCCCTACTCCAACCCTTCGCTGAACCTGCTGGCGATCCGCCCGGAGATCGACGTGCGCGCCGGCGTGCGCGTCACCGGCACGCTGAACGCACCGCGCGTGCAGCTGTTTTCGGAGCCGGACCTGCCCGAGGGAGAAAAGCTCTCGTGGGTGATATTGGGACGTCCAACGGTCGTCGCCGGCGCCGAAGGCACTTCCATGCAGCAGGCCGCGCTCGGCCTCGCGGCCGGCCAGCTCAGCGGCAAGCTTGCCGCCGGACTCGGGCTGGATGAACTGGGTCTGGGCGAAACCGGTGTTTCGGTGGGCAAGCGGCTATCCAACGAACTCTACCTGACCTATCAGGCCGGACTCTCGGGGGCAGCCAGCACGCTGTTCATCTTCTATGACATCACCCGGCGGCTCACGGTCCGCGGCCAGACCGGGGAGGCCAGCGCCGTGGATCTGGTTTATACGATCACGTACGACTGAGCTTCACATGAGGGAGCAGCGTCAGAAGAAACCTACTCCCGCTCGCGCTACCCACCGCTACACCTGCAGTGCTCGCGAAGCACATCGTACGCAGGTACCTGCCGTCAATGCATGTGAAGAAATAAAGTGCGCGGGCGATGAAGCACCGAACCAGCAAGCAGACAATTGCCGCAAGACCCGGCTCAGATCCTCCATGCGCGGCAGAACTGCTGAATGGCATTCTCGCCAAAGGCAACCAGGCGAAATTTCTGGTCGCCCTGCGCCAACTGACCCTGGATCAGGGCGGAATCGGAGGGCTGGCCAGGCAGGCCGGATTCAACCGCACGCAGCTCTATCGCACGCTGTCCAGTCGGGGCAATCCCGACACCCGCAGGCTGGCGGCCATTCTCAAAGCGATGGGATTGCGGCTGGCGGTGCAACCCTTATCAAAGCCAAAGGCGCGGACCACATGAACGACCAGGCCGAAGGGCCGCGGCGGGTACTGGCGTTCACGCCCGGCGTGACCATGCGTCGTCTACCACTTCCGCCGACGGGCACACCGCCTGGATTTGTTTCATATGCGCCTCGGCCCACCGGGCCAGGCCGCACAGCGGTTCGCCCAGCGATGCACCGAGCGGCGTCAGCCGGTACTCGACACGCGGCGGCACCTCTGCATACACCCGCCGTTTGAGAAGCCCGCGCTCCTCGAACACACGCAGAGTCTTGGTCAGCTCCTTCTGCGTCACGCGGCCAACCGACCGCTGCAACTGCCCGAAGCGGATGGGCCCTTCGGCCCGCAGCAACTGATAAAGCACCGGAAAAGCCCAGCGTCCCGAAAGCAGCTCGATCATCTTCCCCATGGGGCAGGAGCCTGCGGAGGTTTCCTTCTGGAAACTATCGCACTTTCCAGTACCTACTTGCGCCTTGGTATCTTTGGAATTCATAGTATCCATACGATACCAAAGGAGATCCGCCATGAGTCAGATTTTTTCTTCCACGCAATTCGGTCGTCTTCAGCTTCCCAACCGCGCCGTAATGGCCCCGATGACCCGCACCAGGGCATCCAGCGAAGGACTCCAGACCCCGCTTGCCGCCACCTACTACGCCCAGCGCGCCGGCGCCGGGCTGATCGTCAGCGAAGCCATCTCCGTCAGCCGCCAGGGACACGGCTATCCGGCCACTCCCGGCCTGTGGACCGATGCGCAGCAGCAGAGTTGGGCGCCGGTGTTCGACGCCGTCCACCGCGCCGGCGGCCGCATCGCGGCGCAGCTGTTCCACACCGGCCGGTCCGGCCATTCATCCGTCTTCGGCGAGATCGTTGCTCCCAGCCCGATCGCGATCAAGACGGGCGAATCCCGCGACGTGAACTTCCAGTCCGTGCCTTTCGAGACCCCGCGGGAACTTGCCACGCACGAGATCCCCGGGATTGCGCTCGACTTCGCCGCCGCAGCGCGACGTGCGATCGACGCAGGCGCCGACGCGATCGAAATCCACGCCGCGAACAGCTACCTGATCGACGAGTTCCTGCGCTCCGGAACGAACCGGCGCACCGACGCCTACGGCCGGGACCGCACGCGGTTCCTGCGCGAAGTGGTGGAAGCGGTCGCGAAGGAGATCGGCGCCGACCGCACCGGCGTGCGCTTCTCGCCGATGTCGCCCTGGAATGACATGAGCGATGAAAATCCGCAGGAGACCTTCCGTCGCGCCGCCGAGGCAATCCGCGGCGTCGCGTTCATGCACCTGGTGGAGGCCGGCGGCGCGAACGCGATCACGCCGGTGTTGAGCCAGGCATTCGGCGGGCCGGTGATCGTCAATGGCGGCTACGACTTCGCGCGGGCCGAGGCTGCCCTCGCGGCGGGCGCCGCTGCCGTTGCATTCGGCGTGCCTTACCTCGCGAACCCGGACCTGCTCGAGCGGTTCCGGCGCAACGCGCCGCTGAATACACCCGATGCGAGCACGTTCTACGGCGGCGGCGAGCGCGGGTACACCGACTATCCGGCGCTGGAGCGGGTGGCCTAACGCGCCGGCGGGCTGATGCCCTGCAGCGATTGATACGCCATCCGGGTTATGCGTGGTTCCGGATGAAACAGGCTAGCATTGGCCTGCGGGACCACAATGACCACCGAGGGGATATGCCATGAAACCGGGCACCGTAGTAACGCGGGTAACAATTCCGATGGCTGCATTGCTGCTGCTGGGCCTCAGCTCGGCTGCGATGGCACAAGCGCCTGGCGCCTTTGGCCGGCCAGGCGCTGCAGCCGAACCACCGCCGGTTCCAGTAGTCGCTCCCATCCCATCCATCACGCCGCTCACGGGCCCCGGCAAGGTGTTCGACTCCTCCGTGGCATTGTGGCCTGGCCTCGGCGTGGACCACTTCGATTACACCATCGATGAATACCGGATCTCGGGTACGGCCGCCGGCGCGCCCTATGAGACGCGGCTGGTGATTCGCCGTCCCAGGAACGGCAGCAAGTTCAGCGGCCTTGCCGTGGCCGAAGCCATGCATCCCGTCGCAGCCTCTGCGCATGCCTTCGAACTCAACTCGCTGTACATCATGGACGCCGGCCACATCGCGGTGGAAATCGACACCCAGGGTTCCGACCAGATTGCCCAGTTCAATCCCGAGCGTTACGGCTTCATCAAGGTGGCCGGCAATCAGACCAACGAGATCCTGGCCCAGGCCGGCGCGCTGATCAAAAGCCCGCAGAGTCCGATAGCGAACATGGGCCTGCGCAAGATGGTCCTGTGGGGCACCTCGGCCAGCTCCGCCATCCTGGTCAATTACCTGCCTTCGCACAAAGTGTTCAAGCTGGGCAGCATGGCCAACATTTATGACGGCTTCATGCCCACCATGCATGGCACCAGCATCCGTACGGTGGATGTGCCGATGATCCAGGTGCCGACCCAGCGCGAATACCAGAGTGTCGCCACCTCCGCCCAGGACAGTGATGAACCGGGCAGCCAGATGCGGGTGTATGAATTCCCCGGCCTGGCTCATCTGGATTCGCGCAATACCACGAGCCGCTTCACGCAGGAGGATTGCGTCCACCCGCTGTCGAAGTTCCCCATCGATGCCTACCTGTCGGTGGCCCTGCACCACCTGCTGCAATGGGTGGACAAGGGCATCAAGCCGCCGCGTGCGCCGCGCGTGATCATGGACCTGTTCGTGGACAACGACGGCTCGCTGATGCAGCTGGATGCATACGGCAATGCGATGGGCGGCATCCGCAATACCTATGTGGACCTGCCCACTGCGAAGTACACCATGATCAATGAACCGAACCCGAAGAGCACGGGCCCCGGCATGGGCCGGCTGGGCACACCACTGCTGTGTGCCCTTTCCGGCTGGCAGACGCTGCTGCCCCCCGCCACCCTGCGCAAGAAATACGGCAGCCCGGCGCAGTATGTCCGCCAGGTGGAAGCACGCCTGAAAGTCCTGGAAGCGCAGGGCTGGTCGCTGCCGGTCTATCATGATGTGATCATGAAGGACGCCAGGGCCGTGCGTTTCTGAACCTGCGAAGCTGCAGGGAGATCACATGCAACTGGCGGCAGGTGCCTATGGCGATGGCCTGGCGAGATACTTCCGGGCCGATGCGAGCTCGTATCTCATCACCAGCACTCTGCGAAAGTCGAAGCTGGCGGTGACGCGCATCCGGCGCGATACGCCGGGACATGGCCTGACATCCCCGCTGCCGGCAGAAGCGGCGTTTTCCGTGCTGCTGCAACTGCGGGACTCGCCCAGGCGCGAACTGTTCATTGGCGGGCGTTCCGTCTATCGCGGGGGCTATGGCGCGAAAACCACCAGCATCGTTGACCTTGAGCAGGAGCCGACTGCGAACCTGGAAAGCCCTTTCGACGCGATGCACTTCTACGTGTCACGCGCTGCGCTCAACGAGATCGCCGACGATCAGGGCGCACCGCAAATCGATGCGCTCAGCTGCGAACGCGGTGCCTTCGATCCAACGGTCTGGCATCTCGGCCAGGCGCTGCTGCCGGCCCTTGCGCGTCCCGACGAAATCGGCGCGATGTATGCGGATCACCTGCTGCTGGCGACGCACACCTACTTCGCCGTCGCCTTCGGCGGCATGCGCCTGCCGGGATACAGCAGTCGCGGCGGACTGGCTCCCTGGCAGGTCCGCTGCGCCACCGAGCTCATGATCGAACGACTGGGCGAGGACATGTCGCTGTCCGAGCCCGCCGCCGCGTGCGGACTTTCGCCAAGCTACTTCGCCCGGGCCTTCAAGAAGAGCGTGGGGACGCCACCCCATCGCTGGTTGCTGCTGCAGCGCGTACTGCGCGCCAAGTCGCTGCTGCGGGACGCCGACCGGTCGCTCGCGGACATCGCCGCCGCCTGCGGCTTCACCGACCAGAGCCATTTCACGCGCGTTTTCACCAGTATCGTTGGCGCAAGCCCCGGTGCCTGGCGCAAGCAGGTTCTCTGAACGCTGCGGCGGTTTTTGCGAAAACCCGCCGGGGATCTGCAAGACCTTCCCGACCCTGACGCCCACTCTCCAGCGAGCAATTTCGCTCCTGGGAAGGGACGTCCATGGGAAAGCACAAGCTGGTCCGGATCTTCGTGTGGGTTGTCGCAGCCCTGCCTCTGGCAGTCTCGCCCGCGCTGGCCGATACCTTCGACTTCCCTGCCGGCTTTCGCACGCAGGAAATCGCCACCAACGGCACCACCCTGCATGTTCGCGTCGGTGGCACCGGACCGGCCGTGGTGCTCATCCATGGCTACGGCGACACCGGCGACATGTGGGCGCCGCTGGCGGCGGAACTCATGCGTGACCACACCGTCATCGCGCCGGACCTGCGCGGCATGGGGCTTTCGGCAGTCGCCGTGGACGGCTTCACGAAGAAGAACCAGGCGGAAGACATCGCCGGCGTGATGAACACGCTGCACATCGAGCGCGCCGACATCGTCGGCCACGACATCGGCAACATGGTCGCGTTTGCATTCGCCGCAGCCCACCAGGATCGCACCACGCGGCTCGTGATGATGGACGCGCCGGTTCCCGGCATCGGCCCGTGGGAGGAGATCCTCAAGAACCCGTTGCTGTGGCACTTCCGTTTCGGCGGGCCGGACATGGAGCGCCTCGTGGCCGGACGCGAGCGCATCTATCTCGACCGGTTCTGGAATGAATTCTCGGCCGACCCGGCGCATTTCCCGGAAAGCACGCGCCGCCATTACGCAGCGCTGTATGCCCAGCCCGGCCGCATGCACGCCGGGTTCCTGCAATTCGCGGCTTTCGACCAGGACGCGATCGACAACCGTGCATCGTCGGCAGCCGGTCGCCTGCAGATGCCGGTGCTTGCCATTGGCGGCGAGCGTTCGTTCGGTCCGACCATGGCGTTCGTGATGCGCTTCGCCGCGGACGACGTGCACCAGGTGGTGATCGCCAATGCCGGGCATTGGCTGATGGAAGAGCAGCCGCAGGCGACAGTCGCAGCGATCCGCAAGTTCCTCGGCAACGGTCCTCCCTCCCGCAACAAGGAATAAGTTCATGACGTCGTTCAAGACCATTCGCGATCCCGTCACCGATCACCTGCTCACGCCACAAAACGCCGCGCTGGTGATCATCGACTTCCAGCCGGTGCAGGTCGCGTCGATCCAGTCGCGCCCCAAGCGTGAGCTGGTCACCAACATCACCGCGCTCGCCCGCATCGGCAAGCTCTATGGATTGCCCACCGTGCTTTCCACCGTGAACGTGAAGACCGGACGCAATCAGCCCACCATCCATCAGATCACGGCGGTACTGACCGGCATCGAGCCCCTCGATCGCACCTCGATCAATGCCTGGGAGGACGAGGATTTCGTGCGGGCCGTGAAAGCCACGGGCCGCAGGAAGCTGATCATGGCGGCATTGTGGACCGAGGTTTGCCTGGTGCACCCTGCGCTGGACGCCATCCAGGAAGGCTTCGAGGTGTATCCGGTCATCGATTGCGTCGGCGGCACCTCGCCCGAAGCACATGCGCTCGGCGTGCAGCGCCTCGTCCAGGCAGGAGGCAAGCCGGTGAGCTGGGTGCAGCTCATCTGCGAACTGCAACGCGACTGGAATCGCGAGAAGACCACTCCCGGATTCGCGGACATCCTCTTCGCAGTCGAAGGCCACTGACCATGTTCGAGGCCACGGAAGAATTCCTGCAGGGCGGCGCAGGCAATCTCTTCGTCCGCGCCTGGCGGCCGGCTGCCGCGCCGCGCGCCGTCGTCGCGATCTGTCACGGCTTCAACGCGCACAGCGGCATGTACGCCTGGTGCGGCGGGCAATTCGCGAAGAAGGGAATCGCTACCTGCGCCCTCGTGTGGATCGAAACACGCCTGTCAGGATAGCGAACGCACACCCGCGCGAAGTCGACGCGGAGCTGCGACAGATAGCCAAATCCGCAGCAATGCCAATATAGTGCAGCACTGCCCGCCAGCCGGCGGGTTACCAGATACAGGTGCTGACATGAACAAGCTGACACGATCGCTGACTGTCGCAGCGTTGCTGATGACTGCTGCAGGCGTCCATGCGGAGGTGGGCGTTCTTCAGGGTACGGTCACGGGCGTCAAGGCGGGGACGGCGCTGCCTGTGTTCAAGGGCGAGGAAAAGGTCGCCGACATCAAGGTGGAGGAAGGCGGCAAGTTCTCCGTGGCGCTGGCTACCGGCGTCTACACGGTCAAGTGCCCGAACGGCAAGACGCCCAAGGTGGCAGCGCTGAATGGCGCCGCGACCATCAGCATCAACTGCCAGTAACCCACCGCACATGGCGCGTGAGAACGAAGCCGGCGCAGACCGCAAGGAAACAAAGGCCAAGCGCGACGTCCAGTTCTGGCTGGACGTAGTCATGAAACTGACCGTGCCGCTGGGCGCCATCGTGGCGGCCTGGCTCGCGAATCATTTCGAGCAGAACCGCGCCAACCTGCAGCTCATCAACCAGCGCGAACAGGCCGAGAGTTCACTGCGCGCCACCATGTTCGGGCAGCTCATCACGCCGATTGCCGGCCCCGGGGAATCGGGCTCGGACATGGATCCGATCCGCTACGCGGTGCTGGCGCAGCTGCTGACGCTCAATTTCCACGAGCATTTCGAACTCAAGCCGCTGCTGCAGGATGCCGACGACCGTTTGTCCAAGTACCAGGGAAAGGTCGCGCCGGAGGCCATCCTGCAGGCGCGCAGCAACCTGCGACAGGCGGCCCACCGGGTCATCCAGCGCCAGATTGCGCAGCTCTGGGATGACGAGCTCGCGCAGTGCAAGCCTGCCGCGAGCATGGAGACCACCTTCCAGTTCGTCAGCGACGCGGACCTGGAGGAAAGTTTCAGCGGCGCTGCCGATTCCGCGACCGTGCTGGTGCCCAGCACGGCGTTGCAGTCTTTCAAGGTCAGTTCGCCGGACTGTCGCGACACACTTTCGATCGTGTTCGACAAGCCGGATTTCTCCTCCGAACGCGTGCACGTGCTCATTTCGCCGGCTGCGCCCACCACCACCGTCACCGACTATCGATTCGATTTCGACCTGACATCGTTTGCCTTCCCGTTCACCGACAATGCCGTGCTGCCCAATGGCAATCGCTTCGCCTTCTTCATCAAGGACGTGAGCAAGCTCGACGACACCGGCGCCATCAAGATCATGCGCGTCGGCTTGCGCTGGTTCCCGCAGAACTACTACCCGCCCACCGAGCGCCCCACCGACTACAAGGAATTCCGGCGGGCGCTGGGCAGCTCGGGCAAGTAGCCACACACGAACGCCTTATTCGCGCAGGAAATCGAGCAGATCCTGGTTGAGCCGTTCCTTGTGTGTGTCGGTGATGCCATGCGGCCCGCCGGCATAGACGATGAGCCTGCTGCCCCTGACCAGTCCGTGCGCGGCACGCGCCGCATTGTCGATGGGCACGACCTGGTCATCGTCGCCGTGGATGATCAACGTGGGCACGTCGAACTT
>JAATEY010000369.1 GCA_015655465.1 Gammaproteobacteria bacterium | reverse complement strand
TGACCGGATGGGAGATCCGCAGGGCACTACCAGTTTCCCGCTCTTGAGATCGTCAACTACAAGCAGCGTCCGACCGAGCGCTACACCCCGGCCTTCGAGGGCGGCCTGAATCACCATGTTTGACTGGCCAAAGTGCCGGTAAGTTGGATGAATTGCCGGCGAAAGGTCATGTTGCTCGAGCCAATAGCTCCACAAGGACTGGCTGTGCGAGGCTGCCGGCATTTCATCGCACAACAATGTGTGCCTGCCCAAATCGCCGGGTGATTTCAGTTGTGGAGCATCGGAAAGGTAGTCTGGACTACAGACGGGTATGAGCATTTCATTCGGAATGTGCTCAAGGCTGTAGGTCTCGTATGCATCGAGCCCGTAGTGAATGCCGATGTCGGCCTCGTACTCCTGGATCTCCCTGATCGTGCCCATGGTTCGCATTGAAATCGCGATGTTCGGATATCGGTGATCGAAGTTGATGAGGCGGGGGAATAGCCACTTGACGGCAAATCCAGGAAAGCAGCTGACAACAAGCTCATGCGCATTCGAAGACCGACAGTAGTTTACTGCGCTATGGATTGTCTTGAAGCCCTGTTGAATCGCCTCGTAAAGCGCCAGCGCGTCCGCGGTCGGGTGTGTCTGCCGGGCTGTACGGGTGAAAAGCTGCTTGCCAACTATTATCTCGAGGTCCTTAACGGAGTGGCTAATGGCGCTTTGGCTGACGCCGAGGTATGCACCAGCCTTGGAAAAGCTCTTGAACTGCACTGCCGCAGCGAAGGAGCGCAGAACCGACACCGGTGGAATTGGATAGTTCATGATGGGAAGTACTTGCTGGGTATCAAGGAACCTGTCCACCTGAGCATACATCCAGATCCTCTGATTCCATCATCGTGACCCGGTAGCCTGTAATTCAGGGCATTGTTCCTGGAAGGTATGAGTCGATCCGGCCGGACGACGGTGGTATATCGAAGTCGGTCAGAGGCAGTGCTGACAGAATACATGCACCCGATGCCGGATTCTCTACCGAGTCCTCCTTCAAGAGCGGGTTTCGACCTCGCGTGGCCCGGACATGGCCACTGCTTTGGCGTTTCGGGTGCTCATAGCGCGGCGATCGAATCGAGAATGTTGCCCGGTGTCAATATCTGCGGCAGCACCATCGCTGGCCTGGAGGCATCGGCAGGATAGAGCAGATACAGCGGCACACCACTGCGACCGTATTGGTGCAGGATCTCCGTGATCCTGGGATCACTATTCGTCCAGTCACCTTCGAGGTAGGCAATATTATTCGCCGAAAAGGCCTGCAAGACCGCAGTTCTGGACAGCGCCACACGCTTGTTCGCGAGACAGGTGAGGCACCAGTCTGCAGTCAGGTTTACAAACACGGAACTGCCTCCGGCGCGCAATGCCGATACTCGCTCCGATGTATATACATTCGCGTCGTTGCTTGCGCGTTCAGGTCGCTCCATCCACGGGCCGAATAACAGGGCCAACGCAGACGCTGCGACAACCAGTGAGGATGCACGGCCCTGCACTGTCGACCTGCGCCATAGCCACTGGGCGAAGACGATCAGGACACAGCCAGCCGCAACCATCGTCATGCCGTTGACGCCTGTCTGCCGACCTACAACCCAGAGTAACCAGACCGCAGTAATGAATAGCGGAAATGCCATGACCTCCTTGAAGGTCAGCATCCATGCGCCTGGCTTGGGCAATACCCTTGCCAGACGGGGAACAGTAACCAGCAACAGGAACGGAGCAGCCATACCCAGCCCCAGCGCTGCAAATACCGACAGAGCAACAACCGACGGCTGCACCAATGCGAAGCCCAGTGCGGCCCCCATGAAAGGCGCTGTACACGGACTTGCCACAACGACTGCCAACATGCCGGTGAAGAATGATCCGGTGCGCCCTCCCCGTGCGGTCAGGCTTTGACCCGCGCCAACCCAGCTTGGGGTGAACTCGACATATCCCGACATGCCCTGACCGAGAAGGAAGAACAGATAGACCAGTGCAGCAACGACCCACGGTGACTGCAGTTGGAAGCCCCAACCAAGCACTTCACCGGCCGATCGAAGACCGAGCAGCAATGCGGCCATTGCGATGAAACTGGACACAACCCCCGCTGCGTAGCTGATACCGTGATTGCGCCGCTCTGCGCTGGAGATGGCACTGGCATTGACCAAGGCCAATATCTTCAGCGCCAGCACCGGGAATACACAAGGCATCAGATTAAGTATCGCGCCACCGAGAAAGGCAAACAGCATCACCAGCAACAGGGAAGTGTCCGCAGGCACGTCGCCCGCAGTGCCTGAAGACGGCAGGCCCGACGTTGACGCCGGCTTGCCTGTCAGCCTGTCCGTATTCGCAAAGCCGCCCGGTACTTCTTCGAATCCAGACGATGCCGCGTTGAACTGGAAGTGCTGTAACAATGGTGGGTAGCAAAGCCCTGCATCGGCGCAGCCCTGCGATCTCACACTGAACCTTACCGGTTGACCGTCTGGCAAGGACGCAGTGGCGCTTAACTCGTGATAGTAGACTTCTGCCTCGCCAAAGAACTCGTCATGCTTTACTTCGCCGGATGGCAATGTCAGTTCGACCTCTGACATGACTCCGTCCAGCTCCAGCTGAAACTTGAATTGGTGCTTGTAAAGGTAATAGCCCTCTGCAATTGTCCACTGCAGTATCAGGCGTTTGTTCTCAAGGCGCGGCAGCAATCGAAAAGCCTGTTCGACCTCCAGGAAGCCGTCATCAGCCCAGTCCTCTGTCTCGACAGGCAATTTTGAACCGCTCTGCTTCGCGGAAATCCCCGACTCCGGCGATTCCGGCAATCTGCCTGCAGATTGGCCAGCATGAGTGCTAGAAGAAACCACCAGCGAGAAGAGCAGAGCGGCCGATACGGTTGCCAGAAGTCGTTTCAAGAGATTCTTTCCATTTGGCGAGCAGGCGACGCCAACCTATTTCTGCGTCAAATCGGCCACTCTTCCGGCAAGCTTCAGGAGCTGTTCGTGATTCTTGAGACCTTTTATCAGCCTGTCGGGAATTCCCGACAAGCCAACCATCGCGCCGCTCAGACCGCCGGTCAGGGAGGCGCGGGCCATGTTGTTTCCACCCCCGTTTATCGCAGCAAGGACGGCGCTTTCGAAATCGTCGGGGTAGCGATGAATGAAATAGTAGGCAGCAGGAAGCAGTTGCTGTATCTCGCAATGCTGTCCGAAAAGCTTGGCGACCAGGTGGGGTCGTTCAATTTTGATTTCCGGATCCCACGCCGCCTGTCCGACATAGACCTGGATGGTGGAGTCGTAATACAGCGCGTTTTGAGTGACAACCCTCCTGTTGATCGCCAGGATATGCTCCTTCATGTCAGCCAGGGGAACACCGCTGATCAGCCCGCCGACAACCAGCGAATAGGCGACCGCGTGTGTAATTGGAAAATCGTTGTAGTAGAAAAGTTTGGTGTTGCGGTTGGCTGATTTCGTCAGTTGTTCAGGGTCGTCGAAAAGCAGTGCAGCCAATGCCACATTCATCTGTGCCGCATCCGAGGTAATCGCGTTGCTGCCAACTTTGGGATCGTCCCAGGCAATACCGGCGTTGCGGTGCGCCCAAGTCTCACGAATTGCCTGATCGGTGTAGCGGCCGGAGTAGTTCTCGCCGTTCAATGTCTTGAAAAGCTTGTCGACCCTGGAGCTGAAATCCTTTCGATCATAGCCGCGTTTGTCGGCGATGGATTCGAGCAACAGGGCATACAGCTGCCCTGTCTGTGACATGTCACCCGCCCGAACTCCCTGGTCGTACCGATACTTGTGAACCTCGGCGAATTTGCCGGAGCCGTTTGGCACCGGATCGTTGTAGTCGGAAATCCACGGCCCGTAGTACTTCTTCAGTTCGTCGAGATCGTAATACCATTGGGTGCCAACCCCCAGTGCGTCACCGACGAAGACGCCCATGATCGCACCCATGATGCGATCTCTTTTTGAAATATCCGCGGCAGGAACAGCTTTTTTCTCCGCGCCTGGTGCTTCAGCAGGAACGGCGAGAACAATGAAATTCGCGAGCAGGAAGCTGATCAGTAGTTTTTTCATTCGGGTTCCTTGCAGGGGCCGATAGCCAGTCCCATATCCAATTGTGAAGCGTCAGCGGAACCGGTGGTGCAGCCGCACACCAGTACGCTGCCGATAGACGGTCCGATTGCAGTGATTCGCTGCGTGGGCCGGTGTACTGCTGGAGCACTAGCATCCATCAGCAAATTCCTTGTCAAGTGCTGCTCTCACTTGTTTATTCCACAATTCGGCGACCTTCTGCCCGGCCGGAAGCTTTGTCGCGCTTCGCCGGTAAGACACGATTCCGTCGCCGTTCACTACCATCAATCCCGGTACATTCTTTACGCGATAGGCGGCAGCAATATGCTCGCCATTACGTATCGCCGTCAGGGCGATGCCAGTGCTCTTTATATAGGCATCCGGATCGCCAGCCCCCCCCTCCTCTTCCCTGATATTCACTGCAACGATTTCGATGCTGTCGGCACCATACTCTTCCTGTATTTCCTTCAGGTAAGGCATGAAGGCCTTGCAATAGCTGCACCAGCTTGCCCAGAAAATGATGATGGTTGGCTTGCCCTTGGCAAGTTTTGGAAACGAGACAGACTCGCCCTGGAAATTGGTTCCCTGCCACGCTGGTGCAACCCCTCCCTCACCCACCGCCCGTACCGGCGCCGACCAGGCAATTGCCATCGCAATGACCAGGATGATTTTTTCCTTCACAGGCTTCTCCTAAATATGAGGCGGCTGGACGACATCAACACCTTGGACCTCTTCGATTCACTTCGCGGCCTGGCCGCACACTTCGGTGCTATTGACCAAATGCAACTGTAAGGCTGGCACCATAAAATCTGGGTGGCCGACCAGTGAGGACTCGCATGCCCACCCCGGACGTGCCGGCACTGGACCATGTGACTTTGTCTTCGATGTTATTGACAAAGAGCCTTGCCCTGTAATGAGCATTTCTCGAGACCAGATCAACACTTGCGTCCGTAACGGTCCGCGACTCCTGAAGAGAACCCGGGTCATCAAAGGGCAGCAATTTCATGTCTGACCGATAGGAAGTGCGGATTCTCGGGACTAACTGCCAACCGCTGCCGACATTGAACGTGTACGCAACTCCGGCGTTTACCGACCATTTTGGCGCCTTCACCATGGTTTCACCAGACAGGTCATTCTCTACATTCGTAAAGGGATTGAACTGCACGAATTCCCCATACGCGGCATCCAGATAACCAACCGCCAGTGAAACCTGCAGTTTGTCGATGGGCAACGCCGTGATTTCGGTTTCAAATCCATAAATGTCTGCTGATGCGGCGTTGCGCGTTATGGTCGTCGTGTCAAGGCGCTGGGTGACTTGAAGATCGGTGTAGTCGTAGTAGAACGCTTCCGAGTTGATCTGCAGTCGATCGTTGTTGAATATGCTCTTGTGGCCGACCTGAAAGGCCAGGATTTCCTCCGGACGGAAAGTCGATTCCGCGACAGAGAACGCTGGATTTGCGACATTGAACGCACCAGCCTTGAACCCTGTTCCGACCTTTGCATAAAGCATTGTATTTTCGACCGGATGCCAATCGACCCCCGCGGTCCAATCGGTTGAACTCCAGCTGCCGGAATTGGTTACCGCGACCACTGTCGTTCCGGAGTTGTTTGAAGATGTATAAACCGTATCGCCCTGCGACTTTTCATCGTCGGTGTAACGAAGTCCTGCCGTGATCCGCAACGTATCCGAAAGGCTATAGGTCGCCTGGCCAAAAATGGATTTTGACTTGACGAAGTAATCCGGCGTGTCGGTCAAGGACACCCGGTTGGCAAATCTTGGAATCGCCACCCGCACATGGCGCGAGGCATCTTCATCGAAATAGTACAGTCCAACCAGCCACTCCAATGGACCGTGTCCGCTGGATGACAACCTCATCTCATGAGACCACTGAGAGCTGCCGTTCCTGATGTCCAGCGTATCCGGATAAAGAACGGTGCGATCATAGTCAAGCCCGAAATTCACATCGCTTCTGAAGTAAGCACCGATGTAGGTAAGGTCGACCGTTTCGAAACTGTAGTTTAGCTCACCCTTCAACGTCAGGAACTCATCGTCGCGAGTGCCCTCTGTGTTCTGAAAGAGAGTGTACGGGTTAGGAAGGTCAGTGGACATGTTTGCGGCCGGCCCGATAAGGACGTTGGTGCCATCGCCAACACCGCCTCGTTCCTGATAGTCAGCAGTAAGCAACAGGGAGGTCCGATCGTTCGGGGTTATCAATGCGTGAAATCGGGCTGCAAACTCGTCTGAATCCCCGTAGGGGTTTGCGATTAACGGACCATTGTCGAAATATCCATCCCTTTCATCTTTCAGAACAGCAAGTCGAATGGCGACTTTATCCTTGATAACCGGGGCATTGAATACACCGCTAAAGCCACGTCGGTTGTAGTTGCCCGTAATGACTTCGACATTTCCTTCCAGATCCTGTTTGGGTTTGGCAGTGATGACATTGATGCTGCCCGCTGTTGCGTTTCGCCCGTACAGCGTGCCCTGCGGCCCCCTGAGGGTTTCTACACGCTCCAGATCGTGGAAGACGGCAAGTCCGCCCGTTTGACGTCCACGAAACACACCGTCGACGTGAAAGGCGACAGTCGGATCGGAAGTCAGGTCGGTGTTTTCGCTGTTTACGCCGCGGATCGCCAGCGCCAGGTTACCGGCAGTAATCGTCCCTTCCAGGCCAACCACGGCACTGATCATGTCCTCGGCCGATTGAACATTGAAAGAGCCAAGCGTCTCCCCCGTCAATGCTGCAATGGAAACAGGCGTGTCCTGCAGATTCCCCTCCCTCTTCGCGGCAGTAACGATTACTTCCTCGAGGGTTTCCGTCTCTTGTGCGAAAGTGACACTGGATGTGGCTGCAAGTCCGACGATGACCAGTGGTACGCAAATCAGATCTCTTGAATCGGCTCGTGAAGTCATTTGACTGGATTCTCCCGTTCTTTCTGCAACATTATCCACGAGAGCGATCTGGCATTATTTGCATATACCAATACCGAAGTGGACGACTTCCCCCCGTCCTTCTTCTCCAACTCTCCAAGGCTCCACACGCAATCAATATCCTGGAAACTGGCTGGCATGGACCATCGCGCGTTCGGCCAATTCATCATGGCCCTGGTTTCATCGCGGGTCGCCCCGGGTTGAACGACGGCGAGCGCACATACTCTGGCGTAAGGATTTTTCCGTCTTCGCCGATGAACTTGATGCTCTCGCCCGCGGCGCGAGCGACATCCCAGCTCTCGATGGCCTTCTTGTACAGCCCCTTGTCGAAGTCCACGAGTTCCCCATTCTTTTTCTGGAGCTTTCCATGGACCCAGACGCTGTCTACATCCTGGATACCGGCGTATGTGAATACGCGTTCGGCCAGATCATCGATTTCCGGAAACCCGAGTCGATCGGTTCGCAACAGCACGATATCCGCGAGCTTGCCCGGCGTAATGCTGCCGACCCTGGATTCCATGCCCATCGCCTTGGCACCGCCCAGCGTTGCGATGTGCATGAAGTCCCGCGCGGTCATGGTCTGGACTATTTCCTTGTTTTCTCCGCGCTCGGCCCACATGGCGATATCCGCCGCACGAATCTGTTCAAAGAAGTCGATGGGGTTGTAGATCAGATGATCGACCCCGAACGCGACTGGCACTCCAAGCTTGAAGCAGCGCCCAACCGCCATGGGAGTATCCATTCTGACGTCTGCGCGTGGGGTTGAGCAGAGCCCCGCGCCGGCATCCCTCAGAATGATCAGCTCCTCGTCGGTGAGGCCATTGCCATGTCCCACGATGTAATTTCCGCGCAGCAGCCCGGCTTCATGAAGATCACGAATGACGCGATACGTCGCGGCCTTTCCCTCGTTGGTGCCGGAGACGTGGCCGGTCAACATCCTGGGCTCCAGCGCCCAGGCCCTGGCAATCTCGGCGTGTACTTCCTCGCGGGTTCTGCCACCTTCAAGCTGACTGTGTGCGAGGCCGAACTGCAAGGGGGCATTGCTGTCAGAGAACAACTCGTCGCGCAGCTTCTCGGCCAGCTTGAAGTGCCAGTCATCAGCCGGCCCGCGATAGTGGTTCCACGCAGTCTTGAAATCCACGACATCACCCACGCGGAAGGGAATGGTGCCGGCGATCTGGGGACAGTTGACGCCGCCGATCCCCGAATCGATCGCTCCTCTTATCGAGGCTTCCATCTTTTCCGGCGTATGCGTGATGTGGCAATAGTCGATTACGCGCGTCACCCCTGCATTGATGGCCATCTTGCCGCCCAGGTAGGCGTAGTCGTATACATCCTCCGGTTTCATGGCGACCGACCACATCATGTGCCAGGTCACCAGAGTCAGGTCTGGCCGATTGACTTGCATGGATTCCCACAGATGCCGGTGCCCATCGCACATGCCAGGCATCAGGATCATGCCCTTGGCGTCGACAAAGTCGGCGTTGGGAGCTTTGATATTGCGGCCCACCTCAAGGATCCTGCTGCCGTCGATCAGGACATCGCCGTCCGTGATGTCCCCCAGCTTGGGGTCCATACTCAGAATCGTCGCGCCTTTGATAAGGGTCATTCGACCTTGTGGGCGGCTGGCCGCGCCAGGAGCAACGCACGCCGTCAGAACCCCTGTCGTCCCGGCAAGGAGAGCCGCTCCCGCCGCGCTTGCCGAAGCTCGCAGGAAATCCTTCCGGGTCATTTTCATTGACTAAGTCCTCCGTTCTGTCAACGGCTACAAGATTTCCATACAACTGAATGTTGCGATGTAGAAAAACCAGCTAAACAGTCAGTCGTTGATCGTCACTCTCCGAACGAACATCTCAAGCCGGCGCGAGAGAACAACGGTTGCCTACCCGATCTGGTTCGTAGGCGTGGCGTCATGTCTTCAATCGCCTGGATACGGAACTAACGTCTGGTGTCCTGGATGGCCACCTGCGCTCCGATTGTATATACAACTGGACGACGGTCGTCATGAGTGAATACTCATGGATCAGTGATGGATTTAGATCAGTGATGGATTCGAAATCGAGTAAATACATCTTGGTATCACGTGCGCCAACAGAGCCAGCTCACTGAATGGCAGTAATATTCGAGTGACATTTCAGTATGTAAAGTGGGCTCTTTCGCGAAGGACTCGATACGAGACGCTCACCAGGCGTCAAATGGTAGATGTCTACATCTAATTCGAAGAGGTAACTGAATGAAGGTCCCGCAAGAACCCGGCTTTCTGCAATCCCTGATCTGCTTTGGTGGCGTCATCGCGACCGTGATCACGGGAATGCTGTGGTTGAACATCAGCCTTCATAGCCTGCTGCTGATCGCACTCGTGTGGGTTGCCTGCTGGTCCGCAGCCCTCGGGTCCGGTTTCTCCGCCATAAAGTCCGCGATGATCTCCGGCATCGAGAAGGGCCTGGGCGCATTCTTCATCTTCTTCCTCATCGGCGTGCTCGTCGCGGCATTGATCGAGAGTGGAACGATCGGCGGCCTCATCTTCTACGGCGTGGACATACTTCATCCAGATATATTTCTTCCCGCCGGATTCGTGCTTTGCAGTCTCATGTCGCTCGCGACAGGCACGTCATGGGGAACCGTCGCAACGATAGGCGTCGTACTGATGGGACTTGGCGGCGCACTGGGCATTCCGTTGCCAATCGTGGCCGGCATGGTCGTCTCTGGCGCAAGTTTCGGCGACAAGATGTCCCCCGTCTCCGATACGACCAATCTTGCCGCCATGAGCGCGGACTCCGATCTTTATTCCCATATCAAGTCGATGATGTATACGACCGTTCCGACTTACGCCATTTGCCTGATCCTGTTTGCGCTGGTCGGGTTGCATTACGGTGGACAGGCAGTCTCCGCACAGGACTTGCTGGATCTGAAACAACACCTCGCCGCCGAATTCGCGATCGGCCCGCTGACGTTGCTGCCACTGGTTGTGCTGCTCGTGCTTAGCGTCAAACGAGCGCCCGCCGAAGTGAGCATGCTGGCAAGCGTAGTTGTCGCCGTGGTGCTGGCTGTCGCAACCCAGGATCGAACGATCCCGCAGGTGCTGAATAGTCTGAACGATGGCTACACTGCCAATACAGGCCTTAAACAACTCGATTCGCTTCTGAGCGGTGGCGGCCTGCAAAAGATGATGTGGACGATGTCGCTTGCCTTGCTGGCATTATCGCTCGGCGGCATTCTTCATCATGCGGGCTTCGTTCGTGTACTGATGAGTGGGCTTCTGAAGCGAATCAGGCGTACTGCAACCTTGATGGCGGCCACCATCGGCGCCTGCGTCGTGGGAAACCTGAGCATGGGCGAGGCGTATCTCTCCATCATCTTTTGCGGGCAGATATTCAAGAAATCCTACGAGGAGGACAATCTCGAGAACCACATGCTGTCGCGCTGCCTGGAAGAAGGAGCGACGCTCAGCACACCGCTGATTCCCTGGACGACTGCGGGCGCGTTCATTACGGGAGTGCTCGGCATGTCGCCGCTTGAATTTGCCCCATGGGCGTTTTTCAACTACATCAATCCACTGTTGTCGATTGCCCTCGCGTACATGGGCTTCGGGATATTCAGGAAATCCCAACCGGCCACGACGGCAAGTAGTGAAACCATTTAGGCCTTCACCGCCGCTTTGCGCGCAGCGGCGCGCGCACCATCGATATCCGGCACGGGGGCGTAGGGCGTGAAGCTCGCCACCAGCTCGTGCACGTGGCCCGGGTAAGTCAGGCGCACCTGGGTGATTACCGGGCCCTTGCCGCGAGTGGTGCGTTCCACCACCAGACAGGGCGTTCCTGGCTTGATATTCAACAGCTCGGCCGCCGCAGGCGTCGGCGATGCTGCCCGGATACGGTGCTCGGCCAGCATCCACGGCACCTTGCGCAGCAGCCATGCGCCCGGGGGAAGCTCGGCGAAGGTTTCCGTTGCGGCATCGGGCACTGCCAGCAGGTTGATCAGGCGGTGCTCCAGACAGAAGGACTGCGCGCCGGCCATGTGGCGGCAGAGCACTTCCATTACAAACGGGCTGTCTCCGGTCTCGAGCAATGCGCGATCGTCCCGGGTTGCGCGCCGCTTCACACGCTGCAGAATCTCGAAGCTGTACGGCAGACCCAGCGCGGATACCTCCGTCTTGATCTCGGAGATGTTCAGCACCGCCGACTGCGACTGCGGCCGGCCCACGAAACTGCCAACCTTGCGCCGCCGCTCGATCAGCCCGGCGTGCGCCAGACGCGTCATCACCTTGCTGACGGTCATGCGCGAGCACTGGTACTGCTTCATCAGCTCGTGCTCGACGGGAATCCTGCGGCCCGCCAGCCACTCGCCGGAAAGGATCTTGTTCTGGATGTCGGACAGGATCCGCTGGTGCAGGAACATCGGCGCCGGCCTGCTGCGGGTCTTGGCGCGTGCCGTCATCGGGCTCCTTGTTCGCTCTTCCTCGTCAGGTGCACAATTCCTCCATCGCCTTTCTGTAAGCGCGACGGATCGCGTCGCGCCCCAGGTGCCGGCCGGATTCGGCGAGCTTGCTGCCGCCCACCCAGACGCAATCCACCGCATTGCCCGGAGCGGCGAAGATCCAGGAATCCAGCAACGCGTCTCCCCTGCGGCCGATCATCGCCGGTTCTTCGACGGACAGGCTGACCATGTCGGCCGGCGCGCCCACAACCAGGCCCGCGCCAGGCGTCCCGAGCGCCTGCCTCCCGCCGCCAAGGGCGTGCTGGAACAGCGCACGCCCTGTGGAAACGCCATCCAGCGCGACCACGTTGCGAACTCTACGCGAAAGGCGCTGCGAGTACTCCAGCAGCGAGAGCTCGGCCGCCATGCTGACATGCACGTTCGAATCCGTACCGACGCCGAAGCGTCCGCCCTGCGCGAGAAACTCCGGCACCGGGAAGATGCCGTCTCCCAGGTTGGCCTCCGTAACCGGACACAGGCCCACGGTCGCACCTGACGCGGCAATACCGGACAGTTCGCCCTGCTCCACATGCGTGGCGTGGACCAGACACCAACGCCTGTCGATGTGGAAGTGGTCCAGCAGCCAGCGCACCGGGCGCGCACCGGACCAGGCCAGGCAATCCCGCACCTCACCGACCTGCTCGGCGATGTGGATGTGTATTGGCGCGTCCGCCACGATACCGTTGGAAATGTCCACGATCTGCGCCAGTTCCTGCGGGGTCACGGCACGCAGGCTATGCGGCGCAACGCCCAGCCGGGAACCCGGCGCGTCCTTCAACACGGCCTGGCAGCGCTGGATCAGCTTCGCGTAGTCGTCGATGCCGGATACAAACCGCTTCTGATTGTCACGCGGACGCACTCCGCCGAAGGAGGCGTGCGCGTAGAACACTGGCAGCAGCGTCAACGCGATGCCGGTGCGCCGCGCGGCCGCGACCAGCCGGCCGGACATCTCGGCGACGTCGGCGTAGGGCCGGCCCTCGATGTCATGATGCAGGTACTGGAACTCGCCAACCCGGCAGAAGCCGGACTCCACCATCTCCATGTAGGCCTGGCTCGCCACTGCCTCCAGCTGCTCAGGTCGCATGCGCGAGGCGAAGCGGTACATGGTCTCGCGCCAACTCCAGAAATCGTCTGTTGCAGAGCCGCGCAGCTCGGCAAGCCCGGCCATGCCACGCTGAAATGCGTGGCTGTGCAGGTTCTGCATCGCTGGCACCAGCACAGCGTGCCGCTCGTCACCGGGCGCGGGCGTCGCGCCGTCCTGCATCGACGCGATGCGCCCCTGCTCCACCTGCAACCGCACAGAGGAAAGCCACCCACCTGGTGTCAGCAGTTGCGAGGCAAAAACGGTGGTCATCGAAACTTTGCCCCTTGGCATGGCCGTGAAAAATCACCGGCCTTGCATTCCCGATTTATTTGACTATACATTTACACCGCCATGGGAAACAGTGCTTCACCTCGATTGCCGCCCCAGCGTGAGCGTATCTGGCGCCATGCCTCACTGGCCAGCATGGGCGGCAATGCGGGGCTCGGTGTAGTCGAGAACGCAACCGTCGTAGCGCGCGGCGAACAAATCGTCTACGCCGGCCCGCCCGCCAGCGCACCCGACCCAGGCGATGCCGGCACCGAAGTCATCGATTGCGAAGGCCGCTGGATCACACCGGGACTGGTGGACTGCCACACCCATCTGGTGCATGCAGGCAACCGCGCGGACGAATTCGAGATGCGCCTGCGCGGCGCGACCTATCAGCAGATTGCTGCCAGCGGCGGCGGCATCATGTCCACGCTGCGTGCAACGCGTGCGGCTACGCAGGATGAGCTCGTGCGGGAAGCGCTACCGCGGCTGGACGCGCTGATCGCCGAAGGCGTAACCACCGTGGAGATCAAGTCCGGCTACGGACTGGACACAGAGAGCGAGCGCAAAATGCTCCGTGCCGCGCGGCAGCTGGGGCACGAACGGCCCGTCGGTATCCGCACCACGTTCCTCGGCGCGCACGCTCTGCCGCCCGAAGCCAGCGACGCCGACGCCTACATCTCGCTGGTGGCCGACCAGATGCTGCCGGAGCTGGCCGACGCGAACCTGGTGGACGCAGTCGACGGCTTCTGTGAGGGAATCGCGTTCTCTCCGGCCCAGATCGCGCGCGTGTTCGCCGCCGCGCACGCATGCGGTCTGCGCGTGAAGCTGCATGCCGACCAGCTGTCGAACCTGCATGGTGCCGCGCTGGCAGCGCGCCACCATGCGCTGTCCGCCGATCACCTGGAGTACACGGATGAGGCCGGCGTGCAGGCCATGGCACGGGCCGGCACCGTCGCGGTACTGCTGCCCGGCGCCTTCTACTTCCTCCGCGAGAAGACCCTTCCACCGGTGGAGCTGATGCGCCGCCACGGCGTGCGCATGGCAGTCGCCACCGACATGAACCCCGGCACCTCACCGCTGACATCGCTGCTGCTCGCGATGAATATGGCGGCCACGCAGTTCCGGCTGACGGTGGAGGAATGCCTCGCCGGCGTCACCCGCGAGGCTGCGCGCGCGCTCGGCATCCTCCACGAGACGGGAACCGTCGAGGCAGGCAAGTACGCTGACCTCGCCATCTGGGACATCGGCAGCCCCGCGGAACTCGTCTATCGCATGGGTTGCAACCCGCTGCACTCCCGCGTCTGGAGAGGTCGATGATCGCTGTTGTACTGACGCCCGGTTCCATGACGCTTGCCGACTGGCGTGCGATCTACCGTGGCGCGATGCCCAGGCTCGATGTTGCCTGTCATGCAGCCGTCGAGAGCAGCGCTGCAGCGGTGGCGCGTATCGTCGCCGAGGGCAAACCGGTTTACGGCATCAATACCGGGTTCGGCAAGCTCGCCGACGTCCGGATCGAGCTGGCCGACCTCGCCACACTTCAGCGCAACATCGTGCTGTCGCACGCTGCCGGTACCGGGAAGCCCGTGCCGGCGAAGATCACGCATCTGATGATGGCGCTGAAACTCGCGAGCTTCGGCCAGGGCGCTTCTGGCGTACGACTGGGCACACTGCAGTTCCTGGAGGCGATGGTCTGCGGCAGCGTAACCCCGGTGGTACCCGCGCAGGGCTCGGTGGGTGCCTCCGGCGATCTGGCGCCGCTGGCGCATGTGGCAGCGGCGATGCTGGGGGTCGGCGAGGTGGATACCCGCGCCGGCCGCATGCCCGCCACCGCGGGCCTCGCCACCATCGGCCTCGCGCCGCTGGCACTGGCCCCCAAGGAAGGTCTCGCCATGTTGAACGGCACGCAGTTCTGCACCGCAGTGGCGCTGGCCGCGCTCTTCGAGGCCGAGTTGTTGTACCAGTCCGCGCTGGTGACCGGTGCGATGACCACCGACGCGGCGCGCGGCACCGATACGCCCTTCGATCCCCGCATTCACAAGCTGCGCAGGCACCGTGGCCAGATCGAGTCGGCGCGCGCGCTGAAGGAACTGATGGCCGGCAGCCCGCTGCGCGCCTCGCATCTGACTGACGACGCGCGCGTGCAGGACCCGTACTGCCTGCGCTGCCAGCCGCAGGTGATGGGCGCCTGCCTGGATATTCTGCGCAACGCGGCCGACCTGCTCGCCAACGAAGCCAACGGTGTATCCGACAATCCGCTGATCTTCGCCGACAGCAACGAGGCGCTGTCAGGCGGCAATTTCCATGCGGAGCCAGTGGCCTTCGCGGCAGACATGATCGCGATGGCGGTGTGCGAGATCGGCTCGATCGCCGAGCGCCGCATCGCGATGCTGATCGATCCGGCGCTGTCCAGCCTGCCGGCATTCCTGACACCGCGCCCGGGCCTGAACTCCGGCTTCATGGTCCCGCAGGTCACCGCTGCAGCACTGGTGTCCGAGAACAAGCAACGCGCCTATCCGGCAAGCGTCGACTCGATCCCGACCTCCGCCAACCAGGAGGATCATGTGTCGATGGCTGCGCACGGCGCGTGCCGCCTGTTGCCGATGATCGAGAACGCCACTGCAGTCATCGGCATTGAACTGCTGATGGCCGCGCAGGGCCTCCACTTTCGCGTGCCGCTGAAGTCGAGCGAGCCGCTGGAGGCCGCGCTCGCGACGCTGCGCGCCGAAGTGCCGACGCTCGACGACGACCGCTACATGTATCCGGACATGGAAAAAGCCATCGCATTGGTTCGCGGCGGCCTGGTCGCAGGTGCTGTGGGCGTAAGCCTGCCGCAGGTCTCGGCGGAGGCAGCTTGAACGATTGGTTGTCCATCACGCGCGGCTATGCGCCGCTGGTGCTGTCGATGCCGCACGCCGGCACCGAGTTGC
>JAATEY010000407.1 GCA_015655465.1 Gammaproteobacteria bacterium | reverse complement strand
TGCCCGTGATCGTGAATGGCGGCCTGCGCACCACGGAAACGGTGGTGCTGGCTCTGGGTACCTACGACGTCGTGATGATCGGTCGCGAGGCCTATCACCGTCCCGAATTTCTGGGCGAGCTGCATGTGGCGTTGCACGCCGGGAATTCCCCGCGAGCGGTCGACCCGGCGCAGGTCCTCGAAGCCATGCGCGCCTATGCGTCGCGGGAGGTCGCGCAGGGCACCCACCTGCAAGCCATTACACGTCATATGCTAGGGTTGCTCAGCGGTCGACCCGGTGCCAGAACGCTGCGCCAGGTGCTGTCGCGAAATGCTCAACAGGGGGGTAGCGTGGACGAAGTCTTCAACGCGGCCATGGCCATAGCCGCGATAGCTGCCTAGGTGGATCGCATGTCGAGCGCAAGTGGCTTGTTTTCCATAATGTCATGCCTCAATCTTGTGAACTGGTTCACACTTTTCGGGCGGCATGGGTACTGACATCGAGTTGGCGGTGTTGTTTTCGGATGTGGTGGGGTCGACCCGCATCTACGAAGTGCTGGGCGACCAGCGCGCCCGTGAAGTCATTGCCCTGTGCCTGGAATTGATGCAGGGCGCCACCGAGCAGCATCACGGCACGGTCATCAAGACCATGGGCGACGAGGTCATGGCGACCTTCCCCACCGCCGATGATTCCCTCAATGCGGCCGCGCTGATCCAGCGCAGAATTACCACCCATCCGGCGCTGCAGGTCGACGGCCAGTCGGTTTCGGTCCGCATCGGCTGCCATTTCGGACCGGTGGTGCTGGAGAGCCGCGATGTGTTTGGCGCGACGGTGCACACCGCCAATCGCATGACCAGCCAGGCGAAATCCGGCCAGATCATGACCACGGCGGCAACGGTCGAGCAGCTCTCGCCCGAGTGGCGTGCATCGGTGCGGCAGATCGACGTGGCGACGCTTAAGGGGCAGGGCGCCGAGGTCACGCTCTACGAGGCGATCTGGCAGACCGACGATGTCACCAGCATGCTGCCGTCGATCAATGTCGGCACTTCCCAGGAACGCAAGGCGCTGCGTCTGCGAATCGTCCTGGGTGAGCAGGAAGTCGTGGTCGATGAATCCCGGCCGCATATCGCCATCGGGCGGGCCGACGAAAACGATCTGGTCATCCGCGGCAATCTCATCTCGCGCATTCACGCGCGCATCGAGATCAGCCGCAGCAAGTTCCTGCTGATCGACCAGAGCACCAACGGCACGTTCGTGAATTCATACAGCGGCGAGGAGTCGTTCGTGCGGCGCGACAGCATGCAGCTGAAGGGCTCGGGCATGATCGGGTTGGGCAAGGTGCCCGAGGCGCAGTCTCCGCAGACGATCCAGTTCGTCTGCGAGGAACAGTAGCAGCGCTGCGCCTTCAGCCCAGGCGCCGTTCGACGCCATCCAGCTCGGTGTACATCGCCTGCGGCGTGCGCTCGCCGTATTCGCCGAGGTAGGCGCGGATGTCCGCGATTTCCTTGCGCCAGGCATCCTGCTTCACGCTGAGCAGCTCCTCGAGCACCGCGGGTGCGATGTCGAGACCGTCGATGTTCAGATCCTCGGCACGCGGCAGGTTGCCGATGGAGGTTTCCTTTGCCTCGGCGCGACCGGCGCAACGCTCCAGCATCCACGACAGCACCCGCAGGTTGTCGCCGAAGCCGGGCCACAGGAACTTGCCGTCCGACCCCTGCCGGAACCAGTTGACGTGGAACACCTTCGGCGGGCTCTTGAGCTTGGCGCCGACATTCAGCCAGTGCGTGAAGTAGTCGCCGAAGTTGTAGCCGCAGAACGGCTTCATCGCCATCGAGTCACGCCGCACCACACCCACGGCGCCAGTGGCGGCGGCGGTGGTTTCGGAGGCAACCGAGGCGCCGACCAGCACACCGTGCTGCCAGCTGCGTGCTTCGTAAACCAGCGGCGCGATTTCGCGGCGGCGTCCGCCGAATACGATGGCGGAGATCGGTACGCCGCGCGGATTTTCGGCTTCGGTGGTGTAGGACGGGTTGTGCACGGCGCTGACGGTGAAGCGCGAATTCGGATGCGCTGCCGGGCCGTTCTTTGCATCATAGGGACGACCCTGCCAGTCGGTGACCGGCTCGCCGCTGCCGATGCCTTCCCACCAGGGCTCGTTGTTGGCAGTCAGGGCCACGTTGGTGAACAGCGTGTCCTTGCGGATCATGTCGTAGGCATTCTTGTTGGTCTTCGGGCTGGTGCCCGGCGCCACGCCGAAGTAACCGGATTCCGGGTTGATGGCCCACAGGCGGCCATCGGGGCCGGGCTGCATCCAGCAGATGTCGTCGCCGACGGTGAACACTTCCCAGCCCGGCATCGTGGCCGGCGGAATCAGCATGGCGAGATTGGTCTTGCCGCAGGCCGACGGGAAGGCGCAGG
>JAATEY010000334.1 GCA_015655465.1 Gammaproteobacteria bacterium | reverse complement strand
GGCACGAACACCTCGGGGAAAGCTCCGTACTTCACCGTTGGCGGCGCATCCGGATCCAGATTCTCCAGCTTCTGCGGCAGCGCCACGCCACCCTTGTTCCAGCCCTTGTCGAACTCCACGTAGTACGTGATGAAGCCATGCAGCTTGCGGATCTTCCAGATGCCGCCCTCTTTCACATACGCATTTTCGTAGGTTGCCTCGCCCCAGCGCGCTTCCTTGCCCAGATGGCCGGCCTGTATGAATGCGCGCCAGCGCGCCAGTGCAGACAGTCCATCCGGCGCGATGTGGATCACCGGCTGCAGCTGCATGTGGTTGAACAGCGTGCCGTATTCCAGCTTGCCCAGCGCATGCAGATAGGTGCGGATGCGATCCTGCCCTTCGAACAGGCCGCGGCCGGCAATTTCCAGCGTGGCGTCCTTCGCAAACAGGTCCGCTGCATCATCCCAGCGCATCTTGTCGACGTAGTAGCCATAGGTGGCCTGCAGGTTTGCGACCGCCGTCCAGTCCGTGGCGGCCTGCGCCTGTTGCTGCAACTGCGCCACCTGCTGCTTCAATGCGGCCACATCTGCCGCGACATCCGCGGCTGGTCCGGAAGGCGGGACGCAGCCGCCTAGCAGCGCGGCGGCAACGATTGCCGGAAGAACATGGCTGGCGGGACGCATCGGCAACTCCAGGCAATCGTCTATTTCGCTTTCGCCGCTTTCGCGAAATCGCCGGCCTTCACGATGGTGAGTTTCGCGGGATCCAGGAACTTGCGCAGCGCGGCGCGCGCCGACTCCGGCGTCACCGCCAGCATGCGCGTCTCGAAGGCCTTGTCCCAGGTGAGCAAGGTTCGGCCGGAGTCCAGGTGCGACAGCAGCCGCCCCGCCAACCACTCGTCCTGCGCCCGGTTCTGCGCGAACTGCTGTACAAAGCCGGACTTGGCCTTCGCGATCTCTTCGTTCGTGAAACCGCCCTTCAGCGCCTTGTCGAGTTCCTCGTGCAGGGCAGTTTCCACTTTCGCGACGTTCTGCGGCGCGGCTATGGCCTGTGCCATCCAGCTGCCGGCCCGGTCGAAGATCGTGCCCGCTGCCTGCGAACCCACGCTATAGCTCAGGCCCTCCTTCACGCGGATGCGCGCCGTCAGCCGCGAATCGAAACCCGCGCCGCCACCGAGAATGTAATCGGCGAGATACAGCGCGGCGTAGTCGGGATCGTTCTGGTTCACATCCAGATTCATGCGTACGATGAACCTGGCGTTCTCCTTGTCGGGAGTTTCGATGCTGATGTTCTTCGCGGGAATGTCACGGTACTCGCGGGTGATCCGCTTCCAGGGCGTATCGTTGCGGAAGGTAGCGAAATTCTCCTGGATGGCCTTGGTGACTTCAGCTTCATCGAAGTCGCCAACGACGGCGAACATGGCCCGATTGGCGGCATAGAAGGTCTTGTGGAAACGCTTCACGTCATCCAGCGTGACCGCCTTGATGCCGTCGAGCCTCTCCTGCAGGGAAGACACATAGCGGGGATCGCCCCTGGGATAGATATTGAACTGGCGCGCCATGGCCTCCGAGGCCCGCGCGGACGGATCGGACAGCTGCGCCTCGATGGAAGTGACCATCAGCTTCTTGAGCTGCTCGAACTCATCGGCCGGAAATGACGGTTCACGCAGCACATGCGCCGCCAGCCGGATGGCGGCCACGATATTGGGCCGCGTGGTCTCGAACGAGGCGCCGGGGCCGCTCACACTGCCGGTCACCTTGAGCTTCGTGAACTCGTCGCGCAACTCGGCGCGCGAGTAGCGGCTGGTTCCCATCGACATCATCGCGCCGGTGAGCGTACCGATGGCGTCCTGGCCGAACAGCGTCTTTTCGTCGCCGGCAGGCATGTTCATGGTGAAGGACACGGTTTCGCCACGGTTCTTCTTCGACAGCAGCGCGATCTTCATGCCGGCGATCTCGAGCCGCTTGACGCGCTTCTCGATGTTCTCGGGGCTCGGATCGAAGGCCTCCGCGACGGCCACATCCGCCTTCGGCTTGAAGTCCTTCAGCAGTTCCGCTGCGCTGGCCGCCTGGGGAATCTCGGCCCGGTGCGGCGTCGCCTCGGGCAGGAACAGCCCCACCGTGCGATTGTCCCGCAGCAGGTACTTGCGCGACACGGCCTGCACCTGCTCCGCTGTCACCTTCTGCTGCTCGTCACGCTGCAGGAAGAAGGTTCGCCAGTCACCCAGGGCGATGTACTCGGACAGCGCCAGGCCAATGCTCTCGTGATCGGTCATGGCCTGTTCGGCAGAATTGGCCATCTGGATGCGGGTACGCTCCATCTCCGCAGGCGTGGGCGGATTGTTGGCGAAGTCCTCGACGATGCGGATCATCTCGTCCCGCACCGGCTCCACCGGATCGCCCTTCTTCACGATCGCATACGTGACGAACAGGCTGCCATCGATGCCATCCTGCGAGCCAGCGCTTACCTGCGCCGCCTTGCCGGTTTCGACCAGCGCCTTGTGCAGTCGGCCGGAAGGGGCATCGCCCAGCACCTCGCTGGCATAGGCCAGCGCCACCGCGTCCGCGTGCAGTACCGAGGGAACCTTGTACCCCACGATCACCACCTGCTGGTCACCCACGCGGCGCACCACCACGCTGCGTTCACCATCCTGGGTGGGCTCCACCGTCCACAGCTTCGGCAACTTGCGCGTGGGTTTGGGGATGGCACCGAAATGCTTCGCGACCAGCTGCAGCGTCTTCGCCTCATCGAACTTGCCGGCCACCAGCAGCACGGCATTGTCGGGCTGGTAGTAGCGCTGGTAGAAGGCTTTTAGGTTGTCAATCGGCACGCGCTCAATGTCTTCCTTCGAGCCGATGGTCGATTTGCCGTAGTTGTGCCACAGGTAGGCGCTGCTTAAAACGCGCTCCATAAGCACGCGGCTGGGCGAGTTTTCGCCGCTCTCAAACTCGTTGCGCACCACGCTAAACTCGCTGTCGAGGTCCTTTTTGGCAATGAAGGAATTGACCATGCGGTCCGATTACAGGTCGAGCGCCCACTTCAGATTTTCATCCGTC
>JAATEY010000131.1 GCA_015655465.1 Gammaproteobacteria bacterium | reverse complement strand
TGGAATCAAACACCCCGTTCTTCACGCGGCCGAGCGGTACCCCGGCCACGCTCACCGGCGCCCCGGCCTGCAGATCACCCACGTTCTCGAACCGTGCGGGCCCCGTGTAGCCGGCCGTCTCGCCCAGCACCGCCAGCCTGCTGCCCGGCAGCTGCGTGGTCAGGAATGCCAGTGCGGCGAACCCCAGCAACACGAACAGGCCGGTTCCGATCTCCAGACTGCGTTCGTTCTTCATGATTCTTGGTCTCCGTAATCGGCTGCTACAGGAAGGCAGCGGTCAACATGTAATCAAACAGCAGCACCAGCACCGAGGAGCTGATGACCGTGCGGGTGGTGGCCAGGCCCACGCCCTCGGCCGTGGGCGCTGCGTGATAGCCCTGGTACACTGCCATCAGCGTGCAGGCCACGCCGAATACCAGGCTCTTGACCAGGCCCTCGCCCACATCGCCCACATCCAGTGCGTTCTGCATCTGCGACCAGAACGTGCCGGCATCCACGCCCATCACCGATACGCCGATCAGCTGGGTGCCGAACAGGCCCATGATATTGAAGATGGCCACCAGCAGCGGCATGGCGATCACGCCGCCCAGGAAGCGCGGCGCCACCACATTGCGCATCGGGTCCACGGCCATCACCTGCATGGCAGTCAGCTGGTCGGTGGCGCGCATCAGGCCGATCTCCGAGGCCAGCGAGGTGCCGGCGCGGCCGGCGAACAGCAGCGCGGTCAGCACCGGCCCCAGTTCCTTCAGCAGGGCCATGCCGGCCGCCACACCCAGCGCCGACTCGCTGCCGAAGCGCGCCAGCATGTCGGAGAACGCCAGCCCCATGATCATGCCCACCACCACGCCGCAGAGCATGATGATGATCAGCGAACGTCCGCCGCTGTTGTAGACCTGCCGGATGATGAGCCCCGGCCGGCGCAGCGCCGGGCCGCAGGCGGCCAGCACCTTCAGCAGGAACAGCGTCACCGCGCCCATGCTGCGCAACGCGGCAATCATGGCCGCGCCCGCCTGCCGATATCGGAGGCATCGAGCAATGCGCCCACATAGTCATCCGCCGGATAGTGGAACGACACCGGACCGTCACTGGTGCCCTGCATGAACTGCCGCACCGATGGATCGGTGCTGGCGTTGAGTTCCGGCGTGGTGCCCTGCGCGATCACCTTGCCGCCGGCCAGCAGGTAGCTGTAGTCCGCAATGCTGCCGACTTCCGGCACGTCGTGCGAAACCACGATGCTGGTGATGCCCAGCGCATCGTTCAGGCGCTTGATCAGCTGCACGATGATGCCCATGGATACGGGATCGAGCCCGACGAAGGGCTCGTCATAGATCAGCACTTCCGGATCCATCACGATGGCTCGCGCCAGTGCGACTCGCCGCGCCATGCCACCGGACAGCTCCTGCGGCATGAGTTTCTCCGCGCCGCGCAGACCAACCGCTTCCAGCTTCATCAACACCAGGCGTCGCAGCACCGGCTCGGGCAGCCGCGCATGCTCGCGCACGGGAAACGCCACATTCTCGAACACATCGATGTCGGTCAGCAGCGCGCCATTCTGGAACAACATGCCCATGCGCCGGCGCAGGGCGAACAGTTCCGCGCGCGGAAGTAGCGCCACATCCTGCCCCAGCACCTGCACGCTGCCGGCGCTGGCAAAGACCTGTCCGGTGAGCAGGCGCAGCAGCGTGGTCTTGCCGGTGCCGCTGGGGCCCATCACCGCGGTGATGCTGCCCTGGCGGACCGTCAGGTCCAGCCCGTCGAAGATCTGCCTGGAGCCAGCGCTGTAGCGGACCCCGCGAACCTCGACCACCGGGGGCACTGATGCCTGGCTCACTGTCACGACGGATCAGGTCTTCGATGCCTGGTAAATGCCCTCGATCGCCTGGTCGAGCGCCGCATTGAACTCGGCATCGGACTGCTGCGCCGTCAACCCTTCCGTGAGCGCGCGCGAGAAGCTGGCGATCATGCCCTTCTGCCGGGTCAGCCGGGCATTGGCCTCGTCTCGCGAGTAGCCGCCCGACAGGGCGACGACCTTCAGCACGCGCGGGTGCGCCACGAGCTTGCTGTAGAAATCATCGATCTCCGGCAGCGTGAGCTTCAGCATCACCTGCTGGCTGGCTGGCAGCTTGTCGAGTTCCGCGAGGAGTTCCGCCTGCAGCAGCTTCTCGGCAGCGGCCTTGTCCGGGCAGTGGATATCCACCTCCGGCTCGATGATGGGCGTGAGTCCAGCCCCGAGCACCTGCCTGCCCACCTCGAACTGCTGCACAACCACCGCGCGGATCCCGTCGGCGTTGGCCTGCTTGATGAC
Source organism: Gammaproteobacteria bacterium (assembly GCA_015655465.1). Classification (GTDB taxonomy): domain Bacteria; phylum Pseudomonadota; class Gammaproteobacteria; order Steroidobacterales; family Steroidobacteraceae; genus ZC4RG30. Next base: position 1,422 of record JAATEY010000131.1, on the reverse strand, counting down.
CGAGCGTTCCTTGGTACCGAAGATGCCCTTGGACTTCGCCCTGGCCAGCAGCTGGTCCAGGGTCGGCATCGGCTTCATCAGCTGCACGCCGTCCACCTCGTCCGCCAGGCCCTTGTCGATCTTCAGGAACGGCACCACCTGCTTCTTCGCCCACAGGAACTCGGCAGTGGGCACGCCCTGGATGTCACGGTCCATCGTCGCTTCGAACAGGATGGCGCCGGCGACGCGATTGCCGCCGAAGGACGGGCTGGTGATGATGCGCGAGCGCATGGCGTGGATCAGGTCCATCATCTGTGTCTCGCCGGCATAGGTGTTCTCGGCCACACCATACAGCTTCAGCGCCTTCGGGGTGCTGCCGCCGCTCTGATCCAGGGCTGCGATGAAGCCCGGCTGGTTGCGGATCTTTGCGGCCTGCTGCTCGAAACTGCTCATGAATTGTCCTTGGGGATGGATGGGGTATGGCCCTGCGGGAAGCGCATGTTAGGGTGCCCCCACCGCCTCAGGCAAATGCCTCCGGACTGGCCTCATTGCGAGGCCGGGTGACAGAAGGTGTCTATAGGACTAAAATCGTCCTGTATTCCACCCGCTCCACGAGCCACCCAGTGCTGCGCCTCAGCAAACTCACCGACTATGCCACTGTCGTCCTGGCCTCCCTGGCCCGGGAAGAAGGGCTGCGCCATACCACCGCCAGGATCACGGCCAGCAGCCGTTTGCCCGCCCCAACGGTCAGCAAGCTGCTCAAACAACTGCACAGGGCCGGTCTGGTCGAGTCCACCCGGGGGCTGCATGGCGGCTACCGCCTCGCCCGGCCGGCGAGCCAGATCAGCGCCGCGACCATCCTGGACGCCATGGAGGGTCCCCTGGCACTCACTGAATGCGCCACCGGCCACAGCCAGTGCGACCTGCAGGCCAATTGCAGCGTGGGCGACAGCTGGCAACGCATCAACCACGCCATACGCCAGTCGCTGGAGGAAATCACCCTCGCGGAACTGGCCGGCCTCGAAAGCAACCCCCGGCACTTCGCGCTCTTCGATGTGAAGCTGCGCAATGGCGTGGTTGCGGGAGTCAATCGCTGATGAGCACCAACGACGCACAACTCGACGCGGTCCTGGCCCGGGGCTACCAGCACGGCTTCATCACCGACATCGAGTCCGACACCGTCGCACCGGGGCTGGATGAAGAAACCATCCGTTTCATCTCGGCGAAGAAGAACGAACCGCAGTTCCTGCTCGACTGGCGGCTGCGCGCGCTGGAGCGCTGGCTGACCATGAAGGAACCGCACTGGGCGAAGCTGCACTACCCGCCCATCGACTATCAGGCCATCTCCTACTACTCCGCGCCGAAGACGAACACCGATGGCCCGAAGAGCCTGGCCGATGTGGATCCGAAACTGCTGGCCACTTACGAGAAGCTGGGTGTGCC
>JAATEY010000378.1 GCA_015655465.1 Gammaproteobacteria bacterium | reverse complement strand
GGCGGGTGCGGCATCGATCTCGTCGAATTCATTGGCGAGTGCCAGCCAGTTGTGGCGCATGACCTGCAGCTGGTTTGAAACTTCTGCAAGGCGTGTCGCGGTTGGCGGCACGGTGCCGGGACTCTTGCGTGCACTCGCGCGGACGAACTCTCCTGCCAGCGCCACCGCGTTCGCCGAGATCCCCCACCACAGCGACGACCAGAGAATGTGCGAAAAGGGCACCATGGTCTGCGCCGAGGAATCGGCAAAGGAGCCTGGAACGATCTGCTCTTCGGATCCGGAGGCTTCAAGCTTGAAGCCTGGACTGCACGTGCCGCGCATGCCCATCGTATCCCAGGAGGTTGTCTGCGTGAGGGTATAGTCGCCCTTGCGCACCAGCACCAGCACCTGGTCGCTTCCGGGCGCGTCCGCGGCGCGACGGCAGGTCACCAGGATGCCATCCGCATGTTCACAATACGAACCCGTGGTGGCGTCCTTGTCGAGCCTGAAGCGGCCGTTGCTGCGCTCCACGGCGCAGATGCTCTGGCGGGTTTCACCGAAGGTGCCGACTTCCGAGGTCATCGACGCCAGCACGTACTGCTGCTCCACCAGCTCCTGCAGATAGCGCTTGAGCGCGGGGGATTGCAGCCCATGCCGGGCAATGCATGCCACCTGGATATAGTGCATGGCCAGCACCATGGCACTGGAGCCGCAGGCCTGCGCGAGGGTCGAACACAGCGCAGTCAGCTGGCGCATGTTGCAGCCGGCGCCGCCCAGTTCGCGGGGAACGGGAGCAGAAAGGGCCTTGACCTGCTTCAGCGCCGCGACGGTTTCATGGGGAAAGCGGCCGTTGGTATCGACAGCGCCGGCGTGAACCGCCGCCACTTCGGTGGCGATACGCCGCACTTCGGCCAGCAACTTCTGGAATTCTGTTTGCGTGGGAGCGTTGCCGGTCATGTGAGGCGCCAGTTGATGAATGAATAAGTGTGATGCGGATCGCAGTACCGACTGACCACAGCCGACCATGCACTCATGGGGATTTTATCAGTACGCCGCCGGCCAGCAGTGAAGCACTCGGCAGAACTGCTAAGGGTGCTGCATCTGTATCCGGACCGGTGCTATGAGGTTCAATGCAGTGACGACACCGGACAATGCCCGCGGCGTGCCGACTGCACGCATGACGACTTCCCGCGCCTCGCCGGGTGCAAGCCAGAAATGAGTGTCGTCGCTGCGGTACCCATCTGCCAGCAGACAGACACCACGCACGAACGTGCCGGTGTGGACAGTCACCACATACACACCGGGCTCCAGGGCCCGCGCCTGTGCAGATAGATCGACGCTGACATCCGGCAGCAGATGCCGGCCCGGGTCGGGCAGATAGTGGGTCTGGTACCGGTTTGCGGGCATCGCATCGTCCTGCCAGCGCGCGACCACGAGATCGCAGGACAGGGGGCCGAAGCGGTAGGCGAACGTCAAATCATGGAACGCAGCCAGGAGATCTGCCACCGGCAGCGTTTGCAGCGAACGCGCGGGCAGCGCCTGTGCACGCGCTGCCTGACTGATGAGATGTCGACCCTCCCGGTACAGCTGCAGCTCGAGCGTACCGGTCCGCTGCCCGGGCGTCTCGTTGCACAGATGCAGCGACAGGCCGTTCAGTCCCTCGTCGGTAAGTCCTATCCAGATGGATTGCAGGTTGTGGCGCAGAGCATGGTACGGCGCCTTGGGTATTCCCCCGGAGTCGATGATCCCCCAGCCAGCGCCTGGCCAGAGATCGCGCAGGAACAGGATCAGGGCTCCGTTGCAGCTGGAACCCGCGCGGCGCCATTCCGTGAAGGCCGCGGTCATGGCCTGGGCCGATGCTTCCCGGCCGAGCGCGAGATAGCGACTGTGATCGCTGTAGCGGAGCCTGGCTGGATCGACGCCAAAGAACTCGCGGACGTAGTGGTCCCGCACATCGTCGAAATCCCAGCCGGCGCCCAGATCCCGCGGCGACCTGAGTTTCCAGGACGCGTGCTGAACGCGAACGCCCGCTCCGCCGGGCAGCCTGTGGAGCGTCTCATCCTCGGGAATATTCGCGAAGGCAAGGCATTCCGATGCGAATTTCAGCCCCGAGCGCCGCAGGTCGTCCGTGCCCCGCAGGTATGCGCCCACACCGTAGTACGAGGTCGTTCCCGCATTGGGCTGGTGCGGAATCGCGCCACCGAATGCGCTGGATGGCCACCAGGCAACGCCGCAACAATGTTCGGCCGTGAGCGCGGCGAGCGTGCAACTGAAGAGTTCAGGATCCCAGAGTTCGCGGGACGCACCCCACATGGCAGCCTGTTGCGATACCTCGCTGTTGCCGCATACGACCGTTACGCAGGGGTGCTTTGCCCAGCGACGCAACTGCTGGATCGCCTCGGCCTCGATAGTGGCGGCAAGTGCCTCGTCGCCGGCAGGATAGTCCATGTTCGCGAACATGAAATCCTGCCAGACGAGCACGCCATGCTCATCGCACAGGTCGAGGAACACATCATCCTCGTAAACCATCGTGCCGCTGACTCGCAGCATGTTGAAGCCGGCATCGACGACCTGCTCGATGGCGCGGCGATAGCCGCCTGCATCGGCCCGGAGCGATACGATGTCCAGCGGCGTCCAGCAGGCACCGCGGCAGAAAATGCGTGTGTCGTTTACCCTGACTTCGAAGTCGGACGATGTGTGCTCCGGGGCGTTGACGCTGCGGAATCCCACTTTGCCGAGCGCATGCTCGACGATGCCGGAGGGTTGCCCGACGCACAGCACAGCCTCGTAGAGATCCGGATGACCATGTGTGTGCGGCCACCAGAGTCGTGGTTCCCGCAGCGACAGCTCCGTTTCCATGATGTCTTCGCCCGCTGGCCGCAGGGGCTGCGTCGCCACGGTCTGCTCTCCGTCGCGGAGATGCAGCGTCCAGACTCCCTGCCCTGCGCCAGTCTGCCGGATCCTTGCCCGCAACTGCACCTTGCCGACGCCGTCGCGCAGTGTGCATTGCAGGCGTTCGACTTCGGGTTGGGGAGTCGTGCCGAAGTCGATCCATACGGGTCGCCACGGTCCGACCGCCGCAGCGGGTGGCGACCATCCCGGAGTCCGGCCAAGCAGCGTGGTGCGGTACCAGCGAAGCTGCTGGTTCTCGACCATCGGAGCGCGCCAGCGCGGCCTGGGCCGCCTCTGCTTCAGCGCATGATCAAGAGCGTGGAACTGCAGGACCAGCAGGTTGCGTCCCGCCCTGACGGGCGGCCGGTCAACCCGTTGCGCCAGAAACATGTTCTCGCTGTGCAGGATCCGCACATCGTTGAGCCAGACATCGCAGAGCGTCGCAAGCCCCTCGAACATCAGGAAGCAGCGCGAGGCGTCGATGTCTGCAGGAGCCGTGAATTCCGTGCGGAACCACCAGTCCTCGGCGTCGAAACGTCGCTCCGGTCCATCGATCGACCAGAGCCCGGCAGATCGCAGGGCTTCGGCAGCAGTGCCCGGAGCAGCGGCAGCGATCCATCGCAGGTCAGCGGGATGATCGGATGCCTCTGAATGGAGGCCGGCCGGCGCCGGGCAGCATTCCCATCCGTCGCGCAGGTACTGGCGGCTGGAGAGCCTGCTCTCGCCCCCGCGCGCTGGCATGGGTTCAGGCCGCGATCAGCGTATCCACAGCATTGCTGATGGCCGCAACGCTGCCGAACACGCCGCGCGACAGCATCTGGTCGGGAAATTCTATGTCAAATTCGCTTTCCAGGGCCAGCATGATGCTGACGCTGGCATGGGATGTGAGGCCGGCTTCATAGAGGTCGGCATCGGTCTTCAGCTGGGTGGCATCGACGCTGAGTCGACCGTGCGCCCTGAGTACATTGCGAATTCGAGGAATGATGTCTTCACTCATAAGTGTCTGTCGTTCCGGATTGTCCAGGCAGGATTGAAGTTGCCTTGCAACACTAAGTCAGGCGGTCGTTTGATGTGCACCTGATCGGCGCAGACTGTGAAGGAGCACACAATGTTCCTGCGGCGGATGCCGGGAATCGGCGCCTGCCGGACTATCGTCCTATTCTTCGAATGATTGCGGGAGCGTTTGCAGCGGCGGCATCCCGGGCTCGGTCTCGCGTATGACATTGCGCAGGAGGTTCTTGAGCAGCGTTGTCTCGCCCAGGCCAAGGTTGCGCTCGGTATGCGCCTCGAGCGCCTTGGCTGCGGCGACCAGTTCCAGGACCACGGCACGGCCGTGGCTGGAAAGGTTCACGCGCGCATCGGGATCGTGTCCGCCGACCAGTGTGACGAGCCCCACCGAAGCGAGCCGGGCAACGCACTCGTACGTGATCCGCGTACCGGTGTACCAGAGAAGACGGTCGAGTTCGGCGATTCGCCGATGGTCCGATACGCCGAGCAGGCTCAGCACCAGCCACTCATCCTCGGTGATGGCATGCTGCTCCAGCACCGGCCGCAGGCCGTGCATCATCTGGAAGCGGGCACGGCCGAGCAGGTAGATCAGGAAATCCCGGCTGAAGCTGCTGTCAGGTTCACTTTCATCATCGGTCGGTGTGCCGGGCCGGGGCGATTTCTCGACGGCGAGCGCGTAGCGCCCGGCATGGAAGATGAGGGGCGGACGCTGGAAGTCCTGGAAGCGCAGGACCTCGCCGACAAAGATCATGTGGTCGCCGCCGTCGTAGGTGAAGGCCTTGCGGCATTCGAAGCGTGCGGAGCAGTCGTCGAACAGCGGGATGCTGCCGGCGCCGCGCCCGACCTGCAGCCCGTCAAACTTGTCGGCGCCCGGCGTCGCGAAGCGATGCGACAGTGCATCCTGATCGGCGGCGAGCACGTGGACGGCGAAGTGCCCGCCTTGCAGGAACGCCGGCAGACTCATCGCCCTGCGCGACAGGCTCCAGAGAATCAGCGGCGGTTCGAGCGACACGGAGTTGAAGCTGTTCGCAGTAATCCCGATGTCCCGCCCTGCATCGCTTCGCGTTGTCACGATTGTGACGCCGGTCGCAAAGGCGCTAAGGGCCTCGCGAAAAGCTCGCGCATCGAAGGGCCTGCTGGGATTATCCTGATTCATGTGGAGGCAGGGACTATATGTCAGCCGTATTGAGCCCGCGACTTGTGTTCAGGTTACTCGTGACGGTGATCACCGTGCTGGTGTTCCTGCACGCCGCGGGGCTGGTCGCCCAATTCGGCTTCGGCGATCCGCGCTTCCTGGAGCTCCGCGCACTGTTCGATCTGAATCTCGAGCAGAACATCCCGACACTGTTCTCGACACTGCAGCTGATGCTGGCCTCATTGCTTCTCGCCATCGTGTTTGCCGTTGCACGGCGCGACCGGAATCCGGACCGCTACTACTGGGCGGGCCTGTCACTGCTGTTTGCATTCCTCGGTGCCGACGAATTCTGCGAGTGGCACGAGCGCCTGATGGTGCCAATGCGCCACGCTTTCCACGCAACTGGTGCCCTGTACTTCGCCTGGGTCATTCCGTATTCCGCGCTGGTGCTGCTGTTCGCTGCAGGCTATGCGCGCTTCTGGTGGCGATTGCCGGCGCCGACGCGCTGGCGGTTCACCGCAGCCGGCGTGATCTACGTCGGTGGCGGCATCGTGCTGGAGATGGTGGGCTCGAAGATCGAGCAGACATCCGGCTGGGAGTCGCTGCTGTACAACGTGGAGACCATGGCCGAGGAGGCCATGGAGATGGGCGGCGTTGCGCTGTTCGTTTACGCAATCCTCGGTTACCTGCAACAGCGCGTCGGTGTCTTGCGGATCGAGCTCCGGGATGACCGTGGCGTGGTGGATGAACTGCAGCAGGACGCCGCGCCCGGAGAACTTCAGGACCGTCTACCATTGGACGACAGGCTGGACCTCGCCGCCTGAGGTCGCCCGGCGACATCGACCGTCACCGGCCCCGGCGGGCTATCGATATCACGCGGCCCAGCATCGACCGTTGCGGCACGCGACGCAACACGTTGAGAAGCTTGTTGTGCACGAACCAGTTCTGAACCATGGGAGACCGCACCAGATAGTCGTTGGACACTGTCTCGACCGGCTGCCAGCGCGCCTTGGCGTAGTCGCTGCCGGTCGACAGGTTCACGATCCTGAACTGCCGTTCGAGCGCCCACTTGATGGACTCGACGGTCAAGGTCGTCATGACGCTGAACTTGCGCCAGGCCGGGGAGTACCCCGAGTAGTAGAGGTAGATTTCGTCGCCGAATACGAAGCCGATGCGGGTTGCGACCACGCGTCCCTCGATTATCAGCTGGAATATGAACAATTGATCGCGCTGGGCCATGCGATACGCGTAATCGCGGAGAAACCTTCGCGATCGGGCGGTCTTGAAGCTGTCGGGATGCGGCAGCGTCCCGTCGAGTTCGGCTCTTGCCCGATGCAATTTGAAGAACTTGTTCAGTGCCGCGTGGACCTCCCCGGGTTTGCTGACCGCGCGGAACGTGAATGCATGGCCGCCGCGCTTGAGCGAGTTGTAGCACTTGCGCAGCGCTTCTTTCATGTTGCGCGACAGCCCGCCCATGAGCTCCGGCCAGCTTCCCGGCAGGCGCAGGTAGTAGTCTTTCACGGTACGATACGGTGGCTGCGCGCCGAGCGCCCCGACAGAGTCGCCCGCCGGAATTCCACACCATTGCACGCTGTCCCACTCGCCCGCCCGCTCCATGAGATGCTCATGGAGCAGCTGCATTGCCTCGGTGCGATGCTCCGGGCGACACACCAGTCCGCGCAATTCCGTGATGTTGGGATCAGCGCCGAAGAACTGGATCTCGCGTATGCGCAGCGGCCCCCACGCTGGCCGCAGGGTGCGCATCAGCGGTGCCACCGCAATGAGCCTGCCGTGTTCGTCGCGCACGGCGAGCACGAACAGCTCGTCCCGTACCCAGAGGCTGTTTTCCTTGAAATGTCGCCACCACACGAGATTCCACAAGGGCGAAGTAAACGGTGTTCGCGGCGATGAAAGACCATCGATTTCTTCCCAATCGGATGCGAGGTTCGCAAGTTCTGCGAAATCTGCAATTCGTTGGATGAAAAAAGGCATCTGTTGCCGGGGTTCCTTGGAGACGCCTGCGGTGCATTCTTGGGACGGAATTGCCTGTACTGCGCGCACCTGGCCGCACATGGCCTGCGCGGAACCGTACGCCCTGGTTCTAGTATGCGTGCCTGTCACCGCGAATCATCTGCAGTGCAGTCTTCAGGATGATCTGCAGGTCAAGCAGTGGGCTCCACTGCCGCAGATAGTCGAGGTCATAGTTGACGCGCGCCTGCATCTGCTCGAGTTGGGCAGTTTCCCCCCGGCAGCCGTTGACCTGTGCCAGGCCAGTGATGCCCGGGAGCACCTTGTGGCGCATCATGTACCCCTTGATCAACAACCTGTACATCTCGTTGTGGGCAACCGCATGTGGACGCGGACCCACCAGACTCATTCGCCCCTGCAGCACATTGATCAACTGCGGCAACTCATCCAGCGAACTCTTGCGAAGTATGCGGCCAATGGAAGTGACCCTGGAATCGTTCTTCCGGGCCTGCGCCACCTGCTGCCCATCTTCTTCAACATACATGCTGCGAAACTTGTAGACAACAATTTCCTTGCCGTCGAGCCCATAGCGACGCTGCTTGAATATGACAGGCCCGCGCGAGGTAAGGCGGATGCCAAGCGCCACGATCAGCATGACCGGCAGCAGCGGGAGCAATATGCAAAGTGTGAAAGCGAGATCCGTGAGCCGCTTCAACACTCCCCTGTAGCCGAAGAACGGGGTCTCGCACATGGCGATGATGGGCACGCCTCCTATGTCTCCGGATCTGGCCTGGATCAGGTCGAACACGTACACATCGGGCACGTAGTAGATGGACATCGTGGAGTCGCGCAGGTGATCGAGCAGCTGCATCACGCGCTGGATGTGGCGCAGTGGAAGAGCGACGAAGATGACTTCGATCCCCTCCCTGGCGGTGTATGCCACGAGATCCGACAGTCCACCCAGTATCGGCAGGTCGCCGGTTGCCTCCAGCCGCTCCGGAGTCCGGTCGTCGAAGAATCCCTTGACGCTGGTGCAGTACTCGGGATGCTGACGCAACCTCGCCGACAGCAGGATGCTGCCGGCGTTGACCCCGACAATGACTGCCGAACGCTCATTCTGGCGCGACTGCACTATCCAGCGCATCGCGGCAAGCAGCACGGCTTCACTGACGCAGGTCAGGATGGTCGCCACGGTCGCCCATATGAACATGAGTTCGCGCGGGAATTCGTCCCGGTGCCCGGCGACGATGCCCAGGAAGTACAGCAGGCCCATGGTCAACGCCAGCCGCAGCACCACCTCCGACACGACGACGGACACCTCGGTGTCGAGATCCAGCATGTCGTCGGACTTCGGCTCCAGCGCGACAAAACTCAGCACACCGGAGATCGCCGCCAGCAACTGCAGGGGCTGGTCGAATGGCACGCCAAGCAGCATGGCAATGACGTAGAGCGATGCCGGCAGCAGCATCGCGGGCGCAAGGCCCTGCAACAGGCGCACGCCAGCCACGGCAATACTGGACTTCATGAGAACCGGCCGACTCATTTCCGTGTCACCACTGCATTCAAGCAACCTTGCCTGGCTGGCGTAATGCCGGTCAGGTGCTGGTTCCCTCGCGCCCGTACCGGTCCTCGAAGCGGACGATGTCGTCTTCACCCAGGTAGCTTCCCGACTGCACTTCGATGATGTGCAGTGGAATCTTCCCGGGGTTCTCGATGCGGTGCTTCACTCCGATGGGTATGTAGGTCGACTGGTTCTCTTCGAGCAGGAATTCCTTTTCACCACAGGTGATGCGCGCGGTGCCGGACACCACGATCCAGTGCTCGGCACGATGATGATGCAGCTGCAGCGACAATTGCGCGCCGGCCTTGATGGACAATCGTTTTACCTGAAACCGGTCGCCGCTATCGATGCTGTCGTAGCTGCCCCAGGGACGGAACACTTCACGGTGCAGGGAATGTTCGTAACGACCCTGTGCCTTCAGACGCGCCACCAGCTTCTTCACGTCCTGCACGCGATCCTTGGGTGCTACCAGAACCGCGTCCTTGGTTTCCACCACTATGTGATCTTTCAGGCCCACTGCGGAAACCAGGCGATTCTCCGAATAGAGATAGCAGCCGACGGTATCCTCCAGCAGGACGTCGCCACGGGTGACGTTGCCGCTGGCATCGCCGGGAAGCGCGTCATGCAGCGCGGACCACGATCCCACATCGCTCCATCCGGCATCCAGCGGCACGACCACCGCGTCGGCGGTCTTCTCCATCACGGCATAGTCGATGGAGTCGCTGCGGCAGGCTTCGAACGCCGCCTTGTCGACGCGCACGAAATCGAGGTCAGGATGCGCCCCCGAGAGCGCCGCCTGCGCCGATGCAGCGATATCCGGCGCGAGACTTTGCAGTTCCTTGAGATAGCTGCTCGCCTTGAACAGGAACATGCCGCTGTTCCAGTAGTAGTTGCCATCCTTCAGGAACTGCTGCGCGCGCTCCAGCGTGGGCTTTTCCACGAACTGTGCGATGGGATACACCGCTGCGCTCTGGGCTGCAGACTTCAAGGCGCTCGTCGCCTTCCTGATATAGCCATAACCGGTTTCAGGTGCGGTTGGCACGATGCCGAAAGTAACCATCCGGCCCGCCCGTGCCGAAACAGCGGCCACCTTTATTGCGGCCTCAAATGCAGCGACGTCGCGTATGACATGGTCGGCCGGCAGCACCAGCAGCAGTGCGTCCGGTTCAGCCTTCAGCGCGGCAAGCGCGATGGCCGGCGCCGTGTTGCGACCCACCGGCTCCAGCAGGATCGCCTGGGGCTTGCTGCCCATCTGGCGCAACTGTTCTGCCACCAGAAACCGATGCGCCTCATTGCAGACGATGATGGGCGCGGCCGTATCGACGCCGCCCAGGCGGTGCAGGGTCTCCTGCAGCATGGTCTGCTCACCGACCAGTGGCAGCAACTGCTTGGGATAGAGCTCGCGCGACAGTGGCCATAGCCGCGTACCCATGCCACCGGAGAGTATGACGGGTGTGATTTTCATCCAGGGAGATCCGCTTTGGGGTACATCGCCCCAAATTCTACCGGTCGGGGGCGGTCCCGATGTGACTTCCGTTACATTTACCGCTTTTCCACGCCCACGTAATCACGCTTTACCGACCCCGTATACAATTGCCGCGGCCGCCCGATGCGCATGGCGGGATCAGAGATCATCTCCTGCCAGTGCGCCACCCAGCCCACCGTGCGGGCGATGGCAAACATCACCGTGAACATCGAGCGCGGAATCCCCAGCGCGCTGTAGATGACGCCGCTGTAGAAATCGACGTTCGGGTACAGCTTGCGCTCGATGAAGTAATCGTCTTTCAGCGCCAGCTCTTCCAGGCTCAGGGCGAGTTCGAACAGCGGGTTGCTGGTCTGCCCGAGGCTCTCGAGCACCTTGTGGCAGGCCCCGCGGATGATCTTGGCGCGCGGGTCGAAATTCTTGTAGACGCGATGCCCGAAACCCATCAGCCGGAAATGGCTGTTCTTGTCCTTGGCCATCGCGATGTACTTCGGGATGTTCTCGACGGTACCGATCTGCTCGAGCATCGACAGCACCGCTTCGTTGGCCCCGCCATGGGCGGGACCCCACAACGCCGCCACGCCGGCCGAGATGGCCGCGTAGGGGTTGGCGCCGGTGCTGCCCGCGAGGCGCACGGTGGACGTGCTGGCATTCTGCTCATGGTCGGCGTGCAGGATGAACAGCAGGTCGAGCGCCTCGGCAGCCACGGGGTCGATGTAGTACGGCTCGCAGGGCACGGCGAAGAACATGTTGAGCATGTTCGCGCAGTAGGAAAGATCGTTGCGGGGATAAACAAATGGCTGGCCCAGTGAATGCTTGTGGGCAGCGGCAGCAATGGTCGGGATCTTCGCGATGATGCGATGGGCGAAGATCTCGCGGTTGCGCGGGTTATGGATGTCCATCGAGTCGTGGTAGAACGCCGACATCGAGGCAATGACCGCGGACACCATGGCCATCGGGTGCGCGTTGTGGTGGAAGCCGTTGTAGAAGCGCAGCAGCGACTCGTTCAGCATGGTGTGATGCTGGATGTCGTTGGTGAATTTTTCGAGATCCGGCCGGTTCGGCAGTTCGCCGTTCAGCAGCAGGTAGCAGACTTCCATGAAGCTCGACTTTTCGGCGAGCTGTTCGATGGGATAACCCCGGTGCAGCAGCACGCCGGCATCGCCATCGATATAGGTGATCCTGCTTTCGCAGGCCGAGGTGAAGCCAAAGCCTGGATCGTGGGTGAAAACGCCGTGATCCCTGTTGATCGCGGCGATATCGAGCACATCGGGACCGATGGTGCCGCTTTTGACTGGAAGGAGGCTCTTCTTGCCCGAAGCAAGATCGGTCAGCTCGAATTTTTTGTCGGCCATGTAGTCGAATCCTGCGGTAGCTGATCAAAGCCTACACGCTCCGACTGTCAATTCACAGCCGGCTATTCGACAACCTTGATGTATTCGCCTATGGGCAACTTCCTGTTCGGGTAGACGCCGTTGATCAGCTCCAGTTCTTCCTTGTGGTACTTCTCGGCCGGGATGTTATCGGCGTATTCGGACAGGCGGGTCTTGTCGGTGGCGCGCAGGATCTTCAGCCGGTAAGGCTCGGCCAGCGCGTACTCGGCGGCGCGCAGGTCGCGGGTGGTCTCGGCCACGGAGCGGAACAGGCCATCGGCTTCGGGCTTGCCGTCGCGCGCCGAACGGCTGGCGCCGCCATAGACCAGCACGCTCTTGCCTCGATACAGCGCGATATAGCGCACCGGCCCCGCACCATTGTCCAGCGGTGAGCCGTTGCGCGTCAGCACCGAGTAGCCATCCATGCCATTGATGGTGACGGGGGTGCCGCCCGCCAGGGTCGTCCCCTTCAGCTTCTCGAGCAGGAATTCGCGCGGCGCCTTGTTGTCGGGTCGCACTTCGGAGGTGATCTCCATGATGCTTTCATGGTTCGGCGTATAGGCCAGGATGCGGTCGGTCTGGTTCTCGATGACCCAGCCACGCGGGAAGGCCATCGTGATGCCCATCTCGGCGTGATAGAAACGATTGTCGCGCACCACGCCCTGGGCCTTGCTGGTGCCGAAGGCCAGGCCGTCGATGGCCTGCATGTAGGTGTTGCGATTGGTGACGAAGCCGCCTTCCGGTTCGGTGGTCACCTGCGCGGCACGGCGGGCGGCGACGAAGGCGCGCTCATCCGGCGCGGGATGGGACGAGAACACGCCATGATAAACGCGCGGCTCGCGGCCCTCGGCCCGCGCGCTGGCTACCTCGAAGCTTTCCTGCGCCTTGAAGGTCTCGAACACATGTCCCATTTCCTTCGGGTCGTAGCCCGCGCGGACCATGTATTTCATGCCCAGTGCGTCGGCTTCCGATTCCGCCTCGCGTCCGTAACCCTGCACCATGGCGGTGGCGCCGATGTTCGCCATGTCGGCCGCTGCACCCGAACCGGTAAGAATGGCGGTGGCGAGCACCAGGATGTTCGCCCCCACGCTCTTGGTCTGTGCCTTTGCCGGGTGCCGCGCGGTGACATGGCCCATTTCGTGGCCCAGCACGCCGGCCAGCTGGGCTTCGGAGTTCAGATAGGCGAGCAACCCGCGATGCACGTAGACATAGCCACCGCCGGTGGTGAAGGCGTTGATCGAACCGTCATCGATGACGGTGAAATGCCATTCCATGTCGGGCAGGTCGCTGTGCCGCGCCACGCGCTGCCCGACGGCATTGACGTATTCCTGGACGGCCTGGTCTTCGTAGATGCCG
>JAATEY010000270.1 GCA_015655465.1 Gammaproteobacteria bacterium | reverse complement strand
GGGCCTGTCTGGCAAGAAGCGAGGCGATGCTGAAACGGCGGCATTTTCTGCTGGTTTTCATCCTGGATCTCGATCGCCACCTGGTCGACCTGCTGATGCGCTTCGATACCTGGATCTACGCCATCATGTTCCTGGTCATCTTCGCGGAGACCGGCTTCGTGGTGACGCCGTTCCTGCCCGGTGACTCGCTGCTGTTCGGCCTGGGCGCGCTGGCGGCCATCGATTCCAGCGGCACGCTGTCGCCCTGGTGGCTGGCGCTGCTGCTGACGGCCGCGGCCATCCTCGGCAATACCGCCAACTATGCGATCGGCCGGTCGATCGGCGCGCATGCCTTCAGCGGGCGCTACCGCTTCATCAAGGTGGAATACCTGCGGCAGACCGAAGGCTGGTTCGCGCGGCATGGCGCCATGACCGTGGTGCTGTCGCGCTTCGCGCCGATCATCCGCACCTTCGCGCCGTTCGTGGCGGGCATCGGCCGCATGCACTACGGCCGGTTCCAGGCCTACAACATCCTGGGCGCAGTGGCGTGGGTGAACCTGTTCATCTGGGCCGGCTGTTTCTTCGGCAATATTCCAGTGGTCAAGGACCACTTCGGCTTCGTGACCATCGGCATCATCGTGGTGTCGATGCTGCCGATGCTGGTGATGTTCCTGCGTCGCAAGGCGGCGTGACGCGCCTCAGCCGCGGTAGCGCAGCAGCAGCATAGTGACCGCTGCATACAGCACGCCGCCCAGCATGATGAAGATCGGCAGCACCGTGAGCCCGAAACCCAGGCTGCGTGACTTCGGGTCTTTCACGTAGCCCATGAAGTAGAGCTGCCGCCCGAGCAGATAGACGGCGCCCAGCGCTGCCGCCCAGTGCGGATCGATGAACTGCGCGAACAGCCAGATGGCAGGCAGGAACGCCACCAGCTGCTCGAGGGTATTCATCTGCACCCGGAAGTAACGTTCGAAGACGGGGTCGCCGGTGGTGGCTGGCGCCGGCACGCCATGCCGCACGCGCGCCCGCCCGACCGCGAATCCGAAGCCATAAAACTGGACCAGCGCCAGAACCATGACAATCAACACCCAGGCCATATGCTCCCCTTTCGCTGTGCAGCGAGGTGGTAACTGGCAGAATAGCGCCATGGTCCTGAAAACGCGCGGCTTCGCGCACCGCATCGACATTGCCGCCCAGCCGCCGCCGGTGTGGACTGCGCTTTGCGGTCCCTCGCTGTTGCCGCTGTGGCTGGGTGCAGATGCGAAGATCAAGCCGCAGCAGGGCGGGCGCTGGGTGGCCACCGTCGCGCCCGGCCTTGTGCGTGAGGCAATGATCGATGTATTTGAACCACCGCGCCGCCTGCGGCTGATCTACCTGACACCAGTGGAACTTCCCGGGTTCGATGGTGCGGTGGTGGACGACATCCTGCTCGACGGCGACGGCGAGAACACCATCGTGCGGCTGCTGTGTTCCGGGGTACCCGATTCGGCCGACTGGAATCCGTTTTTCAGGCAGGTGCGAGCCACCGCCGAACGCGCCATGTCGCGACTCAAGGTGCTGGTGGAACAGCGCGAACGCCTGGTAGCGGCAAGGAGTACGACATGACCCGGTTCGCATTGCGCGCCGCGCTGGCGGCGCTGGGCCTGTGGCTGGCCACCCTGCTGGTCAATGGCCTCATGATTGTCGACCCATTGACACTGCTGCTCGCGGCCGTGTTGCTGGGCGTGTGCAATGCAGTGGTAAAGCCGGTGCTGATCATCCTGACCCTGCCGGCAACGATGTTGTCCCTGGGTCTGTTCCTGCTGGTGATCAATGGCGCCGTGCTGGCGCTGGTGGCGTGGATGCTGCCGGGCTTCACGATTGCCGGCTTTGGTTCCGCGGTGCTCGGCGCAATGATCGTCAGCATCACGGGGATTGCCGGCTCACTGGCATTCAAGTGACGCCAGCGCGCACCGGCCAGTTGATCATCAGCACCCCGGCCAGGATCACCAGCGCCCCGACGATCTGCACCGGCGAAAGTTGCTCGCCCAGCGCGACATAGCCCACCACCGCGGCGATGGCCGGATTCACGTAGCTGTAGGTGCCCACCTGTGCCGGCGTGGCATGGCGCGCCAGCCAGCCATATGCCGTGTAGGCGAAGCAGCAGCTGAAGATCACCAGGTATGCCAGCGCCAGTGCCCCCTGCATGGACCAGTGCCACAGCGCTGCCTCGCCGCGCACGAGTCCCGCGAGCGTCATCCACACGCCGCCCAGCAGCATCTGCAGACCGATCAGCGCGAACAGGTCCACGTCGATGCTGTGATTGCGCATGTAGATGGTGCCCAGCGACCAGACGATGCAGGACAGCAGGATCGCAAGCTGCGGCACGAGCAGCGTGCCCGCGGCCGTGCCGGCCACGGCCGGCCACATCAGCAATGCCGTACCGGCGAAACCCACCACCAGGCCGGTGACCGCGCGCGCGCCGGGATGATGGCCGCGTGCGCCGAACAGGCCGAACACCACGATCCACAGCGCACAGGAAGCATTGAGCAGCGCGCTGGCATGCGAAGGCACCCATTGCATCGCCCAGGCCTGCAACGAGTTGCTGATCGCCACGACGATCAGCGACAGCACCAGCAGATGCCGCCACTGGCCCGCGAGCTGCGCGGGCCGGAAGCCGCGCCACAGCGCCACGCCCGTGAGGAGCAGGCCGCCGATGATGAAGCGCACGCCGGCGAACAGCAGCGGCGGCAGGTTCAGCACACCGATGCGAGTGGCGACGTAGCTGGTGCCCCAGACGAGATACACCGTCGCCAGGCACAGCACCAGCATGCGGCGCTGGCGCGCGCCGCTCATGGCGGGGATGCGGCCCGGCGTTTGAGCCACGGAGCAGCGAGCAGCAGCAGCGCGCTCACGCCTTGCTCTCGGAGCTCTCCGCAGTGGAGTCACCGTCCCTGGGCTTGCGGTTCAGGAGGCGCGCAAACAGCAGGCCCGCTTCAAACAGCAGCCACATCGGCACAGCCATCATGAGCTGCGAGCCGATGTCCGGTGGCGTCAGGATGGCGGCGGCAACGAAAATGGCGATGACGGCATAGCCCCGGGACTGCGCCAGTTTCTCCACCGACATCAGGCCGGTGAGCGTGAGCAGCACGACCACCACCGGAACCTCGAATGCGATGCCGAACGCCAGGAACATCGTCAGGGCGAAGTCCACGTAGGCGGAGATCTCCGGCCTGATCTCCACGCCCTTCAACCCGATCTTGGTAAAGAACCCGAAGGCCGCGGGGAACACGAACTGGTAGGCAAAGAACACGCCCACGTAGAAGAGCACGATCGACGACACCAGCAGCGGCACGGCGAATCGCTTCTCCCGCTTGTAAAGGCCGGGGGATATGAAGCGCCACAGCTGCGTGAGAACGTACGGCATGGCCAGGAACAGGGCGACAAAGAACGAGAGTCGCAGTGGGGTCGTGAATCCCTGCGTGACGCCCGTGATGATCATCTTTGCGCCTTCGGGCAGCTTGGCCTGGATCGGTCTTGCCAGCCAGTCGAAGATTTCGTTGCGGAAGATGATGGCCGGCACCAGTGCAATGAACACCGACGCACAGGCCCTGACCAGCCGGTCGCGCAGCTCCAGCAGATGCGAGATCAGCGTGCCCTCGCCGAGCTTTTCCTTCTTGTCGTCGCCGTCGTCACTCATGTGCTGCGCCGCGCGTCATCGGGGGGCAGATGCGATTCGTCCGGAGTCGACAGGTCGAGACTGGCCTGCGCGGGCGCGGCGGTATCGGCTGCGGTTACGGGCTCCGGCTCATGCGGCATGGGTGCGTCACCCGGCGCATGCGCATGCGAAAAGGTGTCGTCGGTGGTCGCATCCGCAGCGGCGGATGCCTCAGGTGCCGAATAGGGATAGGTGGGGGTGTCTGGTGGTGGTGCCCCGGTGAACTCGGGCGGGGGCGGTGGCATCTGGGCCTGTGCTTGCCTGGTCTGCAGGTCCGTCATCTTGTTGAGCTCTTCGAGGTTGACCTCGTTCTCGAGCTGCTGCTGGAAATCGCGGGCCATGACGCGTGCCTTGCCCACCCAGCGACCGACTTTCTTGACCAGTCCCGGCAGTCGCTTCGGTCCAAGCACAACCAGTGCGACGCAAAAGATCACCGCCAGCTCTGAAAAGTCGACGCCGAACATGACTGCGGAACCGGAGGAGGAGGATGTAGGCGGAGCGGTGCCCGATCAGGCCTGGCGGTCGGTGCTGGAAGGCTTTGTCTGTTCTGCCGGCCTGGATTCCGGGAACTCTGCGTCCATCGACACAGACTGCTTGATCTGCTTGGCGGCCTCTTTGCCCTCGGCCTCGCCTTCGTTCATCGCCTTCTTGAAGTTCTTGATGGCGGAGCCGACGTCTGTACCGACCGAGCCAAGCTTCTTCGTGCCGAAGATCACGATGACAACGACCAGGACGATCAACCAATGCCAGATGCTGAATGAACCCATAGCAGTGCTCCGTAACCACCCTGAGTGTGCAGGGGATTCCCATCATAAGATAAGGGAGCCCCCAAGGCCCAGAAAGTTCAGCTCAAGGGGGTGGAACCCGCAGGTTGAAGGTAACGGGACCGTCGTTGGTAAGGCTCACCTGCATGTCGGCGCCAAATACGCCGCAGGCCACCTTGGGGTGGGTCTGGGCGGCGGCGGCGGCAAGCCCGGCAAACAGCTCCCGCGCCTGCGCAGGTGAAGCGCCCTCGCTGAATCCCGGGCGCGTGCCCCGGCGGGTGTCGGCAACCAGCGTGAACTGCGGCACCAGCAACAGTTCGCCCCCGATCTGGCGCAGATCAAGATTCATCCTGCCGGCATCATCGGGGAAAATCCGATATGTCAGCAGGCGATCCAGCAGCTTCCGGCTGGTTTCGGCGGTATCTCCCGCTTCGATGCCGATCAGCGCCAGGATGCCTCGCCCGGTGGACGCGACGCAGGCCTCCGCGACATCCACGCGTGCGCGGCTCACGCGCTGAATGAGAGCGATCATCGATTCCCCCGGGGCATATGGATTCCGGCGCCGCCCATGCTGCGCCACGGTGGCATTCTCGCCGGTCGAACCGTAATATTCGCCGCTGTTTGCGTTGTTTTGAAGCCGAGGTCTGGATGTCCGTGCGTTCCCTGTTGGCGATTGCGGTAGTGGGTCTGGTGCTGTCGGTCTCTGCCGAGGCAGCGGGCGATCCGGTGCACGGCAAGACGCTGGGATATACCTGCCTTGGCTGCCACGGCATTGAAAGCTACAAGAGCGTCTATCCCACCTTCTCGGTGCCACGCCTGCGCGGCCAGCATCCCGAGTACATCATCGCTGCGCTGAAGGCCTACAAGAGCGGCGAACGCAACCACGCCACCATGCATGCGCATGCTTCCTCGATGTCGGATCAGGACATGGAAGACCTTGCCGCGTATCTGGGTGGTGAGGTGGTGAAGGCCACCGCCGGCGCGAAGCCTGCGGGCACTGCGCCCGCTGCCGTGGCGACATGCTCGGCCTGCCACGGTGCCGATGGTGTTGGCATCATGGGCATGTATCCCACGCTGTCCGGCCAGCATGCCGATTACATCGAGCACGCGCTGACTAGCTACCGCTCGGGCGCGCGCAAGAACGGCATCATGGGGCCGTTCGCTGCGCAGCTGAAGCCGGAAGACATCAAGGAAGTGGCGGAATATTTCGCGCACCAGCAGCCGGCACTGAAGACGGTGCCCAAGAAAGAGAAGCTGGCCGTCGCCGCGAAATAGCGGCAGCGTTCAGGCGACTCAATTGATCAGCGGCCGGCGAGCCGCTTCAGGAACTGCGATACGGTGGCCAGGTAGACATCCCTGTTCGCCTTCTTGCGAAAGCCGTGGCCTTCATCCTTCGCGGCGAGATACCACACTTCGCCGCCACCGGCGCGCACCTTCGCCATCATCTGTGCGGATTCACTGGCCGGCACGCGCGGATCGTTCAGGCCCTGCACGATCAGCAGCGGCCTGGTGATCGATGCGGCGTTGGTGAGCGGCGAGATGTTCTGCAGCAGCGCGCGCATCGCGGGAATGCGCTCGTCGCCGTATTCGGCGCGGCGCAGGTCGCGCCGGTAGGCCGAGGTGTTGGTGAGGAAGCTGACGAAGTTGCTGATGCCGACGACGTCCACGCCACCTGCCAGCCGGTCGCCGTAGTTCACCATCGAGGCCAGCGCCATGTAGCCGCCGTAGGAGCCGCCCATCACCACCACGCGGTTGCGGTTGAATTCGCGCTGCGCGCCGATCCACACCAGCAGTGCGCCGATGTCGCGCACGGAATCTTCGCGCAATGCGCCGTCATCGAGAGTCAGGAAGCTGCGGCCGTAACCGGCGGAGCCGCGCACATTCGGCGCCACCACCGCATAGCCGAGCTCATTGACCAGGTACTGCGTGAACGCGCTCCACTGCGGGCGGTACTGCGACTCGGGGCCGCCGTGGATGTCGATGATCACCGGATGTGGTCCGGGACTCCGCGGCCTGAACACGAATGCGGAGAGCATGCGGCGGCGATCGCCGACATTGTCCCAGGTCGGGAATTCCACCCGCTGTGCCGGCACGAGCTGCGGTGCATCGATGGGGCCGAGTTCGCTCTGCGTCCAGCGCGCGAGCTTCACATCCGGCGCGGCCGCCGCTTTGCCTGCAGTCGCTTCGATGCGATAGACGTAGATGTCCGGGGGTGACAGCGCGGTTTCCACACCGACAGCAAGCATGTGGCCGGTTCGATCGAAGTGGATGGCCCCGATTACCGCACCAGCGGGCAGCGACGGCAACAGGATGTCGGCCTTCAGCCGCAGATCGTGCAGCACCAGGCGGTCGAAGCCGCCTTCATTGCGGGTGTAGGCGATGAAGCGCCCATCGAGGCTCAGCGCAAACCGCTCCACGTTCCACCGCGTATCCGGAGTGAGCGTGCGGACCTGACTGGTACGGAGGTCGATGTAGTGCAGCGCCATGAACTCGCCGCCACGGTCGGACAGGAAATACAGCCCGCGCCCGTCGCGCGAGAACTGCGCCTGGGCCACCGAGACAGTTCCACCCTTGTAGCTGGGCGCGGGCTCGATGCGCGTGAGTGCGCCGGTGGCCACGTCGGCGACCAGCAGCTGGCTGTTGGTGATCGAGGTGTAGCGGATGATGGCGAGGCGCCGGTCATCCAGTGACCAGTCCTGCACTTCCAGCGCATCGCTGCCGCCGGCGATCAGCAGCTGCGGCGCGGCGGAGCCGGTGATGTCGCTGGTGTAGATGTCGTAACTCGCGCCATCGCGCGCGTTGCCGTAGAACGCGATGCGTTTGCCGTCATGGGCAAACACCGGCGGGCCGTTGAGGGATTTGCCATCGGTGAGCAGCCGGTCGCTGTTGTCGCGCAGGTTGCGCAGCCAGATCTGCATGTTCTCGTCGCCGCCGCGATCCTTGAGATACAGCAGCAGGTTCGTGTCATAGGGATGCGCCACGCCGCTGCTGACCGGCTCGGTTTCGAAGGTGAACTGCTCGGGCTTGCCCAGCGGCGCCTGTACGCGATGCAGCTGCGCAGTGTTGCCGGCACGCGTGCTGATGACGAGGCTGCCGTCTGCCAGCCAGTCCACGAGTCCGGCGGAACGCGATTCCAGCCAGCGGGCGAGTGCGGCGGATTCGGCCGGGTCGCGGGCCGGAATGCCGTCGAAGACCAGGTTGCCCTGCTCGGTGCGTACGGTTGCGGCCTGTTGTGCCGGCAGCAGCGGTGCCAAAGCCAGTGTCGCAAGGAAGGCAAGCGCGGAGCGGGTGTGCTTCATAAGCACCGATCTTAGCGCAGCGCTAAGATACTCCCGATTACGCCATGAACACTTTCAACGCATTTCGCATTCACGAGAAGGGCGCTGCCATCGAGCAGCTGGCGCTCGAGCAGCTTTCGCCGGGCGAGGTGACGATCCGCGTGCACTGGTCGGGCATCAACTACAAGGATGCGCTGGCGGGCACGGGCAAGGGTCG
>JAATEY010000402.1 GCA_015655465.1 Gammaproteobacteria bacterium | reverse complement strand
GCGCAGCTGTCGCAGTACATCGTGCAGCATCTGCGCGAGAGCATACTGGTGGTGGATGAACAGGACCGCATCCGCCTCATCAATGAACCGGCGGCCAATGTGCTTGGCGATGCCAATGCCTGGCCGGATGCGTTGCTGGGCGAATGCTCCCCCCGCCTGCTGTTCCTGCTGTCCGCGTGGCGTCAGCGTGGTGACGCACAGGGCACCGGCACTTTTCCGGCTGCCGATGGCGCGCGGCTGATTCAACCGCACTTCGCCAATCTTGGTGCCGGCCGACCCGGTCCAGTGCTGGTGTTCCTCGAAGACACCAGCCTGCTGGCCGAGAAGGTGCAGCAATCGAAGCTGGCGGCATTGGGCCGCCTGTCGGCCAGCATTGCGCACGAGATCCGCACGCCGATCGGCGCGATGAGCCATGCCGGACAACTGCTGGCGGAATCGCCGGCGATTGCGCCGGAAGACCAGCGGCTGACGCAGATCATCCGTGACAACGCCGAGCGCGTGAGCCGCATCGTCGAGAACGTGCTGGAACTGTCCCGGCGCAACGCCCGCCGGCCGGAACGCATCGCGCTTGCGAGCTGGATGAGCGAGTTCCTGGCGGGGTTCTGCGCAACCCAGCAGGTCTCCGCCGTACAGCTGCGCATTGCGGTTCCGCCCAATGAAGGCAGCGATATCGAGGTCAGCGTCGACCCGACGCAGTTGCACCAGGTGATGTCGAACCTGTGCCAGAACGCGCTCACCCACGGCCAGACCGCCGGCCTCGTCAACGAAGCCGTGCAGATCCGCTATGGCCGCATCGCCAGCAATGGCCGTCCCTTCGTGGAAGTGGCCGACAAGGGTCCCGGCATCGACAATGCCGACATGGAACGCGTCTTCGAGCCCTTTTTCACCAAGGCGCCGCGCGGCACGGGTCTGGGCCTGTTCCTGGCCCGCGAGCTGGCGCAGGCAAATGGCGCCACGCTGCTGCACGAGGCCCCCGCGGAGGGCGGCAGCATCTTCCGGCTGGTATTCACGGATCCCGGTCGCTGGGAAGAATGAATTAACATAAAGGCACGATGCCCGACGCGCGCGTACTGATCGTCGACGACGAACCGGATCTGGTCGAACTGGTCGCCCTCACGCTGAAGCGCATGGGATTGCATTCGGCCAGCGCCGGCACCCTGCGCGACGCGCAGCGCCTGCTGCTCACGGACACCTTCGACCTGGTGCTGTGCGACATGCGCCTGCCGGATGGCAATGGCCTGGACCTGCTGGAATGGCTGCAGGCACGTCGTCCGGGCCTGCCCTGCGCGGTGATCACGGCACACGGCAATGTCGAAACCGCCGTGCGCGCCCTGAAGCAGGGAGCCTTCGACTTCCTGTCCAAGCCGCTGGATCTGGGCGCACTGCGCCGGCTGATCACCAGTGCGCTGAAACTGGCGGAACGGTCCGGGGATGGTGGCCTCACCTTCCAGGGGCCGCGACTGCTGGGCCACTCGCCGCCGATGCGGCAACTGCGCGAAATGATCGCGCGGGTGGCGCGCAGCCAGGCGCCGGTGCACGTGGCCGGAGAGAGCGGCACCGGCAAGGAACTGGTGGCGCGGCTGATCCACCTGAGCGGCCCGCGCGCCGAAGCGCCCTTCATTGCGGTGAACTGCGGCGCGATTCCCGGCGAGCTCATGGAGAGCGAACTGTTCGGGCACAAGCGTGGCAGTTTCACCGGTGCAGTCGCCGACAAGAAGGGGCTGGTACAGAGCGCGGACGGCGGCACGCTGTTCCTCGACGAAGTGGCCGACCTCCCCCTGCACATGCAGGTAAAGCTGCTGCGCGTGATCCAGGAAAAGACCGTGCGCCCGGTGGGCGAAACCGCAGAGCAGCAGGTGGACGTACGGCTGCTGTCAGCCACGCACAAGCACCTGGCGGAACTGGTCGCCGTTGGCAGCTTCCGCGAAGACCTGTTCTATCGCATCAACGTCATCGAGATGCGCGTGCCTTCCCTGCGCGAACGGGCCGAGGACATTCCTGAACTCGCGGAGCAGATCCTGCGCCGGATGGCACGGCGTACGGGCAGCGAAGCAGTCGAAATCACCGCAGCGGCCATGACCAGGCTGCGTGGGTACGCATTTCCGGGCAATGTGCGCGAACTGGAGAACATCCTCGAGCGCGCGCTGACACTGTGCAGCGACGGCAGAATCCAGCCCGACGACATCCGGCTGCGAACCGTGGGCAAGGTGGACATTCCCGTGCCGGATGCCGTTGTCGACAATGGACCGGCAGGCGCTGCCCTGGGCGATCAGCTGGAAGGCGTGGAGCGCGATGTCATCGTGCGTGCACTGGAACAGACCCGCTACAACAAGACTGCGGCGGCCAAACTGCTGGGCGTGACATTCCGGGCGCTGCGCTACCGGATCAAGAAACTGGGAATCGAGTGACGCAAAGTGACGCGCCGCGTCACTTTGTGACCTGGCCTGTCGGCAAGCGGGAACGGCATTACGTCAATTCGGGAAGATGCGCACAGTAAATTATCCCCAGGATCATTAACTTACACCTCACGGCAGGCGCTGGCACAGGCCTTGCTTCTTAACGGCTCACCGGCATGTTGCCGAGTCGCTAGTAACAACGGAAGTTTCTTCAGGAGAAACAGCAAATGATGAAGACAGCACAGAAAGGTTTCACCCTTATCGAATTGATGATCGTTGTGGCGATCATCGGCATTCTGGCCGCGATCGCGATCCCGGCTTATCAGGACTACACGATTCGCGCCCAGGTGACGGAAGGCCTGAACCTGGCTTCGGACGTGAAGGCCAGCATCGCTGATTTCCGTGCCAACCGTGGCACGTGGCCAACGGCCGGCACTGACATCGGCATCGCCAACCCAACCGACAAGTCGGGCAAGTACGTCGAATCGATTACCGTGCAGGCCACCGGCCGCGTGGACATTCTCTTCGGCAAACAGGCCAACGCCGCCAACCTCTCTACCTTTGTCCTGACCATCAGCCCTGGCCTCAACGCCAATGGCGACCTGGTCTGGGTCTGCGGCACGCGCGCTGCACCCACCGGCCTGGCGGTAGCACCTCCGGCCAACGCCACGACGGTGAAAGACAAGTACATGCCGAACGACTGCCGCGCCTAAACCCGCGCTGGTCCGATCGACTGCTACTGGAAGCCCCTCCCCGGAGGGGCTTCT
>JAATEY010000029.1 GCA_015655465.1 Gammaproteobacteria bacterium | reverse complement strand
TGCCTGGGATTTCGAGCGGTGCGGCGTGGCCTGCACCCACGTTCTGGTGGGCGCAGAGCACTGCGCAACGGCGGGACGCATATGGGGTTACATCACCTTTGTGGCGAGCGAAGTAGTGGCTACAGGGCGCTGAAGACGCCAATAATGTTCATGAAACTTGATCGGCTGGTGCCGTAACAACCAGTTCGACGCGCGATTGCTGGCGTGGCGGTGAGCCGCAGCCGTTCGATTTCGCGGTGTTCTGCAGGCGCAAGATCAAGCATCCCGGCGGCTAGGCCGTTTGGCTGATTGTCGTCTCAACCCCAACGCGCAGCGCTATCTAGATAAGCCCTTCGCGCCACCATGCCTCCGTCGCCTGCGGCGCAGACAGATCCACGCGTTCCCCCATCCGCGGCGTCACCAGCGCAACCCCGCGCTCTGCGGTGATCCGCGCAATCTGCTCGAACGGATCATCCCAGGCGTGCAGGGCCAGATCGAAGGTGCCGTTGTGCACCGGCAGCAGCCAGCGGCCGCGCAAGTCCACATGCGCCTGCACGGTCTGCTGCGGCAGCATGTGCACATAGGCCCAGCGTGGGTCGTAGGCACCCGCCTCGATCATGGTCACGTCGAAGGGGCCGAGCCGGCGGCCGATTTCCTTGAAGCCGTCGAAGTAGCCGGTGTCGCCGCTGAAGAAAACGCGCAGGCCCTGGGCATGCTGCTGCGAGGGCGGATCGATCAGTACCCAGGAACACCACAGCGTGCGGTTGCCGTCGAACAGGCCACGACCGGAAAAGTGCTGCCCCGGCGTGGCCACGAAACGCAGGCCGTCGATCGTCGTCTCCTGCCACCAGTCGAACTCGCGCACCTTGGTCGCCGGCACGCCCCACTTCTCCAATCGGTCACCGACGCCCACCGGAGTGAGGAAGACATCCGTCCTGGCGGCGAGCTTCAGCACCGTGGCGCGGTCGAGATGGTCGTAGTGATCGTGCGAGAGCAGCACGCCGCGCAGGGGCGGCAGCTGGTCCAGCGAAATGGGCGGGGCGTGGAAACGCTTCGGGCCGAACCATTGCACCGGCGAAGCGCGCTGGGAGAACACGGGATCGGTGATCCAGTATCCGCCGCGCAGCTTGATCAGCAGCGTGGAGTGGCCGAGGCGGAACAGGCTGCGGTCGGGCGCGGCGTCGAGGTCCGCGCGGGTCAGGGGCAGCACTTGCGGCGCAGCTGACGGCACCGTGTTCGCTGGCTTGTCGAAGAAGAAGGTCCACAGGTCCTTCCACGTCAGGGCGGGGCCGGGCAGGCGCGCGGCCTTGTTGCGGAAGCGGCCGCCGGAGGATTGTGGGGACGTGGAGTGGTCGGGATGTTCCGATCGGCACAGGGCGAGTGAGCTGGTTGTCATGGCGCTCTCCGGAAAACTTTACAAACAGGACAGATGTTGTAAAGTCTGTACCAGCTCCGGCGCGTATTCAATACCTCGAAAGGAGGAGACTTGGCTGAGGCAAAAACAGTCTCCCGCGGACCCCGCCACCAGAGCCTCTGCGACGCAGCGGCCCAGGTTGTCTACCGGTTCGGTTACCGGAAGGCATCCATGGAAGCCATCGCCGCAGCGGCGGGGGTGTCGCGGCAAACGCTGTATCTGCAGTTCGAGAACAAGGAGGCGCTGTTCCACGCGACGCTGGAGCACATCACCTCACGGATGCTGGTCGAGGTACGTGCCATCGCAAACCGTCCGGGCAAGTCCACGGCCCAGACCCTGCTCGCGATCTTCGAGGTTCTGTGCCGGGATACTCTCGAGCAGTCCTCGCGCGCCAATCGCGTCGAACTGCTCGAAACGGCACGCACCCAGGAGGCAGAGCTGTTTTCCAGGTTCGAAAAGGCGTTGCGCGCCGTCGTGACCGGCGTGCTGGCGAAGTCCGACACCATGCGCGCCTGGGAGCGCGATGGGTTCAGTGCGCGCGATCTGGCATCGCATCTGCTCGATGTCTCGAGCGGCGTGAAGTCGAGCGCGGAAAGCCTGCAGGAATACCGGACCAGGATGTCGCTGGCGATCCGGATCATCTGCGCGCGAGGATCGAGCGGATCGTGACGGCGGCTGGGTCGCAATTCTCATAAAACGCGTCAGTTGGGATGTCATGGATACTTGACACATAGTTAAGGTACCCATACACTCTAATCTGTAAAGTTTCCTTGCCATAAAGATTAGGGTGGTTGACACCATGAACGGATCAAAAACTGCTCGCGGCAACAGAATTTCCTGGTGGCAAGCGGCCTTGATGATTCGCGGCCAGACGGAAGCGGATCAACGCAACATCGGGATTTTTACGGCGTGGTG
>JAATEY010000226.1 GCA_015655465.1 Gammaproteobacteria bacterium | reverse complement strand
GGGTGGATCGAACAGCGGCACCTGACGTTCCTGCTCGGCGCGTTCGCTCTTCTCGACCGCGGGCGCCGGCTGTTCGATGACCGGCGCGATGCGCGGCGTGGTTTTCTTTTTTGTCTCCTGCTTGACCACTTCCTGGCGCACGCGCTTGCGCTCCAGGCCATCGGCAAGATTGCGGCGCGCAGCCCACCAGTCCTGCAGCCAGTTGACCCCGAACCAGAAGCCGGCCCCGAGGCGATCGATGACCGCAAGCCAGGACACATGAAAGGCGATGGCAGCGCCGGCCATCCAGGCCGCGAGCAGCAGCAGCGTGGCACCGAGCATCTTGAGGGCCTGTGCCAGGCCCAGGCCGGTGAACTTGCCCAGCACTCCGCCTGCGCCCTCGCGCAGCACGCCCGGACTCCAGTGCAGGCTGGTGAGTCCCGAACTTGCCGCGAGCAGCAGCAGGAATCCACCCACGCGGACCGCGGCGTTGATGCGCGTTGCCGGTGCAAGCTCCGCCATCCGGTTGCGGAAGATGAGCCACGCAGCCACCAGCATCATGACCGGCAGCAGGAACGCCGGCCGGCCGAACAGGAACAGCAGCACATCGGCAATCTCCGCGCCCAGCGGGCCGACACGATTGCGCACTGCTCCGCCGTCGCCGGAATAGGACCAGCCCGGGTCGCCGGCTGAATAGCTGGCCAGCGCGACCAGCAGCACCAGCGCCAGCACGGCGAGCAGGATGGCCACGCTCTCGCGGACCGCCTTGACAACAGCCTGGGTAAAGCGTGTCCCACCGGACAGGGAGGAAGTCTGCGTCAAGTCAGCGTGATCTCTTGAAGCTGCATGGTGATTCCGCGCTGCAGTTTGCGACGCCTGTCGGCACAATAGGGGGGCGCGACAAACGATCCAAATGGCCTTGAGAAATTATACATGACGCCGACCATCCACAGCCGCCTGATCATCCTGGGATCCGGCCCCGCCGGTTACAGCGCCGCGGTTTACGCTGCACGCGCCAATCGCTCGCCGCTGCTGATTACCGGGCTCGAGCAAGGCGGCCAGCTGATGACCACCACCGATGTCGACAACTGGCCGGGCGACGTGGAGGGCCTGCAGGGACCGGACCTCATGGACCGCATGCGGCGCCACGCCGAGCGCTTCAACACCAGGCTCGTGAACGACCACATCCACACCGCAAGACTCACCGAACGGCCATTCGTACTCGAGGGAGATTCCGCCCGCTATACCTGCGATGCACTGATCATCGCCACCGGCGCGGCCGCGAAATACCTGGGCCTGCCGTCGGAAGAGGCCTTCAAGGGCAAGGGTGTCTCCGCCTGCGCCACCTGCGACGGATTCTTCTTCCGCAAGCAGCAGGTGGCCGTGATCGGCGGTGGCAATACCGCGGTGGAGGAAGCGCTGTACCTGTCGAACATCGCGGCGCATGTGACGCTGGTGCACCGGCGCGACCGGCTGCGCAGCGAGAAGATCCTGCAGGACCGGCTGCTGGCGCGCGTCGCCGAAGGCAGGGTCAGCATCCGCTGGAATCATGCGGTGGACGAAATACTCGGTGATGACAGCGGTGTGACAGGCTTGCGGATCCGCGCCACCGACAATGCCGGCACCGAAACGCTGCCGGTCACCGGCGTGTTCATTGCCATCGGCCACTCGCCCAACACCGGCCTGTTTGCAGGCCAGCTCGACATGCGCAGCGGCTACCTCGTGGTGCACAGCGGGCTGGACGGCAACGCCACTGCCACCAGCATCCCGGGAATCTTTGCAGCCGGCGACGTGGCCGACTCGGTGTATCGCCAGGCCATCACTTCGGCAGGTTCCGGCTGCATGGCCGCGCTTGACGCCGACCGCTATCTGGAGTCGCTCGAATAGCCGATTGCATGCTCCTGGTCCGTGAAATCTCCTCGATCGACGCACTGCCCGCCGCGCAGTGGAATGCGCTCACCGGCACGCAATGCCCGTTCCTGCGGCATGAATTCCTCGCGGCGCTGGAACACACGGGCTGCACGGGTGCCGGCACCGGCTGGACCACGGCGCATCTGGCGCTGTTCGACGGCGCGCAACTCGTCGCCGCTGCACCGGCCTATCGCAAGGCCCATTCCTGGGGCGAGTTCGTGTTCGACTTCTCGTGGGCGCAGGCCCATGAACGCAGCGGCCTGCGCTACTACCCGAAGCTGCTGTGCGCCGTGCCCTTCTCACCCGTCAACAGCGCGCGCCTGCTGCTGGACCGGTTGCGACCTGCCGACGCCCTGCGTGGACAGCTGATCGCAGCGCTGGTTGCGCGCTGCGCGGAGCAAAAGCTTTCCTCCGCACACGCGCTGTTCATCAGCGAAGCGGAACGTGCCGCGTTTGCCGACAGGAACTGGCTGCTGCGCAGTGCGGTGCAGTTCCACTGGCACAATGCGGGATATGCGGATTTCGAAACCTACCTCGCCACTTTCCGCGCCGAAAAGCGCAAGCAGATGCGGCGCGAACGGCGGCGCTGCGAGGAAGCCGGCGTCCACTTCCTGACCCTGCACGGCAGCGAGATCAGTGCAGAGCAGTTGCGCTTCGTCCACGAAGTGCATGCCCGCACCTTCCAGCTGCATGGCCATGAGCCCTATCTGAACCTTGCGTTCTTCAGCGAAATTGCGCGCACGCTGGGCGATGCATTGATGGTGAAGCTCGCGCTGCTCGGCAACACTCCGGTGGCAGCGGCGGTGTTCTTCGTCTCGGACGATGCGCTGTTCGGCCGCTATTGGGGCGCGACCGGTGACTTCCACAGCCTGCATTTCGAGGCCTGCTATCACCAGGGCATCGAATACTGCATCGAGCACCGCCTGGCGCGCTTCGAACCGGGCACCCAGGGTGAACACAAGGTGGTGCGCGGCTTCGTGCCCAGCCACACCTGGTCGGCGCACTACATTGCCGACCCGCGCTTTCGCGAGGCCATCGCGGGCTTCCTGTCGCGCGAACAGGCGGCGGTGGAGGCATATGCCGATGACATTGCCGCCCACACCCCGTTTCGCCGCATATGAAACGGATCAGCTGGCTGCACCCCGACGATCCACCGGACCGCTTTCCGCCGGTATCGCTGGCGCTCGACGATCCTCCGGGCCTGCTGGCCGCCGGCGGCGACCTTTCCGCGGAACGGCTGCAGGCCGCCTACCGGCAGGGCATCTTTCCCTGGTATTCGCCCGGCGAACCGGTGCTGTGGTGGACACCGGATCCTCGTGAAGTGCTGTTTCCCGCGGAGCTGCATGTGTCGCGCAGCCTGCGCCGCTGCCTCAACCGCGGCGAATTCACGGTCACGGAAAACCAGGACTTTCCGGCGGTGATCGCTGGCTGCGCGCAGGCCCGGGGCCCGGAGGCCGGTACCTGGATAACGCCCGAAATGCTGGCCGCCTACTGCACCCTCAACCGGTGCGGCGTGGCAGCAAGCATCGAGGTCTGGAAGGACGCTGAACTTGCGGGCGGCCTGTACGGCGTCAGGAGCGGCCGGGTGTTCTGTGGCGAATCGATGTTCAGCCGCCACGACAATGCTTCCAAGGTGGCGCTGGCGTGGCTGGCGCAGCACTGCGGCGAGCGCGGAATCGCGCTGATCGACTGCCAGATGCCCTCGGCGCACCTGCGCAGCCTGGGAAGCCGCCCCCTGCCGCGGCACGAGTTTCTGGCCTTCCTGCGGGATTGACAGCGGCGTATTTGCTTTGGGGGGCCGGTTTATGCAGAATTCGCGGCCTTTCCCCCAGGCAGTTGCACGCAATACATGTCCATAGACGACGCGATTCAAATGGAAGGCGAAGTAGCAGAGACCCTGCCGAACACGACTTTTCGCGTGAAACTGAAGAACGGCCATATCGTGACCGCCCATATCTCCGGCAAGATGCGCAAGAACTACATCCGCATCCTCACCGGTGATGCGGTCACTGTAGAGATGACGCCTTACGACCTCAGCAAGGGACGCATCGTCTACCGCGGCAAGTAGCTGCCCTCAGGCCGGCTGCGGCAATACCGGCCGCGCCAGCGCCACACTGTCCAGCCGCAGCGACTTGCCGTCCTCGGCAACCGAAACCGTCACCTGGCCACCGCCTTCGGCGAGTTTGCCGAACAGCAGTTCCTCCGCCAGCGGCCGCTTGATCTGCTCCTGGATGAGCCGCGCCATCGGCCTTGCGCCCATGCGCGGATCATAGCCATGCTCGGCCAGCCAGCCGCGCGCGGCGTCGTCGACCGACAGCTGCACGCCCTTCTGCTCCAGCTGCATTTCGACCTCCACCAGCAGTTTCTCGACCACCCGTTCGATGGTCAGCTTCGACAGCGGTCCGAACTGGATGATGGCGTCGAGGCGATTGCGGAACTCGGGTGTGAACAGCCGGCGAATGGCCTCCATGCCGTCGCTGGTGTTGTCGGCCTGCGTGAAGCCGATCGAGGCACGACTCATGTCCTGCGCGCCGGCGTTGGTGGTCAGCACCACGATTACATGACGGAAGTCGGTCTTGCGGCCGTTGTTGTCGGTGAGCGCGCCGTGGTCCATCACCTGCAGCAGCAGGTTGAACACGTCGGGATGCGCCTTCTCGATTTCATCGAGCAGCAGCACGCAATGCGGATGCCTGGCCACCGCCTCGGTGAGCAACCCGCCCTGGTCAAAGCCCACATAGCCGGGCGGCGCGCCGATCAGGCGCGAGACCGTATGGCGCTCCATGTACTCCGACATGTCGAAGCGCAGGAACTCCACGCCCAGCGTCGCGGCCAGCTGCCGCGTGACCTCGGTTTTTCCCACACCGGTGGGACCAGCAAACAGGAAGCTGCCCACCGGCTTGGTCTTTTCGCCCAGGCCGGAACGCGCCATCTTGATGGACGCGGCCAGCGCCTCGATGGCCTGGTCCTGCCCGAAGATCACGAGCTTCAGGTTGCGTTCCAGGTTGCGCAGTACCTCGCGATCGGAAGTGGACACGGTCTTGGCGGGAATGCGCGCGATACGCGCCACCACTTCCTCGACCTGCCCCAGGTCCACCACGCCGCTGCGCTGGTCCACGGGCTTCAGCCGCTGCCTGGAACCGGCCTCATCCACCACGTCGATGGCCTTGTCCGGCATGTGGCGATCATTGATGTGGCGCGCGGCAAGCTCGGCGGCACCCTTGATGGCTTCATCGGTGTAGCGCACGCCGTGATGCTCTTCGTAGCGCGGCTTGAGGCCATGCAGGATCTCGATGGTTTCGGGCACGGTGGGCTCGACCACGTCGATCTTCTGGAAGCGGCGCGACAGCGCGTGATCCTTCTCGAAGATGCCGCGGAATTCCTGGTAGGTGGTGGAACCGATGCAGCGCAGCTCGCCACTGGTGAGCGCCGGCTTGATCAGGTTGGAGGCGTCCATGACACCGCCGGAGGTGGCACCCGCGCCGATCAGCGTGTGGATCTCGTCGATGAACAGCACGGCACCGGGCTGCTTGCGGATCTCGGTGATCACCGCCTTCAGCCGCTTTTCGAAATCGCCGCGGTACTTGGTGCCGGCCAGCAGGCTGCCCATATCCAGAGAATAGTTGACGCTGTCGGCCAGCGCATCAGGCACCTTGCCTTCGACGATGAGCCGCGCCAGACCTTCGACGATGGCGGTCTTGCCCACGCCCGCCTCGCCCACGTACAGCGGGTTGTTCTTGCGGCGCCGGCACAGGATCTCGATGGTGCGTTCGATTTCGAGCTTGCGGCCCACCAGCGGATCGATGCGCCCATCCAGCGCCATGCGATTCAGGTTGACGGCGTATTTGTCGAGCGCGCTGCCGCCTTCGGGTTCGCGCTCGCCTTCGGCGGCGCCTTCTTCACGCGGCGCCTTCTCGTCGGGATTGCGGGGCAGGCCGTGCGAGATGTACTGGGTGACGAACAGGCGGGTGATCTCGTTGCGCGCCAGCAGGAACACCGCGTGGCTCTGCTTCTCGCTGAACACTGCCACCAGCACGTCGGCCGCACCGACTTCGCGGCGCCCGCCGGACTGCACCTGGAACACGGCACGCTGCAACACCCGCTGGAAACCCAGCGTGGGCTGCACTTCGCGTTCGTCCTCGCCCTGCTTGAGGCGCGGCGTGGTGTCTTCGATGTGCTGGTGCAATTCCTCGGCCAGGCGCCGCAGGTCGGCACCGCCGGCCTTGAGGATTTCCCGCACCCGCGGTGTCTCGAGGATGGACAGCAGCAGGTGCTCCACGGTGAGGAATTCGTGGCGGGCCTCGCGCGCCTGCGCGAATGCACCGTTGAGGCAGGTTTCAAGTTCAGATGAAAGCACGATACCCTCCGCCCGAAACTCAGGCTTGTTCCAGCGTGCACATCAGTGGATGCTGGTTGTCACGAGAATAACCCAGTACCTGCGCCACCTTGGTCTCCGCGATCTCGTAGGTGAACACGCCGCAGACACCCTTGCCCTTGACGTGCACCTCGAGCATGACCCGGGTGGCGGTCTCGCGATCCATGCGAAAGAACCGCTCCAGCACTTCCACCACGAATGCCATCGGGGTGTAGTCATCATTCAGCAACACTACACGGTACAGCGGAGGCTGCTTGACTTCGGGTGCAGCCTCCTCCGCGACCAGCCCCGTGTGGCCGTCGCGCTCCGTTCGTCCATCCTGCCCGCTCATTGTCTCCATTATGGGGTCGCTGTCCGGCGACACAAGTCCGCCAAATGTGATGCCTATGTGAAGTCAAAACAAATGCTTGAGGGCCCTATCACAAGCACAGCATAATACTTTGAGTGGCTAACGGTGCTTACGCGCTGCGATTCAACGGGGAGCTGGCAAGCCAGCTGATGGCCCGTGCGCCACGTTTGCTGGCGGGAGCCCTCGTGGTGCTGCTGGGCGTGCGTGCCGCGCTGCTGCTGTCGCAGCTGGCCGGGCCGCCGGTTCCCGCAGCCAGCGCCGCGTTGCCGCCACCTGCCCCGGCTCCCACCCGGAATGTGGTCGACGTGCCCGCGATCCTGCGCGCCAACCTGTTCGGGAAGAGCCCCCCGGCTGCGGGAACCGCCGATGCGCCGGTGACCAGCATGCCGCTGACACTGGGCGGCGTAGGCGCTTACGACAACCCGAAGCGTGGCTATGCCATGATTGGAACTTCGAACACCGACATCAAGTTCTACCTGGTTGGCGCCGCGCTGCCCGGCGGAGCGCTGTTGCATGAGGTCTACCAGGACAAGGTGCTGCTGGACCGCGGCGGCACCATCGAAGCCCTGCTGTTGCCGCCCCGTGCCGGCACCCCCCCCCCGCCACCGCCGCCCCCCGTTGCCTTCAATGGTGCCGTGCCCGTGCAGCGTGTGCAGCAGGTGATCCGCGAAAACCCGGGCATACTCAACCAGGTCCTGTCGCGTACGCCACAATTCGTGAATGGCAAGCTCAGCGGCATGAAGGTGTATCCCGGCGCCAACGCCCAGGCGTTCAACCGGCTTGGCCTGAAAGCCGGCGATCTGGTGACCGCCATCAACGGCACGCCGCTCGAAGACCGGACCAGAAGTGAAGAGATATTCAACACGCTGAGCACTGCGGCCGAGGCGCACATCACCGTGATGCGCAACAGTACCCAGCAGGAACTGCATCTGAACCTGGCGGAAATCGCGAATGAAGCAGAACGGCTGGCGCAACAGGCAACTGCGCCTGCACCAGCCCCTACAGCCGCGGGCGAGCCGCCCGGACCAGAAAGTGCGAGGTAATCAATGAAACATCGTCCCCCAAGGCTCGCCCAGCTGGGGTTGCTGCTGCTGTGCTCGACGCTGGCAGGTGCGCAGACTACGCCGCGCTCATCCAGCGAGAGAATCAAGTCGAGTTACGAGAACGTGGAAATCGCGGTGGTTGCGGATGCAGTGAGTGCTGCAACCGGCGTCCGGTTCATTCTCGACCAGCGGGTGCGCGGGCTCATCACCCTCAGGAACCCGCCTTCAGGAACGGGCCTTACCCCGCGGCAATTCTACGACCTGTTCCTGTCGGTTCTGCAGGTGTACGGCTTTGCCGCCGTACCTTCAGGCAATGTGGTGAAGATCGTGCCGGAGTCGGTGGCGATGCGCCTGCCGGGCAATGACCTGCCGGCAAACCTGAACATGGGCGCCGATGAAATGGTCACCACGGTACTGGAATCCAAGAATATCAATGCCCTCCAGTTGTCCACGACGCTGCGGCCGCTGCTTACCCAGGCTGGCCAGTTGAACTCGGTGCCCGGAACCAACTCCATGTTCATTACCGACCGCGCCAGCAACGTGGCGAAGATCCAGCGCCTGCTGGCCCGGGTGGACCAGTCCAGCAACGCAAGCGTGGACAAGATTGCGCTGGAGAATGCCGTCGCTTCGGAAGTCGCGCGCACGATCTCTTCGCTCACGGCCGGGCAACCTGCCGATGCAGCCGGCGGCACGGTGCCGCGCGTGATTGCAGACGACCGTACCAACAGCGTGCTGGTCAGCGGCGACCCCGCACAGCGCCTGCGCATTGCCGCATGGGTGGAGTCTCTCGACGCGCCCGTAAGCAACGGCGGCGGCACGCGGGTAATCAAACTGAAATATGCGAATGCGGATGAAATCACCGCCACGCTGAAGGCGCAGGTATCCGGGGTCACGACCGGTGCAGCCGGGGGCGCAGGGGCAGGCGCAGCAGCAACTTCAGCGTCTGCCGTTGCCGATCGCAGTGTGACGATCCTGCCGGACAAGCAGACCAACCAGCTCATCATTACTGCGCCGCCCCGGACGATGCTGTCGCTGCTGGCCATCATCGATGAGCTGGATATTCCGCTGCCGCAGGTGTTCATCGAAGCCGTCATCGCGGAAGTGAATGACCACCGGGCAGCCGAACTCGGCGTGAACTGGGCCATGTTCGGAGACGGCAGCGGCATACCTGTCGGTGGCTTCATTTCGCCCATCGGCGGCTCATCCATCGTCAACCTCGCCCAGATCGTTGCAAACCCCGATTCCGTGACGGACCCGGCCCAGATACCGACGGGGACCACGTTCGGTGTCGGCCGGCTGCGCGACAGCGGCAACATTGCAGCCATGGTTCGCGCATTGCAGACGGACGGCACTTCCAACGTGATCGGCAAGCCTTCCACGACCGCGACGAACAATCAGGAAGCGGTGATGAATTCGGGCAAGAACGTGCCATTCCTCTCGGGCCAGTACACCAATGCCGGCGGTGGCACCGGCGGCAACGTGAACCCGTTCAGCACGGTGCAACGCAAGGATGTCGGCACGACATTGAAGGTGACGCCGCAGATAATTCCGGGCACCGATGAGGTGATCCTGAAGATCGACCTGGAGGACTCGACACTGACAGGCCAGACAGGCGACGGAGGAAGCTCGATCATCAGCACGCGATCGGTGAAGACCACGGTGAGGGCGCACACTGGCACCACCATCGTGATCGGCGGCATGAAGAGCGATGGCAATGACCAGTCGGAAAGCCGGGTGCCATTGCTGGGCCGCATTCCGCTGCTCGGCGAGCTCTTCCGGACACGCAGCCGCAAGCGCGACAAGACCAACCTGATGATATTCATCAGGCCCGAGATATTGCGCGACGCCCTGCAGGCAAGCGCCGTGACCAACACCAAGCTTCACGAACTCGAGGAAATGCAGCGCCTGCAGAACAGCAGGAAGGAAATCCTGCCGCTGCTGCCTTCCGCAACGCCCCCGGAGTTGCCTGATTACTCCGCACCACCGCCTGCACCACCACCGGCACCGGCCGGAGCACCCGCGAAGCCGTGAACGCCAGTGTCGTCACGCTGAGTCCGGCCTCGCGCACCCTGCCCTTTGCGTTTGCCAAACGGCACGGCCTGGTGCTGCGCGAGATGCGTGAAGGCGTAGCCCTGTGCGCGCTGCGCCGGGATGCCAATCCGAACGCCGTGGCCGAAGCGCGCCGGATGCTGCGGCTGCCGCTGCAGCTCGAACGCGTTTCCGATGAGGAGTTCGACCAGCTGCTGCGTGTGACCTATGAGGGCGGCGGCGCATCGCTGGAAATGGTGAGCGGCCTGGAAGGCGACACCGATCTTGCATATCTGGCGCAGGACCTGCCCGAGCAGGCCGACCTGCTGGAAAGCGACGACGACGCGCCCATCATCCGCCTGATCAATGCGGTGCTGGGCCAGGCGGTGCGCGAGAACGCCTCCGACATCCATGTGGAGCCCTTCGAGAACCGGATGGTGGTGCGGTTTCGCGTCGACGGCATCCTGCGCGAGGTGCTGCAGACCAAGCGCGCCGTGGCGACGCTGGTGGTGTCGCGCATCAAGGTCATGTCGAAGCTGGACATCGCCGAGAAGCGCCTGCCGCAGGATGGCCGCATCAGCCTGCGCATCGCCGGCCGGGCAGTGGATGTCCGCGTCTCCACGATTCCTTCGGGGCATGGCGAACGCGTGGTGCTGCGTATCCTCGACAAGCAGGCCGGACGGCTGGACCTGGAAAGCCTCGGCATGGACGCCGCCACGCGCGAGCGCATGGACGAGCTG